>DATBFY010000638.1:0-3670 GCA_036558265.1 Tepidisphaeraceae bacterium | reverse complement strand
ATGTCCCTTGGGCAAGTCATGCAAGCGGCGTCGGCCTTCACCATAGTCCAGGGTGCCTTCAACTGGCTGGTGGACAACTATCCCAAGCTCGCGGATTGGACCGCCTCGGCGCGCCGGGCCGCATCGCTGATGGTTTCTCTTGATGCGCTCGAGGAGGCAGAGTTCGGCGACGCCGTGGGACGCATTGCCGTCAATCGCGAGGCCGATGGTCCTGCACTGCGGCTGAGGGACCTCTCTGTGACGCTCGACGACGGGACGGCCGTCGTCGGCGAAACCGATGTCGCGATCGAGCCCGGCGAGCGCATTCTGATTGCCGGCGAATCGGGTACCGGCAAGAGCACTCTCGTCCGCGCCATTGCCGGTTTGTGGCCGTGGGGAGGTGGCTCGATCGAGGTCAAGAGCGGCGCCAAGATGTTCCTGCTCCCGCAGCGCCCCTACGTACCGGTCGGCACGCTGCGCCGTGCTGCCACCTACCCGGATGCACCCGACGGCCACAGCCTTGAGGAGGTCGCAGACGCTTTCAAGCGCGTCGGCCTCGGCCACCTGACCGACAAGTTGGACGAGGAGGGGCCCTGGGATCAGACCCTGTCTGGCGGCGAGAAACAGCGCTTGGCATTCTCGCGCATCCTT
Organism: Tepidisphaeraceae bacterium; assembly: GCA_036558265.1. GTDB lineage: Bacteria > Planctomycetota > Phycisphaerae > Tepidisphaerales > Tepidisphaeraceae > RYN-433. The sequence continues at coordinate 3,040 of DATBFY010000638.1, read as the reverse complement.
CTCCACACCCCCGACATCGTAGTGCTCGACGAAGCGACGGCGGCCCTTGATCCAGCGAGCCAGATCAAGCTGATGGAGCTGGTCGTCGATCGTCCTGAGACAACCCTGTTGAGCGTGGGCCATCGGCCGGAGCTGGAGGCATTTCACTCGCGAAAAATCGAGCTTGAACGCCGCAGCGACGGCGCCAAGCTGGTCCGCGACGTCGACCTTCGAACCGAGCCGGCGCTGCGCACGCTGTGGCGATGGATGCGTCGGAGCCGGACGGGAAAGGGCGCCCGAACCAGCGCGCCCTAAAACACGACGCCGGATGGGCCGAATACCTCAAAGGCACCGAGGTCTACGTTCCTGCCGAAGCAACATCGGCCAAATCGATCACTTGATGATCCACAAGCTCTCGGGCCGTGTGGCCAACGCGGTCATGAGCGCGGTTCTTGGGTGTCGAGGTTGCTGGGGCCCGCTACAGCTTACACAGTCCAGGCTTGAGGTGCGGTTTTCCGCATGATCAAGCTCTGAGGCTATAGCCTCTCACCCGCCGGCAAGCCGTCCGCGGGCAGCATCGCTGCGTCCCGCAACTCGTCTATCAATACCCGCATGTTCTCCGAATAATCGACGGGAACACAGACGAGTTGAACGCCGCCGGCAAAGGCGGCTTCGAGCGTCGGCACCAGGCCGTCGGCGCTCTCCACCCGGCTGCCTTTGATGCCGTAGGCTCTGGCGTAGGCGACGAAGTCGGGATTGCCGAATGTCATGCCGAAGTCCGGATGTCCGTCCACCGCCTGCTTCCAGCGGATCATGCCATAGGCATCGTCCTGCAGAATCAGCACGACGAGATCGAGCTTGAGGCGCACCGCCGTCTCCAGCTCCTGCGAGCTCATCATGAACCCGCCGTCGCCGCATACCGCGAGCACGCGCCGCTTGGGATTGAGCATTGCTGCAACGATGGCCGACGGCAGCCCCGCTCCCATCGTCGCCAGCGCGTTGTCGAGCAGCAGCGTGTTCGCTACATGGGTGCGGTAGTTGCGGGCGAACCAGATCTTGTACATGCCGTTGTCCAGGCAGACGATACCATCCTCCGGCATGACCTGCCGTACGTCATGCACGATGCGCTGCGGCGTCAGCGGATAGCGGCGCTCTTCTGATCGATCGGTAATCCGGCTGAGGATCTTCCCGCGGAGCTCAAGAAGGGTGCCAGCTTTGGGCAGCCTGCCCTCGAGACGGTCGGCAAGCAACCCGAGGCTCGGACCGACATCGCCCACCAGCTCCGCATGCGGGAAGTACACCTCCTCGACGGTCGCCGGAAGATAGCCCACGTGCAGGATGGTGGGGCCGTTCCGCCCCATCAAGAATGGCGGCTTCTCGACGGTGTCGTGGCCTATGGCGATGATCAGGTCGGCGCGGTCGATCGCCCAATGCACGTAGTCCCGCTCCGATAGCGCGGCAGTGCCCATGTAGAGCCCCGACCCGCCGGTGACCGCGCCCTTGCCCATCTGCGTGTTGAAGAAGGGGATCTGCAGGCGCTTGACGAAGCTTGACAGAGGCTCGGCCAGCTGGGGTCGGCTTGCAGCCGCGCCGAGCATCACCAGGGGCCGATCTGCCTTGAGTACCAGCTCGGCCGCACGATCCACCGCACCCTGGGATGCAACGGGCCAGTCGATCGGGTGGGATGGCACCGGTGACATCGAGGGCGCAGGCTCGGCCGCGATGTCCTCCGGCAGCTCGAGATGGACGGGTCCCGGCCGCTCCTCCCGCGCAACCCGGAATGCCTCCCGCACGATCGAGGGTATGGTTGCCGGGCTGACGATCTGCTGGGCCATCTTGGTCAGCGGTGTCATGGTTGAGACAATGTCCACGACCTGGAACCTGGCTTGCTTGTGGCTCAGAACGCCCTTCTGGCCCGTAACCATGATCATGGGCATCGCGCCGAGCAAGGCGTAGGCGGCGCCGGTTGTCAGATTGAGCGCGCCAGGGCCGAGCGTGGACAAGCAGAGCCCGGCTCGGCCCGTCAGTCGTCCATGCGTGGCCGCCATGAAGGCCGCCGCCTGCTCGTGGCGGGTCACCACGAGCTTGATGGCGGAGCGCCGCAGCGCCTCAACGAGGTGGAGGTTCTCCTCGCCGGGGACCCCGAAGATCTGCTGCACGCCCTCATTCTCAAGCGCGGCTACGAGCAGTTCGGCGCCGTTCATCGGGCACACTCCTCACAACGGCCGTCTGGCAACGCCTGTTGGCAGGACCTCGCGAGAATGCCGTAACAGATTGACGGATCAGGCGACATTTCGCGCCAACGCCGCTCAAGGTCCTGCCGATCGAGCGGCAAGCGAAAGAGGCTCTGTGATCGGTCCCTCGCATATGAAGAGATTACAGGCTGTCAGACCCTTGTCCCAGCGTGCTCGAAAAGAGCGTGGCCTTAGCCTGGGGACGGCATCGGTAGGGCACAAGCCGAGCGGTCCAAAGTGTAGCATCTACAGATGGCCAAACCCGGCGGAGCTCACAAGGAATTCGACGCGCCCCCCTTCGGCAAGCGTGTGCCCCTCCCTTCCCCGCTGCTCGCGCTCTAGGCCTGAGATGACCTCGGCGACCGACCGTTTGAGCGCGAAAGAAAAGCGTCACGGCTTGCGCGTTGTAGGGCCGTTGCAGCCGATCCTGCGCGAACGGGATCGGTCGGCGATCTCATTCGGCCGACCATGCAGTCCCGGGGTGCCTCCAAGAGCGCGAATGAGGTCCAGGAGCTGTTCGTGGAAATCGGCCACCGACATTGGACCCACTGCAATCGCGCGATCCGTCCGCACAAGGCGATACTTGCCGACGATCTGAGTATAATGATGCAGCTCTGCACGGGTCTCGCGCCAGGCTCCGAAAGGGATGTCGGGCCGAACGGCCGTCGTGCCCGGGTTCGGAACGGGGTCCATCGCAATACCTGCCTCCGCTGCGGTGCTGAGAAAAAAAGTACCCATCTTCGCACTAGGGGGTGAGTACTTCCGGAGCCCGTCGGTTAAGGCACCGGTTCATCGGTTCGAGGCACTCGCGCATGTCGCAAACAATG
>DATBFY010000637.1:0-6168 GCA_036558265.1 Tepidisphaeraceae bacterium | reverse complement strand
TCACCGGCGCTTGAAAAGGGCTCCAGACCCAAGCCAATTGCGGAACGCTGCTCCCGGGTGCGATCGGGTTGATCGACGTCAGTTGTCCGTGGTCCGTTGCCGTGGTGGGCGCGCGGAGAGAACTGGTGGTGTCGTCGGGCGGGAAGGCGATGCTGGACATGAGAGTTCCCCTTTCGGTTTGGACTGTCAGGAGCAGAACGGATACCTAACATAAAGTCAAGGGGATTTGGATTTTTGCACGGGCGCGGGTGTGGCGGGGTTGGTTGCTTTGCCTTCTCCGCGCGCGACCTGTACCATCCGCGGGCTCGGCACCTGAGATGACGCGGCTCGTGATTCCCAATACCCAGCCTGTCTCCGCTGGCCCCCTTCCGGACACCGTCCGGGCGGCCTTTGCGCCTGTTGGGGACCTTTCCGAGGCGGAGGCGTACACGCGTGCGCTGGCTCATTCGCACTATGAGAACTTCAGCGTCGTGACGCGGCTGCTGCCCCGGCATTTGCGACAGGATTTCTGCAACGTGTATGCGTTCTGCCGGATCGCGGACGACCTGGGGGACGAGGTGGGGGATCCGGGCGTGGCCGTCGAATACCTTGGTAATTTTCGCGATCAGCTTCGGGCGGCGTATGCCGGCGATGTGCAGACGGCCGTCTTCGTCGCGCTCAAGGGGACGATCGGGCGGCACGAAATTCCGATCCAGCCGTTCCTGGACCTAATCGACGCCTTCGAGCAGGACCAGACGGTCAACCGGTACGACACCTTCGATCAGCTCGTCGCTTACTGCCGTCGCAGCGCCGACCCGGTTGGGCGGCTGGTCCTTTACATGTGCGGCTACCGGGATGCGGAGCGGCAGAGGCTTTCGGATCGGACCTGCACGGCGCTGCAACTGACGAACTTCTGGCAGGATGTTCGTCGAGATTACGTGGATCGCAATCGTATCTATATTCCGCGGGAATCGATGTCGCGATTCGGCGTGAGCGAGGATCAGATTGCCGCCGGCCGGTTCGACGACAGTTTCGGCCGATTGATGCGGTTCGAGGTCGCACGCACGACACGGATGTTTGAGGAGGGGGACGCGCTGTTGCCGCTGCTTGCGCCGGTTTACCGGCGGCAGATCTCGCTGTTCAGCCGGGGTGGCCGGGCGATCCTGGGCGCCATCGAGCGCCAGGACTACGACACGCTCACGAGCCGACCCAGGCTCAGCAAGCTTCAGAAAGGCCGGCTGATCATCCGCGCCCTGACGGCGGCGATCCTTCAGAAGTTCTCTCGACGTGAGCAGGGGGGTAGCGCCCGATGAATGCCACCGAACCCGACCAGGTCAGTTCGATTGACGCGTCGCTCGACCGCTCCCGGGCGTATTGCGAAGAGGTCACGAAAACCTACGCCCGCAACTTCTATTACGGCCTGCGCCTGCTGCCCGCCGAGAAGCGGGCCAGCATGTACGCGCTGTACGCCTGGATGCGCCTGGTGGACGACATCGCGGACCACGAGGACGGGCGGCCGCTCGATCAGCGCGGCGCCGACCTCGAACAATGGCGTCTGGCGACGCACGCTGCGCTGAACGACGACCTCGACGCGATCCCCGCGCCGCCGGCGGAGCCGGAGACGCTGCGCCACTCGGCGGACCTGTGGCCCGGCTTCCGCGACATGGTTGCCCGCCACGGCGTGCCGGCGCTGGTCTTCGACGAGGTGATCGCCGGCCAGCTTCAGGACCTTCGTCCGATCGCTTTCCACACCTTCGAGCAGCTCGAGCAATACTGTTACCGCGTCGCGGGCGTGGTGGGGCTGGCGAGCATCTACGTCTGGGGATTCCGTGGCGGCGCGGCGACGGAGCGACTGGCGGTCGAGCGCGGACTGGCATTCCAGCTCACCAACATTCTTCGCGACCTTCGCGAGGACGCCCGCCGGGGCCGGTTCTATCTCCCGCTCGACGAGACCGCCGCCGCCAACCTTTCCCTGGCCGACCTTCGCGCCGGCAGTCTCAATGGCCGCTTCGAGGAGATGATGCGGCGTCAGATCGACCGGGCGGAAGACTACTACCGGCGCTCGGCGCCGCTGGAGGAGCTGATCGACCCGGACAGCCGCCCGACGCTGGTCGCGATGACCGAGATTTACCACAGCCTTCTGCGCAAGATTGCCCGCCGGCCCTCCCGCGTGCTGCGCCAGCGGGTTTCGCTGAGCGTCTTCGCGAAGCTCCGCATCGGCTACAAGGCCTTGCGGCGACGCCCATGAAATTTGCCAACTCCAACGACGGCGCCAAGCCCCTGGCCGCGACCGCCCCCCGCGCCCTTGTCGTCGGCGGGGGCCTGGCGGGCATGGCTGCGGCGGTGGCGCTGGAGTCGGTCGGCGTCGCGGTCACCCTGTGCGAGGCCCGGCGATCGCTGGGCGGCCGCGCCGGTTCGTTCGAGGAGCCCCAGAGCGGCGAAGAGCTCGACAACTGCCAGCACGTCTTGTTGGGCTGCTGCACGAACCTGATCGACTTCTACCAGCGCCTGGGCGTCTCGCACCTGATCCGCTGGGAGCGCACGGTGCACTTTGTGGATGGCCAGGGCCGGCGCCACGACCTCTACGGCTCGACCCACCTGCCGGCGCCGCTGCACCTGTCGGCGTCGATGGCGCGCTTCGGGGTCCTGTCGTGGGGCGAGCGGCTGGCGTTGGCGCGGGCGATGATCGAGATGATGCACCTGGGCCGGGACGGGCGCGAGCACCTGGCGGACGTCTGGTTCGGTGACTGGCTCGACCGCCACCACCAGCCGCCCAGCCTGGTGCGCAAGCTTTACGACCCGATCCTCGTGAGCGCGCTCAACGAGGAGAGTCGACTCGCCAGCGCCGCCTACGCGATCCAGGTCTTCCAGGAGGCGATGCTGGGCAATGCCGGCGGCTACCTGATCGGCCTGCCCAACTGTCCTCTCTCCCAACTTTATGCTCGTTTGCCGATCAACGACGTGCGGCTTGGCGCGCGCGTCGCGCGGCTGGCGTGTCGCGGCAACAGCGTAACGGGTGTTGATCTCACATCCGGCGAATCGCTGGAGGCCGACGCCGTCATCCTCGCGATGAATTATCACGCCGCCCGGCGCTGGATTCCGGATGAGTTGGCCGCCCGTGATGTGCGTTTCGCGCATCTGGAGGAGATGGAGGACGTGCCGATCCTGGGGGCGCACCTGTGGTTCGACCGACCGATCCTGACCGATTCGCACGCGGCGCTGATCGATGGGTCGCTGCAGTGGCTCTTCCGCAAGGACCGGGAGGGCAAGGCGGTTCACGGCGTGATCAGCGCCGCCCGCGACTGGGCGGGCAAGCCGAAAGACGTGGCTCTGGGCGCGTTCGAGGAGCAGATCCGCCGGACGTTTCCGGCGGCCCGGGATGCCAGGCTGGAGCGCGGGGTGATCGTCGTGGAGAAGCGTGCCACGTTCTCGCCGGCGCCCGGGATCGATCGAAAGCGTCCGCAACAGGCGCCGCCGGCGGGCGGGATCGGCAACCTGTATCTGGCGGGGGATTACACGCGCACCGGCTGGCCGGCCACGATGGAGGGCGCGGTGCGGAGCGGTTATCTGGCGGCGGGCGCGGTGGCGTCGCACTTGCTGGAGGGGCGGCACCGGTTTGTGGTGAAGGATCTGCCGACGCAGTGGCCGGCGCGGTTGCTGGGGTTGTGATGATCCCGGACAAACGTGCTACAATTCGGGAATGGATTGGCAACAACACATCGAGCGCGTCCCGGGCGTAATGCTCGGCAAGCCGATATTCCGCGGGACGCGGATCACCGTCGAGTTCGTGCTCGAGCGACTCGCCCAGGGGGCGCGGCCTGAAGACCTCGTCCGCAGTCATCCCCCGTTGACCATCGATCATGTGATGGCGGCGCTGGCGTACGCATTGGCGGTCGTTCGGCAGGACGAGTTGCTCCTGAGCACGACGTGAAGTTCCTCGCCGATGCACATGTCAGCGTGGAAATGGTCGCGATGATTCGGGACCTGGGGCATGATTGCCTTGATGCGTCACCTTGCGCATGCCCGATGTTGACGTGCTGCGAATGGCGGCCAATGACGGGCGCGTCGTCATTACTTCGGATAAGGATTTCGGCGAGCTCGTCTTCGTCCACGCGATCGATTGCCCGGGCGTGGTGCTAATTCGAATCGCGCTTGCGCGCGAAACTGACCGTGTCGCCCATGCCCGGTCGGTGTGGCCCACCGTGCTTTCACGCTTGCCGGGATCGTTTGTGACCGTCACGGCGTCCAGCGTGCGCGCGAGACCGATTCGCTGATCTCGACGCGACGACAATCAAATCCTCCGTTCGCGCGCCATTGCGTTCAGGGCGGACATGAGGGCGGACAGGTCGATGGGCTTGACCAGGCAGTGGTCGATGCCGGCCTGGGCGTAGCGGCGCAGGTCGTCCTGGTCGCCAAAGCCTGTGAGGGCGACCGAGCGGCAGCCGTGGCGGGCCTTGATCAGCGTCATGAGCTCGACGCCGTCCCCGTCGGGCAGTCCCACGTCGGAGATGATCACGTCGAGGCGCCCGGCTGACATCCGGCCGGCCAGGGCGAGGGCCTCGGCGCACGTGCCGGCGGCCAGGACCTGATAGCCGCGATGCCCGAGCAGGCGGCGGAGGCCTTCCCGCGTGTCGTCGTGGTCGTCGATGAGCAGCAGGCTCAGGGCCGCAGGGGCGTCCGGGGGCGCGAGGACGCCGGAATTGGACGCGGGGGATGCCATACTCGCAGGTTCGATCAGCTCCAAACCGAGCGGGGATAATGATCCGCGCTCACTCGTCACCCAACGGTCGCAACCCCATTCAAGCACGCTGTGAAAAGCCGGTCAACCGTTATTCGATGGCTTGCCGATTTCCTCAATCGGCCCCGCGCATTCCCTGAGTTGCGCCTTCGCCAGGCGCCATTTGAGGACTGGCCGAACCGCCGCCACGCTCGCCAGGTAGATGCAAGCGGTTCCGAGGGCCATGACCAACCCCAGGCTCCGCAATCCCCGATGATGGGCCAGGAGGAAGAAGAAGCCGAAACTGCTGCTGGTGATGAAGGCGCACAGGAGCAGGGCCCCGTCGGCGACGTCCCACCGTCCCCACGTCCGGTGACGGTCCCGAAGGCTCTCCCGATAGCGGTGTACGAGGAACACGCCGTACTCGTGGCCGGCGCCGATCAGGATCGGCAACCCGAAGAAGTTGGCGAAGTTCCAGTCCACGCCCAGGAGCCCCATGAGCGCGACCAGCATCGGCAGGCCCAATCCCAGCACGGAGACGGCCAGCAGCGTGTGAGATACCCGCCTCAGGTCGATCCACACCAACAGCAGGATCAGCCCCAGGGCGTAGAACGTCGCCCGATAGAACGATCGGCGGATCGCTGAGGTCGAGTGATAGATGTTGTGGGCAATGCCGGTCAGGGTCAGCGTCCCCAACTGCGGCAACGGCTTGGTCCGCGCTTCGACATCCCTGACGAAACGCGACAGGTTCTCCTGCTTTTTGTTTACGATCTGCCATAGATCCTGTTTGGGCCAGACGTAGAGGGCGTAGGTGCCGTCGGGGCTGACGAAGTGGTTACGCAGCTCTGTTGGAACCTTAGCCAGGTCCGGCGGGCCGGCGGGTTGGAACTGGGCCAGCATCCGCTTTAACTCGGCGACGAACGCGACCTGCCAGGCGGAAAGGCGCGCGGCGGCATTGGCCGGATCGACCTTTCTGAACGTGGTGGCGAACTCGCGTATCGCGGCCGCGGCTTCGGCGCAGGGGGCCGATCTACCCGGGGCGGCCTGGAAGTGGGCGGCCAGGGCGTCGGCTTTGTTCGCCAGTTGGAGAACTGCGTTGGGCTGAATGGCTGCGGGGGGCGTCCAGTTGATCGATGGCAGGGGCGGGATTTCCCGGGTGAGGGCGTGGTAGTTGTCGTAGGCGGTCAGGACGCTTTCGAGCCGGGCGACGGTGGGGGCCGGCTTCAGGGCATCGCGGGCCGAGCGAAGGGCGTCCAGGTCGTTGGAGAGCACGACGGCACTCCACGTCTGGAGCTTGCGGATGAGTCGCACCGATTCGAGCTTGGTCGCCTGCAATTCCAGGAGGCTTGGGTTGAAGCCGGTCCGCCGCGCGAACGGGATGCCGGCGAGGAGGAGAAGGGTCCAGAGCACGGGGCCGGTCCAGCGGCGGAGGGTGGAAGACGAGGATGGAGGATGGAGGATGGAGGATGGAG
>DATBFY010000636.1:0-10172 GCA_036558265.1 Tepidisphaeraceae bacterium | reverse complement strand
CCGCGAGGACCTATAACCTTGCTTCGCTGCGGTGCTTAAGAAACCAGTCGATCGTCCTGCGCAGCCCGTCCTCAAAGCCCGTGCGGGCGACGAACCCGATCCGATCCCGCGCGCGGCTGACGTCCAGGCAGCGGCGGGGCTGGCCATCGGGCTTGCTGGTGTCCCAGGCGATCCGCCCCGCGAAGCCCACCAGCCGCGCGATCGTCTCGACCGCCTGGCGGATCGTCACCTCCGTTCCGTTGCCCAGGTTCATCGGCTCGGGGTCGTCGTAACGCTCCATCGCGCTGACCAGTCCCTCGGCACAGTCGGCCACATAAAGGAACTCGCGCGAGACGTTGCCGCTCCCCCAGGCGACGATCTCGCGGTCGGCCCGCTCTTTGGCCTCCACGCACTTGCGGACGATCGCCGGGATGATGTGGCTGGTCGCCAGGTCAAAGTTGTCGCGCGGGCCGTAGAGGTTGACCGGCAGCAGGTAGATCGCGTTCAGCCCGTACTGCTGGCGGTAGCCCTGGCACATGACCAGCAGCGACTTCTTGGCGATCCCGTAGGGGGCGTTGGTCTCCTCCGGGTAGCCGTCCCACAGGTCAGCCTCCTTGAACGGCACGGGCGTGAACTTCGGGTAGGCGCAGATCGTGCCGGTCTGGACGAACTTCCTCACGCCGTGCCTGCGGGCCCCCTCGATCAGGTGCAGGCCCATCGCCAGGTTGGCGAAGAAGTAGCGGCCGGGGTTGTCGCGGTTGGCCCCGATCCCGCCGACCTCCGCCGCCAGGTGCAGGACGACCGCCGGGCGGACCGTGGCGTAGAACCGCTCGACGTCCGCCTCGCGCGTCAGGTCATATTCCTTGCGGCGGATGCTCACCACGTCGGTGTAGCCGCGGCCGGCCAGTTCCTCGCGGACAAAGCCGCCCAGGAAGCCCCCGCCGCCGGTGACGGCGATGCGGTCGCCCTTGCCGATCGTGCTGGCGGTGCTCATGGGCGGTTGACGACGCTCCCTTTCGCATCGTGATCGGCGACGACGCGCTCGCGCCTCGCAAGTTCCCAGTCCGCCGTCGTCATCATCTTCGCCAGGCCCTTGAAGGTGACCTGAGGCGCCCAGCCCAAAACCCGCCGGGCCTTGGCGGCGTCGCCCAGCAGCAGGTCCACCTCGCTGGGCCGGAAGTAGCGCGGGTCGATCTCGACGTGCTTGTGCCAGTCGAGCTCCAGGAGGCCGAAGACCTCGTCCAGGAACTCGCGGACGCTGTGGGTCTGGCCCGTGGCCACGACGTAGTCATCGGGCTTGTCCTGCTGGAGCATGAGCCACATCGCCTGGACGTAGTCGCCGGCGAAACCCCAGTCGCGCTTGGCGTCGAGGTTCCCCAGGTACAGCTTGTCCTGCAGGCCCTCCTTGATCCGCGTGGCGGCGCGGGTGATCTTGCGGGTGACGAAGGTCTCGCCGCGGCGGGGGGACTCGTGGTTGAAGAGGATCCCGTTGCAGGCGAACAGGCCGTAGGCCTCGCGGTAGTTGACCGTCTGCCAGTGGCTGTAGACCTTGGCGCAGGCGTAGGGGCTGCGGGGGTAGAAGGGGGTCCGCTCGGTCTGGGGGGTCTCGACGACCTTGCCGTACATCTCGCTGCTGCTGGCCTGGTAGAAGCGGACGGGCTTGCCGGTGTCGCGGATGGCCTCGAGGAGGTTCATGGTGCCCAGGGCGTCGGCCTGGACGGTGTAGACCGGCTGGTCGAAGCTGACGCGCACGTGGCTCTGGGCCCCGAGGTTGTAGAGCTCGTCGGGCTGCACGCGGGTGAGGATCTCGCGCAGGCCGGTGCCGTCCACCAGGTCGCCGTAGTGGAGGAACAGGCGCGCGTCGGGGTGATGGGGGTCGCGATAGAGGTGCTCGATCCGCTCCGTATTAAACGAGCTCGAGCGCCGCACGATCCCGTGGACGAGGTAGCCCTTGTCGAGGAGCAGCTCGGCCAGGTACGAGCCGTCCTGGCCGGTGATGCCGGTGATGAGGGCGATCTTGCGCGCGTTGTCCGGCATGCATGTCACCTCTGGGCGGGCGGTTGTGCACGATCCTGGGCCATCGGTCGACCAGTTGAACGCCCAAATTAATCGTCGGGCGAACAGGACGCAAACCGGGCGCGCCGGGCGGGCTGATCCAGCGATTTGAATTGTCTGAAGTTGCCGCCTCAACTACAATCCTGTGAATTCCACACCCGCGGAGGTTTCACCATGAACGTTCGATCGGGCCTGCTCGCGATTGCCGTTCTTGCGATGTCTGCTTTCCTGGCACGGGGGCAGGTGATCGGCGTGCCCGTCGTCGGGGGCGGCGCCATGGCGTTCGAGCCGGAGATCGGCGTCGTCAATTCGGGCGTGATCAACGACGTGCAGGCGACGGTGTCGGCGGACCGCAAGTACGTCACGATGACGATGCGGCCGTCGAACTCGCAATTGCTCAACCTGTTCACCTTCCAGTTCCAGGCGGGCCCCGGGGGCGGGGGCGGCATCGTTCAACTCCCCGGCGGGTTCGTCGGCGGGGTGAACCCGGTGATCGCTGGACCGGCGGGGAACGTGATCCCGCAGCGGCTCAACGCCCCGCGCCGAATCGCGCCCGGGCATGGCGGCGCGATCCTCCTCCAACGCGGCATCACGCCGCTGGTGCTGGCGGATTAGCCCGAACACGTCACTTTGCAAACGCCTTGTCCTTCGCGTCCCCGCCCGATCGCAGGTAGGCGACCAGGTCGAGGATGTCGTCCTTCTCGAAGTAGTCCACCAGCCCCTGGGGCATCATCGAGACCTTCGACAGGCCGCGCGATTTGACGTCCTTCTTCGCGATCTCGATCGTGTCAGTCGAGAGCGGATTCGTCTGGAGGAGGATTTTCCGATCGTCCTCCTGAGCGATGCGGCCAACGTTCGTGTCGCCGTCCTTGCTATTGATCACGGTTGTCTGATACTGGTCGGAGATCACCTTTGACGGCAGCAGGATCGATTCGAGCACGTCGGCGGGCGAGAATCGGTTGCCGACACCCGACAGGTCCGGCCCGGTCGAGCCGCCCTCGTTGGCGAAGCGATGGCAGGCGGCGCACTGGGCGGATTCGAAGACGGCCTTGCCGTTGGTGTAGTTGCGGCCGTGCGTCGCCTGGTCGATCTCCGGCACGAGGTCCGACGTGGCCCAGTTGCGGACGAACTGGCGCGGCTTGGTGTCCTTCACCAGCGCGACGGCCGTCTCGCCCTTGAGCACATCATCGAGCCGCTTGAGCTCTTCGTCGCTCAACGTCTTGGTCGCATCCTCGCGGATGCGGCTGAGGAACTTGCGGAAACTCGCGCCTCCCTTGTAGTTGGCTTGGGCGAAATTGATGAACGAGAAGTACGCCCGGCGCTGCTCAAGCGTCCAGCCGGTGGACGCGGGCAGGTTCCGCAGGATCAGGCAGTAGTAAAGCTGATCTTCCTGCGTTTGCGACTTGGCGAGTTGCTCCATGCACTTGCTGATGATGCCGGGGGATTGCAGGTAGACCAGCAATTGAGCGACTTCCCGGTTGACGAAGATGCTCTGGGAGGGGAAGAGCGGATCGAATCGCGCCGCGATCGCTTTGGCCGTGGCCGCGTCGGGTTTGCCCAGGCGGATGAACGCCAGGCCATACGCCCGCGTCGCCTCGAGCAACTGTTCCTCGGTCAGCGACTTGAGGTTGAGCCGGTTGAGTCCCTCGATGATCTTCGGCTGCAGGGCGGGATCAAGGATCTGATAGGTGCTCGGCTCGGTCGTCGAGGGGGCGGGCTTGATCACGCGCGTGTCGGCGCGGATCAGGCCGACCATGCCGTTGATCAGCGCGGTGGGGCGTTTCTCCGCCAGCACTTGGTCCTTCCACGATTCGATCGGTTGCCACTCCAGCGCAATGCGGGCGGCGTAGCGGAGATTGCGGTCGGTGCTGTTGAGGTACGGCAGGGCGGCGGAAATCGCGGCGGGATCCATCCGGCCATGGAAGGATTCCAGGCGGTGCCGTTCCTCGCGCGCTTTCGCGCTGGCGGGGTCGCTCGTCGGCGTGACCGGCGAGGTCGGCTCGTTGCCCACGTACGAGATGCGATACAGTCCCGATTGCGTCCCGCGCCCGCCGGTCGTGACGTAGAGAGTCCCGTCCTTGCCGACCACGATGTCGGTCACCGGGAACCCCTTGCCCGCGACGAACGTCTCGAACGTGCCGGTGTAGCTCGATCCGCTGGGCGTCAGGTGCACGGCGTAGATCTTCCCGTAAGCCCAGTCTTCGATGAAGAACGCCTGCTGGTATTTGGCTGGGAACTTTGTCCCATACCCGAAGGTCACGCCCACGGGCGAGCCCATGCCGGTATTGACGACCGCGCCGAGCGAATCGGGATAATATGCAGGCCACTTCCCCGTCCCGTTCCGCCAGCCGTACTCGCCCCCGCTCACCAGGTGCAGCACGCGGATCGGACGATACCAGGGCGTGCCGGTGTCCCACTCCATGTCGGAGTCGTAGTTGAGGATCTCGCCGTCGGCGTTGAAGGCGAAGTCGTAGGTGTTGCGCATGCCGGCGCAGACGAGCGTCCACTCCTTCGCATCTTTGTCGGTCTTCGCCAGCCATCCGCCCGGGGCGAAGATGTTCGGGTCGTGCCCGCCACCGTCGGGGTTGCGGATCAGGAGATGATCCTCCGCGAAATTGCGATGGGGCGAGTTGGGATTGAGCGGTTGGGGCACCTTCGTGAAATTCCCGGCCACCAAATAGAGCGATTTCCCGTCCGGCCCGAGTCGAATCGCGTGCGGGCCGTGCTCGCCGGCGCCGTCGATCCGCGCCAGCGTCTCGAGCTTGTCGTATTGGTCATCCCCATCCGTGTCGGTCAGGCGATAGAGCCCGGAGCCATGTCCCTGTATGCCGGCACCGTTCACGACCACGTAAAGGGCGTCGAACGCGCACAGCAATCCTTGCGCGTGGCCGATCGGCTGGTTGATCCGCTCGACTTTCGTGTCGGCGGCCGTTGCGCCGACGGTCACGCGATAGAGATAGCCGGTCTGGTCGGACGTAATCAACCTGCCCTTGGGATCGACGCACATCGCCACCCATGACCCCTGCGTCGTCTTGGGGATGGTATAGAGCAAGTCGGCCTTGAAGCCCGGGAGCAGTTGCAGCGTGTCGGCGGGCGTGGCGACGATCGGCCGGCCGTCGCCCCCCTCCAGCATGCCCCACGGGGCGATGCCGAGCTTGCCGAGCACATGCGAGGGCTTCCACTTCGAATCGTCGTAATCGATCGCGACGACGGCCTTGTTCAAGGGGTCGTTCTTGTCCACGGTCGAGACGTCCAGCCACCGCCACGAGTCATCCGTCACGATCGATCGGCGGGCCGTCCCCGGACCGGTTAGCATCAATCGCGCGATCAGGCCGGCGAAGCTCCCCTGGTTGGTCGCCTTGATCGCGATCACGTTCTTGCCCGGCCGCAGGTATGTCGTCAGGTCGTGATAGACCGGCTGGGTCCACTCCGTGCTGAACCCGATGAACTGGCCGTTGATGTTGAGCGCCAGCACGTTATCGCACGAGCCCCAGAACTGCGCCTTGAGCCCCTTGAGGGCTTGGGCGTCGTTCGGCAGCTCGAAGCTCTTGCGGAAGTAGAGAACCTCGTCCTCGCCGGCCTTCGCGGAGGACCAGACCCAGTTTGGCGTCGGGTTGTCCGACATTGCGGGTTTGCCAACTTCAGCGGCAAGCAATCCGGACCTGACCAGTGCAACGAATCCCAACGCCAGAATCAGCGAGATCGATTTGCGAATCATGATAAAGCTCACCCTCGGGACAAACAGGTGATGTGAACACGACACGGGAATGGGAGTCTAACGATCGTCCGCGGCCCGGACAAATCGGTTGAGGTCAACTGCCGCGCTGCCGCGCGATCGCCCCACCCGCCAGGCCACGCGATCTCCCACCCACGCCAGCACCATTCCCGCCGGCAGGTCCAAGAGGTAATGCTGCTTGGTCGCCAGCGTCGCGTAGAAAATGACGGCCGTCCAGACCCATCCGAACGCCAGCAACGCCCGCAGTTGCCGCGGCGGCAGGTCTGCCAGGATCCGCCGCGCGTACAGAAGGGTATACGCCGCCATCCCCGCGTGCAGCGACGGCATCGCGTTCAGCGGCTTATCGATGCTGGTGATCAGCAGGTACAATCCCGGGGCGCCCGCAGGTCGTGGCGGCCGCGGGTACGCCACCGGACAGCAGAAGAAGAACACCCCCGCACCGACGAACATCACCGCCATCCCCAGCGTGTAGCGCCAGAGTTGCCCGCGCGTCGTCGCGAAGAGCGGCGCCAGCGGCACCATCAGATAAACCGACAGGTACGCTCCCACCCATGCGGGCTCGAACGGCACCACGCGGTCCACCCACGTCAGCCCCATCTGATACGGTTCGTTGAAAACCGGCGCGAGCTGCGGCAGCACGTAGCAGCACTCGAACAGCGGCGGCAGCACGACCAGCAACAGCAGCTTCCAACCGAAACATCGGAAGGCGCGCGAAAGAAGAGGCTCGGCGACACGAACGTTCACGCCCACCTCACCGGCCCGAAGATGCAAACACGATGACGAAGATTGGGCATACCGATCATGCCCTGCAAATCCTATCCCCCGCCGTGATCCGATTCATCCTTCTGCCTTCAACCGTCATCCTTATTTGAAAAACGGCTCGATCCCCGCGTGGATCACCAGGTAGGTGAGCGCCCCCACGAACGCCGAACAGGGGATGGTCAGGATCCACGCGGTCACGATCCGCTGCCCCCAGATCCAGCGCACCGATCGCACGCCCTTGGTCGTGCCCACGCCCAGGATCGCCCCGGTGATCGCGTGCGTCGTCGAGATCGGGATGCCGAAGCGCGTGGCCGAGATGATCGTCGTCGCCGCCGCCGTCTCGGCGCAGAACCCGCCGATCGGCTGGAGACGGGTGATGCCGGACCCCATCGTCTTCACGATTCGCCACCCGCCGCACAGGACCCCCAGCGCGATCGCACCGTTGCACGAGAGGATCACCCACCACGCGACCGAATGCTGATGGCTGAACAGGTTGAACGAGTTCGCCCACGAGTGCGGGTCGGGCGTCGCCCAGTGCCGCAGGCCCGCCGCCGACAGCAACAACACGATGATTCCCATCGTCTTCTGGGCGTCATTGCCCCCGTGCCCCAGGCAGTACACCGCCGACGAGGCCAATTGAAAACGCCGGAACCAGCTCTCGACCCTGAACGGGTGCTGCCGGCGGAAAATCCACGCCATCGAGGTCATCAGCGCCGTGCCGAGAATGAACCCGATCACCGGCGAGAAGATGATGAACGCCAGCAGCGGAACCCACCCCTTGAACAGGATGACCTGGATGCCGCTCTTGGCGATCGCCGCGCCGGCCATGCCGCTGAACAGCGCGTGCGACGAGCTCGTCGGAAGCGCCAGCCACCAGGTGGTCAGGTTCCAGGTAATCGCACCCAGCAGGCCGCCGAAGACCACGTAGATGTCAACGAAGCGCGGATCGACCAGTTTCTCGCCGACCGTGCCGGCGACGTGGGTGCCGAACAGGAAGGCGGCCCCGAACTCGAACATCGCCGCCCAGATCACCGCCTGCGTCGGGGAAAGCACGCGCGTTGAGACGATCGTGGCGATCGCGTTGGCGGCGTCGTGAAAGCCGTTGAGAAAATCGAAGACCAGCGCGACGAAGATGATGAAGATGACCAGGTACAACACGCCGCCCGAGGCGGCGTGGCGGGTCACCGGTTCCGTCGCGGCGGCGGCAAGAAATGACGTGAACATGGCAGGAATAGTCAGTCCTCTGAGTGTCGAGTCCTGAGTGACGGGCCCCGGCACCCTTCGCTGGAGGACTCAGGACTCAGCACTCAGGACTTTCCCCTTTTTATCCATTCTTCAACACGATCCGTTCGAGCGTGTTCCCCACGTCCTCACACCCGTCGATCGCGTTCTCGACGTAGTCGTAGAACTCCTTCCACTTCATCACTTCCAGCGGCTCGACCGACCCGCTGTAGAGCTTGCTGATCGCCGCGTGGTGGTTGTCGTCCCCCTCGCTCTCCAGGCGGTGGATCTCGATCAGTTTCTCCGAAAGTTCCGACAGCTTGCGGCTCTTGCGCAACCGGTGAACGGCCTCGCTCAGCGTCACCGTCGCCCGCACCAGCACCTCGCACTGCTTGACGAACAGCGGCTCCATGCTCTTCACGTTGTAGAGCGTGAACCGCTTCGCCAGCGCATCGACCATGTCGATCACATTGTCGAGCTCGTTCACCAGGGTATGGATGTCCTCGCGGTCGAAGGGGGTGATAAAGGTTCGGTCCAGGCGGTCCAGGGCGGTGTGCGCCAGGTCGTCGGCCTGGTGCTCCTCCTGGCGGATGCGCTGCACCTCCCCCTCGATGCTGGGGAATGTGGCGGCCAGCCGCCGGAGGTGCTCGGCGCAGGAGACGGCATGGGTGGCGAGACCCTCGAACAGGTCGAAGAAGACCGTGTCCTTGGGGAGAAGGTTGAACATGGCGGTCGGCTCCCGGACGAAAGTTAAGACTGCGTTACGGATGAGTGAAGCCGGATTGTAAGACGCGCCAACCCCCACGCAAGCCACAGACCCCCCGGCGACAAATCTTAGCGCAACCTTCACAATCGGAACCGCAGGCGAACGCCTGCGGCGCTGATCATCGCCGGCCGGTCGGTGCGCGTCATGCGATCCTCGCCCCCTTGCCGCACACCGTCGCCGCCGCTAGGCTTTTGTCGTTCGCTTGGGGTGATCGGCCGGACGGACCGGCCGATCTGAGACACACCCATTGAACCTGATCCGGCTGATACCGGCGTAGGGAAGCGAGCGAATGTCGGGCCTCGCGCGCACCACGGCGTTTCGTCCAAACCTCCGCCGCGACTCGCGCCGCTTCCCCACGCGACAACTTTGAAGGAGTTGACCATGTCCGCCCACCATCGGACGTTCGATCGGTCCTACGTATTGCCCCCGCTGGGCGATGACCCCTCCACCGACCGCCAGGGGACCACGCCGGGAAGCTTCGCCAACAAAGGCCGCGTCGGTACGCCCTGGACCTTTTCCAGCCCGGACACGCCCGGCATGCCCGACCTGTCACCGATCACCGCGATGGATTTCGCCAAGCCCAGTGACGCCGAATGCCGTACCCAACTGGAAGAGGCCCGCGCCGGCGGCGTATCGGCCGAGGCCAAGCGCGTCGCGCTGCGCGAGCCGCACCTCTCGGCCGAGCAGATCCGGGCCGAGGTCGCCGCCGGTCGCATGATCATCCCCGCCAACAAGGTACACCTCTCGTACAAGCTCGAGCCGATGTGCATCGGCCGCGCCAGCCTCACCAAGGTCAACGCCAACATGGGCGCCTCCCCGGTTTCCAGCGGCACCGAGGAGGAAGTCGAGAAGCTCCAGTGGGCCGAACGCTGGGGCGCCGACACCGTGATGGACCTCTCCACTGGCGGGGATCTCGATGCCTGCCGCGAGGCGATCATCCGCGAATCGACCGTGCCGATCGGGACGGTGCCGATTTATTCGATGATCATCGGGCGGTCGATCGAGGACCTGACGTATGACCTGATCCTCAAGGAGCTGGAGAAGCAGGCGAAGCAGGGGGTGGACTACTTCACGATTCACGCCGGCGTGCTGCGGGCGCATCTCCCGTACGTCCGCAAGCGGCTGATCGGCATCGTCAGCCGCGGCGGGTCGCTGCTCGCCAAGTGGATGATCCATCACAACAAAGAGAACCCGATGTACGAGATCTTCGACGACATCTGCGACATCATGCGCGCCTATGACGTCAGCTTCTCGCTGGGCGACGGGCTGCGGCCGGGCGGGCTGGCGGATGCGACGGACGAGGCGCAGCTTCGCGAGCTGGCAACGCTGGGCGAATTGACCGAGCGGGCTTGGGCCAAGGGGGTGCAGGTCATGGTCGAGGGGCCGGGGCACGTGCCGTTCGACCAGGTCGAGTACAACATGAAATTGCAGCGGCGGCTGTGCCACGGCGCGCCCTTCTACGTGCTCGGGCCATTGGTGACCGATATCTTCCCCGGTTACGACCACATCACGAGCTGCATCGGCGCGACCGCCGCCGCGTACCACGGCGCGAGCATGCTCTGTTACGTCACGCCGAAGGAGCATCTCGGATTGCCGAAGAAGGACGACGTGAAGCAGGGCTGTGTCGCATACAAGATCGCGGCGCACGCGGCG
>DATBFY010000635.1:0-11141 GCA_036558265.1 Tepidisphaeraceae bacterium | reverse complement strand
CGATCCTCAAGTACATCAAGGACCGCGGCTACCGCCCGCTGCTCCCCAGCCGCGAGGTCTACCACAGGGGCCCCGGCATGATCTTCAAGGGCAACCCGAAGAACTACCTCACCGAGATCCAGATCCTTGTCGAATCCGCGAGCCCCGAATCGACGCCGGCGTCGTGAGGCGGCATAATGCGCAATCGTCACTTCCGCGAGAAATCCCGATGACGCGCAAGCGCACCTGGCGTGAAAAACTCGCCGACAAGGGCTTCCCCCAGGTCGCCCCCATCGACCAAACCCGGAGCAAGCGCTGGGGCACGGGCACCTTCGTCATCCCCGCCCCGCGCCAGGTCGATGCCCTGATGAAGCGCGTCCCCAGGGGCAAACTCACGACGATCGACCAGATCCGCGCGCGCCTGGCCGCCGACCACGGCGCCACCATCGCCTGCCCGATCACCACCGGCATCTTCGCCTGGATCGCCGCCCACGCCGCCGACGAAGCCCAGCGCGACGGCCGAACCCGCATCACCCCCTACTGGCGAACCCTCAAGACCGGAGGCGAGCTCAACCCCAAATACCCCGGCGGCCTCCAACACATCCAATCCCTCCTCGAATCCGAAGGCCACACGATCATCAGGAAAGGCAAACGGCTCCTCGTGGCCAACCTGGATCAGCACCTTGCCAGGTTCTGAGCTCGGGGCCCGAACGAGGTCTGGTCCCCGCGAATGCGTGAATGTCGAGGAGCCACACTTATGAATCTGGCACGCTTGACCGCCCTCTGCGAATCGCACCCGTTGAAACCAAAGCTCATTGCCATGGACTTCCCGGAACCGGACCCGCTTCCGCTGGCGTGGGCCACGCTCCTGAAGTACGAGGGACCCGCCGAGGCATTCGACCGACCGGCCTGGATCGGCCTGCGGGAGGCGTTCATCGCGGAGATGCGAGGGCAGGGTTACGAGTTGCAATTCGGGATCTCCATCAGCGACGACCGACAACACGGGATGAACTGGGTGCGCCAGGGGACATCCATAGAGGACACCGATCCCCGCGCGTGGGACCCCGGGTTCCAACTCAGGCGCCAGCGCCTCGCCGACCACGTGTGCGTCGCATGCGGCTTTGACGTGCGCGCCACGCCGGAGCGGTGCCCGAAGTGTGGTACGATTCCTGCAAAAGCATGAAACGACTTCGATACGCTGTCTCATGCCCCTGCTCGGGTTTTGTCCAATTCCACCACTGCCGTCCCCACCTCCCACGCGCCCGGGCTCGTGCCCCAGAGCCCCACGGCGTCAGGTGGTCGGGCACTGACCGCGGCTCGAAGCCAGCGTCCACTCCGAGGGCCAACGAAGTCGGAACCCCAGCGTCGATCAAAGGTGCCAAGACGGCCCCGGTGTGCTAAAATACACTGAGTAGGCCTTATCCATGGCATCAGCAGGAATTACCATTCAAGTCTCGGGCCTCGACAAGGCGCAGGTCGCAACGCTTCACAAGCAGGCGAAGACCTTGGGTCTTAGTGCCGAGCGCTACGCGAAGCAGCTTATCGAGGACGGAATGACGCTCGAACAGCGGGCGCGCACCGAGAGCTTCGATCAAATCACAGAACCGCTGCGCCGGGAATTCCAAAGGAGCGGTACGAGCCCGGAGGAGCTGGACAGTTTGATCGACGCCGCGCGGGCACGCCACCACCAGCGCTCAGGCAGAAAGAGACGCTGAGTGGGAAAAGCCCCTTACCGAATTGTTATCGATACGAACACGGTGCTCCGCGGCCTCGTCGGGGTCGCCTCGGCGGCGGTCAGAGTGCTGCGTGCAGCGGAATCACGTGAAGTAGTATTAGTAAGGCGGTACTGGATGAGTACCGGGCGGTGCTCTCCGATGACGCCCTTCGCGAACGGTTCGCTTCGCTCAACCCTGTGCTGGTCGAGCTGACGCTTCGGCGCCTCCGCTACGTGGGCGACTATGTTCGTTCGCCGAAGGTGCGGTTCCCTACCGGAGAGATCCGAGGGATCAAAAATTCATCGAGCTCGCCCTCGCCCTGAAAGCAACACATATCGTGAGCGCAGACAAAGATCTCTTATCGCTTCCGGAAGGACGCGACGATGCTGGCCGGCGCTTTCGCCAGCGGCTACCGCACGTACAGGTCATGAGCGCAGCGGATTTTGTAGCCAAGCATTTGGAGTGACATGCATGCCACTTGCTAAGCTGAGGTATTTCCCAATTCCACCACCGCCGTCCCCACCTCCCACGCGCCGGGACTCGTGCCCCAGAACACCTCCGCCACCCGCCCGGTCTCCCGCTGATACTCGCCCGTAATCTCCGCGATCGCCGCGTCCACCCGCTCGCCCTGGTTCGCCAGCACCGCTACCGTTCCACCCTGCCCGCCGCCGGTGATCTTCGCGCCGTATAACCCCGCCCGCTCGTTCTTCCGCACCAGGTCCACCAGCAAATCCGCCTCGTCCGCCCCCAGCAGCGCGTCCCGCGTATACGCCACGTGGGATGCGTACATCAGGTGACCCGCCTTATCCAGCACCGCCGACCGCTCGGCCGTGTGCGCCGGCAATCGCCCCGCCTCCTCCAGATATTGCACGAAGTTCCGCACCCGCTGCGCCTCGTGAACGTGATGATCCGTCGCCGACTGCACCGGGTAATCCACATCCGGATCCACGCGCGTCGCCGTGTCGATCGTCCCCCCGAACTTCGCCAGAAACGCCGAGCCCTTCATCGAAAGCGGAAGGAACTGCCGGAAGAACTTCTTGTAATCGTCCAGGTCCAGGTTCGCCAGGTACCCGTGCATCGGGTCGGCCACCAGCCGCAACCCCGCCGCCCGGCCCATGTCCTCCATCTTCGACAGGATCATCCGGTGCCCCATGAACGCCGCGCACCGCGTGCGGCCATACTGCCCCCCGCCCACGCTGTGCTTCACGTTCGTGTTGATCCCCAGCACGCGGATGCCCGCCGGCAGTTCCAGCGTGCCCTTCAACTCGTGCGGCTGGCAGTGGATCTTCAAGAGCGCCCCCGCCACCCCGGCGCAGCTCGTCACCTGGTCCATCACCCCGCAAGGCGCCCCGACGACGTGGTTCTCCACCCGCTGGCAGAGCACCGCCAGCCGCATCGGGTCGAGCTGCTCGCCCAAGGCGAAGTGATCGCGAAGGTTCATCATCGTCGCGACCTCGATCGCCGCCGACGAACTCACGCCCGCCCCCAGCGGCACCGTGCTGTAAAGCGCGATATCGAATCCCCCATGCTTCCGATCGCCCAAATCGACCAGTTCCGCCTCGTGCAAGACAAAAAGACACCCCGCCACATACCCCGCCCACCTCCGCCCCGGCTCGTTAAACTCCCTGCGCAATGTTTCGATATCGTTCCCGGCCAGCGCGTCCAGCGGCACCCTTAGCGTGAACGGCCGATGCTCGTCGTAAAGGTTGAACGAAAAGATCTGCACCTGCCGATCCGCCCGGGGCGCGAGCGCCAAGGCACAGGCCCGATCCAGCGTCCCCTCGCAAACCAGCGACCCCGTGTAATCGGCAATGCCCCCCATGACATCGAGCCGCCCCGGCGCCCGCGAGATGCGCACCGGCGAGCCGAACTCCGGCAATTCCTGCCGGATTCGCCGCAGCAGCTCCGGCACCGGCTCAAGGTCGAGCAGCCGGGCGGGTCGTTGCTCCGGTGCTGGGCCGGGTGAGGGGCTGGGTGACGGGGATGGTGCTTGGGGTGGCAACCTTCGACTCCTGCTGTGCCTCCAGGACGACTTGACTGGTCAGCCGGCGACCGGACTGGTCGAACCAGACCTGCAGGACGTAGCTCTTGTCCGCCCGGATCTGCGGGTAGGCGAGTTGGAACGTATAGGTGCGGCTGATGCGGTTCCAGCGCATCCGCTGCTCGTCGAGGGTCTGGAGGGACCCTCGCCAGGCCGCCAGGCGCTCGCCGCGGGGGTCCGGATGGTTGCGGCGGTACTCGAAGAGCTCGAACAGCACGGTCCCCGTCGCCTTGGTAGGGTCGCGAAACCGATCCTGCAGCTCCAGCAAAACTTCGACACCGTCGGGTTTGTTGTCGGCGGTCCAGTCCTTGACGGAGGTGAACGGGTGGATGCGCAGGTCCGTGGCGCCGAACATGGGAACGTCATTAGGCTCACGCTCGGTAAGCCGCCCGACGGGTTGGCAGGCAACCACGCCAATGACGATCGCACAAGGGACAAGAACGGTAAGAAGCAGGGGGAACCGACGCGCAGCGCGCATGGGCGGAATGTAGGGAGGGGCCCAAACGGTGTCAATCGACCGCCAATCCCCCGGATTTGGCGGAATCTGCGCGGGGGTGAAATATTTTGCGCAAAAGGGCGCGACAGGGGTTGACTCATGGGTCCGATAGCTTTATCAAACTTGGCTCACCAATCGGGCATCATATCGGTTGGTGTTTTGTATCCCGAGTCGGATTTGAGTCGTCATCCCCCTTCCCGAGTGCGGGTGACGACAAAGGGGCCAAGAGACGTCGGTCAAACGTCTTGAGGCACCGGGCGTCCGTGCGACACCCGCCCATTGGGTTTTGGTCTGCGGTCACGAACCAGTGTTCTGATCTTGCGGCCGACCGAGGG
The DNA here is from genome assembly GCA_036558265.1 of Tepidisphaeraceae bacterium. Lineage (GTDB taxonomy): Bacteria > Planctomycetota > Phycisphaerae > Tepidisphaerales > Tepidisphaeraceae > RYN-433. The sequence continues at coordinate 6,575 of DATBFY010000635.1, read as the reverse complement.
CTGATCCGAATAACAGGCTCTCCCACCTTCCTCTGAGCCTCCGTTACGGGACCCTACGTTTTTTATCAATTTTTTGTTGTTCGGGGGACGGGGACTGAGTGCCCGTTCACCGTCGCACGATAGGAAGGTCATGTTTCAGCGCAACCATTTGTATGTGGAGTCACTTGAGGGACGCCAGTTGTTGTCGGCGGCCTGGGGGGCACAGGCCAAGCTGATCGGTCAGGATCTGGTCGCCCAGCAGTTTCCGCAGCTCACCGGCGCGGGGGAAACCGTAGCCGTCATCGATTCCGGCGTCGATTACAACCATCCGGCCCTGGGAGGCGGGTGGGGCAAGAAGGTGATCGGTGGCTGGGATTACATGGGGAAGGATTCGAACCCCATGTCGGACAGCTACGCCCACGGGACGGGCGTGGCGGGCATGATCGCTTCGTCGGGGTACGACTATAAAGGCTACCACTTCCAGGGGATCGCGCCGGGCGTGAAGCTGGTCGCGCTGCGGCAGAACAATCAGTCGGGCGTGGCGGCGGCGCTTCAGTGGGTGATCGCCAACAAGTCCAAGTACAACATCGTCGCCGTGAACATGACCGATTACGGGGGCGGCGGGACCAAGACGACCGGCAACTCGATCAAGGCGAGCCTGGCGACGCTCGACAAGATGGGCGTGTACGTCGCCAGTCCGTCGGGTAACGGCGGGACCAAGTACGCGGCGGCGGAATGGTCGGCGTCGGAGGCGATCGTCGGCTCGGTCACCAACGGCGGCGGGATGAGCGGCTTCACCCAGCGCGGGCCGGCCCTGGACTTCCTGGCGCCCGGCGACAAGATCACGCTGCCCTATTACGATGTCGGGAGCAAGAAGCACATTTACGTGGACAGCGCGGTGGGGACAAGCTGGTCGTCGCCGCAGATCGCGGGGGCGGCGGCGATCCTCCGGCAGATCAATCCGAAGTTCACCAATGCGCAGATCACGTCGATCCTCAAGAGCAGCGGGGCGAGCGTCTACGATTCGGCGACGAAGCGCAGCTACTCGCGGCTGAACCTCTACAACGCGGTGAAGCTGGCCCTCAAGCAGGCGGGCAAGCCCACGCCCCCGCCGCCGCAGAACCCTGATCCCACGCCCGACCCCAAGCCGCCCTACAGCGGCGGCGTGACCAGCACGCCGACGAACATCACCGGCAACACGGTGCTCGAGGTGGAGAACTTCGACGCCGGCAACGAAGGCCAGGCGTACCACGACACGGATTCGAAGAACACCGGCGGGAACAACTACCGCGCGGGTGGCGTGGACGTGATCTCGATGAAGGATCAGAACTCGACCCGCGCGGTCGGGATGGTGAAGGCGGGCGAGTGGCTTAAGTACACGGTGAACGTCACCGCCGCGGGCAGCTACCACGTCGAGTTCCGCGTGGCGGCGCTGGGCAGCGGCGGCGCGTTCCACCTCGAGGTGGACGGGAAGAACGTCAGCGGCACGCTTGGCGTCCCGGACACCAAGAACTGGAACACCTACGCCAGCGTGCAGGTCAAGGGCATCAACCTGACCGGCGGCAAGCACACGATGCGCCTGGTCTTCGACAAGAACGGCCGCAGCGGCTACGTCGGCAACTTCAACCTGATGCGGTTCGCGCGGGTCGGCTCGACGTCCACGCCGCAGGCGCCGTCAAGCAGCGGCGGATCGACCAAGGCCACGCCATACAAGAGCGTGAACCTCACGCAGGGCAAAACCGCTACGATCCAGGCCGAGGACTTCGACAACGGCGCCAACGGCGTGGCTTACAAGGACTGGAGCAGCAACAACGAGGGCAAGCAGTACCGCACGAACACGGGCGTGGACATCGAGAAGTCGGCGGACTCGGGCGGCGGCTACAACGTCGGCTACATGAAGCAGGGCGAGTGGCTGGACTACACGGTCAACGTGACCAAGGCCGGCACGTTCAACTTCGACACGCGGGTGGCGAGCCTGTACGCCAACGCCCAGTTCCACTTCGAGGTGGACGGCAAGTGGGTCACCGACCGGATCAACTTCGCCAACACCGGCAGCTTCCAGAAGTGGTACACGATCCACCGCGGCGGCATTAAGTTGAGCGCCGGCAAGCACGTGATCCGACTGGTGATCGATTCGTCCGGCGGTCACAAATGGGCCGGGAACGTGAACTGGATCAAGATCGGTTGACGGACGCCGCTTAGCCCGCGGCGTGAACACACGCCGCGGGGAATCGCCGGGACGACATTTCTCGACGATTCGCGTGACAATCCCAAGCCTCCCATCGAGCCGCAAAGGCTCCCCCGGGACGGGCGGTAGACACCCACCTATCGTCCGTCCCTCTTTCTCTTTTTGCATGGGGGCAGGGCGGGGCGTATCCTGCCGAAAAGGGGACATCCAGAATTTTCCCCGAGCGCAAGCTTGCGCGGGCGGGCGCGGCGCTAGGAAATTCTGGACGTCCCCTTTTCCTCGTGAGGGACGACGCATGATTCCACCGATCCGAATACAGATCTTCGCGTGTCTGCTGGTGCTCCTTGCCGCGCGGTCGGCCACCGCCGCGCAGCCACCGGCGACGCTGTGGGAACAGAACGAATCGACCGGGCCGATGCGCACCTTCATCGAGCGCTACGACCAGGACGAGCGGGCCCTGGAGCGCTACTTCAGCGGTGACCGCTTCGGGGAGCGCGGCGGCGGGGGCGGGGGGGGCGGCGGCAGCAGCACACCGGCGGCTTCGGACGCGCGCCGCGCACGCATGGCGAAGTTCTTCGAGGACCAGACGCGGGCGCTGGAGGCGCAGGACTTCGACGCGCTCGACCATCCCGGCCAGATCGATTACCTCCTGCTCAAGAACACGCTCACGTTCGAACGCAAGCAGCTCGAGCACCAGCAGAAACAGTTCGGCGAGATCGCGCCGCTGCTGCCGTTCGCCCAGGCGATCACGGACCTGGAAGAGCGGCGTCGCCGGGTCGAGCCGATCGATTCCGAGGCCTCGGCCAAGGCGCTGACGGAGATCGACAAGCAGGTAGCGGCGGTGCGCAAGGGGCTGGAGGCCAAGCTCAAGAGCAACTCGCAGGACGTGCCGTCGAAGGTGATAGCCGGTCGGGCGGCCCAGGTGGCCGACGGCCTGCGCAACACGCTGCGGCACTGGCACGACTTCTACGACGGTTACAACCCGGAATTCACCTGGTGGGCGAAGCAGACGTATCCCAAGGCCGACAAGGACCTGCAGGACTACGCCGACTTCCTGCGCAAGCGCCTGGCGGGAATGACCGCGGCCGAGGGCGAGGAAGAGCCGGTGATCGGCGACCCGATCGGCCGCGACGCGCTCCTGGACGCGCTGGCGGCGGAGATGATCCCGTATTCGCCCGAGGAGCTGATCGAGATTGCCAACCGCGAGTTCGCCTGGTGCGAGAAGGAGATGCAAAAGACGGCCAGTGACCTGCACTGTGAAACGTGGAAGCAGGCGCTGGACCTGGTGTCGAAGCAGCACGTCAAACCGGGCGAGCAGCCGATGCTCATCAAGCACCTGGCCGACGAGGCGACCCAGTACGTCGAGGACCGTAAGCTGGTGACGATCCCGCCGCTGTGCAAGGAGATCTGGCGGATGGAGATGATGTCCCCGCAGCGGCAGCGGGTGAACCCATACTTCACCGGCGGCGAGGTGATCAGCGTCTCCTACCCGACCGACACGATGAGCTTCGAGGACAAGCTGATGGGGATGCGCGGGAACAACCCGTCCTTCAGCCGGGCGACGGTGTTTCACGAGATCATCCCGGGGCATCACCTCCAGCTCTTCATGGCCGAGCGGTACAACCCGCACCGCCGCGTCTTCCGCACGCCGTTCCTGGTGGAGGGGTGGGCGCTCTACTGGGAGATGCGAATGTGGGATCTGGGCTTCCCGCGCACGCCGGAGGATCGCGTGGGAATGCTCTTCTGGCGTGCGCACCGGTGCGCGCGGATCATCTTCTCGCTGAACTTTCACCTGGGGAAGATGACCGCGCCGCAGGCGATCGACTTCCTGGTCAGCCGGGTGGGTCACGAGCGGAAAAACGCCACCGCCGAGGTGCGCCGCAGCGTGAATGGAAGCTATGGCCCCCTCTACCAGGCGGCGTACATGCTGGGCGGACTGCAGTTGCGCGAGCTTCACAAGGAACTGGTGGGCGGCTCGGCGGGCAAGATGACCGAGGCGCAGTTCCACGACGCGGTGCTGCGGGAAAACGCGATCCCCATCGAGATGATCCGGGCGAGTTTGACGGGTCAGAAATTGTCGCGCGATTTCACGTCGAGCTGGCGATTTTATGGCAAAGTCGCGGCGCAATAGCCTGCGCCTGCGCCCGGGGCGAGATCAGTCCGTTGGGCACGCATCCGCCCGTGGCGTGACCCAATGCCCGTTTCAAATCCTGGATGCCGTAGCGCTCGGCCAGGTACTCGATCTCCGCGCACCCGGCGCCACGGATGTTAAAGCCGGTCCAGCGGTCCACGACCCCGACCATCACGCGTGAATAGTCGCGCGTCATGAAGATCAACCGCATGTAGCTGGACTGCGGGTGGAAGACATGGAGGTCGTTCGAGTCGTATCGCACCCCGTCGCATTCGAATTTCATGGCCCCGGCTCCCGTTTCTTGAACAACCCAAGCCTAGGCTGCTGAGCAACAAATTGCAATTAATTTAACTTTAAGCCGCAGCAGCATTTCCACCTAGGGAAACGCCGTTTGTGGGGAACCGGAGGGCACCGGAAATCGGTCGTGGCGCCGCGCGTCGGATCGCTGTCGTGGCCCGTAAATCCTACACCGAATGCGGCACCCTCCCCGTCGGGAACTCGGCTTGACCGCCGCCCCTTCGCGCCGCATTAATCAAACTCAAACGCATCGTTCGCCATCACGATCGGCCGGTTCTGCCCGACGTTGAGCAGCAACCCCGCCGCCATGAAGCTCGTGACCAGGCTGCTCCCGCCATAACTTAAAAACGGCAGCGTCACCCCCGTCACCGGAAAGACGCGCAGGCAGACCATGATGTTGAGGAAGGCCTGCCCCGCCAGCAGCGTCACCGTGCCGACCGCGAAGAGCTTGCCGAACGGCTCGCGCGTCGCCGCCGCGATCTCGATGCCCGCCGTGAACAGCGCGAAATAGGCCCCGAGCACCACCGCCACGCCCCAGAAGCCGAACTGCTCGCCCACCAGCGAGAAGATCATGTCGTTGTGCGCCTCGGGCACGTAGCGGCCGACCGGGATGTTCCCCATCCCCTTGCCGGTGAACCCGCCCGACCCGAACGCCGTCACCGCATGCTCCTGCTGGTAGCCGGCCTCCTGGAGCACGGATGGGTCGCTCGAAAACATCGCGTACACCCGCTCGCGCTGGTAGTGCTTCACGAACTGCGGCAGGTGCTTGAGCAGCGGAATGCTCGGGCAGATCTGGCACCCGGGCATCTTGCAGTGCCCGCTGAACCACATCAGCGGTGCGAAGAACACCCCGACCGAGACGATCAGCGCCAGGTGCCACACCCGCGCCCCGGCCACGAACAGCATCACGAACAGCGCCGGGATGAAGATGAGAGCCGTCCCCAGATCCGGCTGCTTCATGATCAGCGCCACCGGCCCGAAGCAGAGCGCAAACGGGGCGAAAAGTCCAAAAAAGCTGCGGTAGTTGGTCCGATAGCGGAGGTACCGCGACAGCACGGCGCAGAATCCCAACTTTACCAGTTCCGACGGCTGCATCGAGAAGCCGGGGAAGTTGATCCAGTTCGACGCCCCGTTGATGACCTTGACCCCCGGCACGTGGACGACCGTACCGACCACGGTGTAGAGCACCAGCAGGTTCGCAAGGATGTAAAACCCCCACGCGAAGCGCGCCAGGAACAGGTAATTGACCGCCTGGAACGCGATCATGCAGCCGATGCCGATAAACAGGAACACGAGCTGCTTTTTGCCCTCGGTCGGCTCGTCGCCCCAGATGCTGACCACCCCGGTCAACGAGAGCACGATCACCGCCGCAATGACGGGCCAGTTGGTGGCGATCGCGAGTTGTTCCCAGAACTTGCGCATCCGTGCGTGGACAGGAAGCGAGAAGCGAGAAGCAGACGACAGCGACTACTTCATCTATCGCCTACTTCTCGCTTCTCGATTGTCGCTTCTGACTTCTTGGACCTGATTCTGCCGGATTTGGTTATTCAAACAAGGCCGCTGGCACGGCTTGTTCGGGTCGACTGGGGGGTGCGAGCAGCCACAGCGGTTGGCCCACGGCGGGGGTCTTGCGGGTCGGCAGCAGCACCTTGATCACCCGGGCGTCCGCCCCGACGTGCGCGGCACAGCGAACCAGCCTCGACCATGGCGCGGCGGCGGAATGCCCGATCCCGACCACTTCCGCCAGAACCGGCTCTCCCGACCGGTAGATCCGCAACACCGTCTGCCGGGTTACCACGGCCACGATGCATGGGATGATGGCGAAGGGCAGCAGGAGCATTGCGGGGAGCAATTCCTGCCAAAGTGACGCGGGCGTCAGGCGCGCCGTCCAGCGGGTCGGATCGTCCCGGTCCACGTAGATCGGCACCATCGTCCGCGTGACGATCGGCTCCTTGCGACCGGCCAGGGCGCCGAAGACCT
>DATBFY010000634.1:0-1903 GCA_036558265.1 Tepidisphaeraceae bacterium | reverse complement strand
TTGAACTTCAATCTTCTTTTTCAGACTCCAACTGATGATGTATCTGTCGGTGAAGTCCAATGCCGCGCCCTTGCGCCCTGACGCGGGGGGGAAGGGGAGTCATTGTCATCCGCGGCGCGCGGGAGAGGGGGAAAAGCTCGGACGGAGCCTCGCCCTCCCGGAGTACCGCAAGAGGGTTCTGAAAGCATCTCTTCGACGCGTTCTCGTTGCTGCGGCGGCGTGCGCCCTGGTGAACGTGCCGCGCCTGGCGCGCGCGGATAACTGGGACCCGGTGCCAGGTTTCGCCGGGGCGGGGGATGGGGTTGTCAACGGCGGCGGCGGAAACTGGGACGTTTTTTCGCCCAATTGGACCAATGATGGCGGGTTCTCCAATGTCACGTGGACCAACGGCAACTTCGCCTCGTTCGGAGGGACGGCGGGCGGGTTCGTCACGATCGTCGGCGGCAGCGGAGTGGTGGCCGGCGGACTGAGCTTTGATCCCACGAGCGACGGCTCGACGTACCTGCTCCAGAGTCAGACGGCCGCCGACGTCCTCACGCTCGCCGGGCCGCAGGTCTTCGCCAACGCCGATGCGATCATTAACGCCACCCTGGGCGGCTCGGCGGGCCTGACCAAGCTGGGCGCGGGCACGCTGACGCTGGGCGGCGCCAACACGTTCAGCGGCCCGGTATCGGTCGCGGGTGGGCGGCTTCGCGTGGCGTCGGCGGCCAACCTGGGTACGGCTGACAGTCTTATTCTCGACGGTGGCGGGATCTTCGAGAGCACCGGCGCGCTCATCTTCGGCGGGACCGTTTCGATCGCGCCCGGCGGCGGGACGATCTCGCTGGCCAATCCCGGGTCGGCGGTCGTGCTTTCCGGACTGCTCTTCGGAAACGGTCCGCTGACCGTGGACGGCAGTGGCGGCGGGGTGCTGGCGGTGACGAACCCAGGCAACTTCAACGGGTCGGGCAACGGTTTTACGGGAAGCGTTTCACTCGTGGGCGGTGGGTCGGCGTCGCTCTCGTATCCGATCGTGGCGCCGGCCGGGCAGGTGTTCTCTGCCAGCGGCGGGACACTGGCGCTGGGCGGATCGGTGGCGGGGGCGACCGTGTCGCTTTCGTCCGGCTCCCTCGTGCAGGCGAGCGGCAACGGCATCGTGCAGGTCAGCGGGCGGTCGCTTTCATCCGGCGTCGGCGTGATCGTGGGCGGCGACGTGCTGGCGCAAGCGGGCGGGCGCATCGAGATCGGCGACGGGCAGGACGATTCGGCGCAGATCCTCTTTCAGAACAGCTCGCACCTGACGGCCGACGGCGGGACGATCGTCCTGCGGCCGCGCGTCGCGCCGCTGTCGCTGGACGCGGGCAGCGTCGGCGCGGTGGCGGTGGGCAACGGCGGGGTGCTGGCGCTCGGCGCGGGGGCAACGGCGGACCTCGCGATTAACTTCGACGTGCAGCAGAGCGGCGCGTGGACGCTGGCGAACCAGTCCAACAACACGCTGCGGATCGGCGCCGGCAGCCAGGACACGACCGAAGGACTGACGCTCAGCGCCCAATCCGGCGTGATCCGCTACGAGGCCGACACGATCAACCTGGGCCAGGAGATCGCGAACGGCACGGTGGCCGTTGACCTGCGCGGCGGCACGGTGGACATCAGCAACGACGCGCCGGGCAGAACGTTCACGTACTCGCCGGGGTACGTCGTCTCGGGCTGGGGGCAGCTCGGCACGTCGGCGGCGAACCAGGCGCACCTGATCCCCCCCGGAGGCGCGACGTTCTACGCCAGCGGCCCGGCGGCGATCGCGCCGACGCTCGCGATTGTCGGCGGCATCAGCGAGCCCTTCGGCAGCAAGGCGGCGTTTCGGATCGGCGACAACAACGGCATTTCGCTCACCGTCTCCAATGCGACCGCGGCGACGGCGTATCCC
>DATBFY010000633.1:0-3330 GCA_036558265.1 Tepidisphaeraceae bacterium | reverse complement strand
GGATTTTTGAGCGGCGCGGACACGCCGCGGTCGCTGGACGAGGAGTACCGCTGCTTCAATCCCAATGGGCTGAAGCTGCGAACGTATTTCTACGACTGGGACCGCGGGCACCGGTACATCCTGAACCTGCTGCCGGGCCAGGTTTACACGCGGAATTATGCGGGACTGGGCACGACGGCCGAGTACTACATCCCCAATGGCGGCAAGGACCCGGAGAAGGCCAACCCGCGCTACCACCTGCGCGGCAATGGCGTCTGGCAGTTCAAGCCTGCGCTGACGGCGGACGGATGGCAGGCCGCCGCGTACGGCGCGACGAACGTTGCGGCCTCGGCCGGCGGTCTTCACCCGCAGGCGGCCGGCGGCGCGCCCGCGGAGGTGATCTACAAGGTGCAGTCCGCGAACGTAACCACCTCGATGACAATTGCCGCCACGTTCACCCGCAAGAGCGCACAGGACGCCGCGCAGATCGCGGTCAGCACCGACAACGGCCTGCACTGGGCGGATGTCTGGAACGCCGATTCGACCGGGGAAGTCAGCGCGAAGGTGCCGCTGGTCGCCCAGGTGAACGGCGCGTATGAAACGCTGGTGCGCATCCGCCTGGCGGCAAAGAACGCGCCCGATGACGTCACGCTCAAATCCCTCGCGATCGATACGATCACCGCGCTCAACGCAAAGACCCAGCCGCGCCTGAACCTGGGGAAGAACACGATCTACGTCGGCGCGGGCGAGTCGACCGACTCGATCGTTCTCTGGCCCGAGCTTCAGGGCAACAAGTACAAGCAGCTCATCGTCGAGGAGAAGAACGTCAAATCGGTCAAGAAGCACAACGGCTATCAAGCCGCGGTCTACCCCGCCAAGGCGAAGGAGGACGCGTATCTGGTCTACCGCGTCGATTCGCCGCGGGACCTGGTGAAGGTCACCTACGGCGGCCGCTTCTACAACCGCGCCCCCAAAAGCCAGATCGAGCTGTTCCACTCCTTCGACGGCGGCAAGTCGTGGGTCAAATCCTGGGCGCTCGCCGATACCAATCAGCCCTGGGACGTGATCCACTACGAGACCGTCCCCGCCCCCGCCGGCTGCCGCTCGGCGCTGTTCAAGTACGTCATGAACACGACGGATCCGTCACCGGGCGGATGCGGCATCTACGCCCTGCGGATCGAGGGCGATCATCAGCCCGTTGAGCAACCCGATCTTTCAAGGCACCCCGTCGAAATCACGTTTACGTGGGACGAGCCGCAGGCCGACCGCACGCTCGTGCGCCGCTCGCATACCCAGCTCGTCCAGAAACTCCCCTTCACCTACACGATCGACAGCGGCGGGGCGGATCATCCGATCGTCCGGGACCTGACGGTCAATCTCAAGGGCGCGCGGGGCGAGCTGAAGTACGGCTATTCCGACGGCAAGGACGCGGGCGGCGAGCACTTTGTCGGCCACTGGCTTACCGTCGGGCGGAACCTGGCCGTCGGCAAGCCGTACACGCTCTCGTCGCCCAGTGAAACCACCTGGGGCGCGGGCGACCCGGACGGGAAAAAACTCACCGACGGCATCGCCGGACCTTCGGAGGCGGGGGGCACGTCGTACGCCACCGGGGCGATCTGGAACCCGAATAAGAACCCCGTCATCACGCTCGATCTGGGCGATGCCCAATCCTGCGCCGCCTTCGGCATGAACTTTCACGGATATCCCTGGTGGGACGCGCTCGAGGGCCAGATCAAGGACAAGGTCGAGGTGCTGATCTCCCAGGACGGAAAAGACTTCACCTCCGTCGGCCATCTCAAGACCGACCTGCGTTGGAAAGACCTGCCGGTCAACCACGTCTGGCCCGACGAGGAAAAAATCACCGGCGGCACCTTCCGGCTCGTCCCGGAAAAGCCGATCACCGCCCGCTACGTACAGTACAGGGTCACCAGCCCCCGAAACTTCTGCTGCACCGAGCTGGAGGTGCTGGACAAGCTCGAATCCCGCCCCTTCGACCTGCGTGTCGCGCTGCCGGAAGCGAAAGATTAGCCACGAAGATCACGAAGGGCACGAAGGAAGAGGAAGACGAAGATGGAAGATGGAGGATGGAAGATGGACAGGTGGAACCGTGTGAAGCGCCGTGATCTTCCGCCATCCTCGATCCTCGATCCTCCATCCTCGTTTTTCCTCCTCCTCTTCGTGGTTCAATCCACCTTCGCCGCGGCTCCTCAGTTCGAGCATCACACGATCACGACCGACCTGCCGGTCGGACCGAACCGCGTCGGGGATTACGGGCAGACGGCCCTGGCGGACCTGGACGGCGACGGCCGGCCGGACTTCGTCCTGGGCCGCAAGGGCGCGGGCGATCGCTCGGTGCTCTACTGGTTCGCCTCCGCCGGAGCGGACGACTGGACCAAGTACGTCGCCGGTCACGACACCCGCTCGGACGTCGGCCTGGCGGCCATGGACGTCGATCGCGACGGCCACCTCGACCTCGTGACCAGCGGCGCCTGGTACCGCAATCCCGGCAACCCCCGCGCCAAACCGTTCGAGCGCCACCTCTTCGACGACCGCAACACCAATGCCCACGACGTCCTGGCGGTGGACATCGACGGCGACGGCAAGCTCGACGTCGTCACCCTCCGCGGCCCCGAGGGCAATTACAAGGCCGACGACGGGCTGGTCTGGTACCGCATCCCCGCCGATCCGACCAAAGCCTGGGAGCGTCACGTGATCGGCCCGGGCGTCCACGGCGCGATCACGCCCCACGGGGCGGGCGACATCGCCGGCCACGGACATGCCGATCTCGTCGTCGCCAACACCTGGTACGAGAACATCGGCGGCACGGGAACGCAGTGGGTCGCGCACCCCAACATCCCCTTCGGCCGCAAGGGCCCGTTCGGCGTCTGCGTGCGCACCTGGGTCACCGACATGGACGGCGACGGCAAGCCCGAGATCGTCATCGCGGATGCCGACATCACCCACTCGAAGATCGCCATCCTCAGGAACGCCGACGGACACGGCGAGCGGTGGGCCAAGGTCGAGCTGCCGCAGAGCTTTGACTATGGCTCGCTCCACGCGCTGGCCGTCGCCGATTTCAACGGCGATGGCCGCCCCGACATCGCCTCGGTAGAGCAGGAAGAACTTCTCCCCGCGGGACGCACCGACCCGCGCTTCGTCGTCTGGGAGAACCTGGGGAGCCTCAAGTTCGCCGAGCACGTAGTGCTCGACGAGAAGCTGGGCGGCCACGAACTGCAGGCTGCCGACGTGGACGGCGACGGCCGCATCGACATCGTCTCAAAACCCTGGGGCCCGGCGGCTTGGAACGGCGCCGGGGGACGGATGCACGTGGATTACCTGCGGAACGTCACG
>DATBFY010000632.1:0-20962 GCA_036558265.1 Tepidisphaeraceae bacterium | reverse complement strand
TCGAGATCTGCAACGAGCCTTATTTCGAAGGCGTCTCCGACGACTGGCAGGCCCACGTCGCCCGGACGATCGCCGACACCGAACGCAACCTGCCCAATAAGCACCTGGTCGCGCAGAACATCGCCAACAACCAGAAGAAGGTGGACAAGCTCACGCCCGGCGTGTCGATCCTCAACTTCCACTACGCCCGCCCGCCGGAGACCGTCGCGATGAACTACGCCCACAACGTCGCGATCGGCGATGACGAGACCGGCTTTGACGGCAAGGAAGACGTCCACTACCGCACCGAAGGCTGGGACTTCGTCCTGGCGGGCGGCGCGACGTACAACAACCTTGATTATTCGTTCACGCCGAAGACGCCCGGCGGCACGTTAAGCGAGTTCAAGTCCCCCGGTGGCGGCAGCGCCCGGCTCCGCCGATCCCTGGGCGCACTCAAAAAGTTCATGGATGGCCTCGACTTCGTTCACATGAAGCCGATGAACGCCGTCGTGAAGGGCGGCCGGGCCGCCGTTGCCATCGGCCAGCCCTCGCGCAGCGGATCCGCCGCCCGCTCTGGCCAGATTTCGATCCGCGTCCTCGGTCAGGAGGGCAAGGCCTACGCCCTCTACCTCCACGGCGGCACGAGCGCCGAGCTCAAGCTGGACCTGCCCGCCGGCAAGTACCAGGCCGAGTGGATCGACCCCAGGACGGGCGAGGTGGGAAAGAGCGAAGCGATCGAGCACGGCGGTGGGGAACGCACGTTCACCTCGCCGGACTACACGCAGGATATCGCGCTGCGGATCGTGGCCCGGGCGGGCCAGCCGTGAGGTGGTGAATGAAGGAAAAAAGAAATACGCGGGTCGACTGAATCGGTAAGTTGCGGCTAAGGCGTGATTTGCATGAAATCAGTTGGGGAGAAACTGGCGCAAAACCGACCCCAAATCGACCCCGTTTTGACGTTTTTGGCACGGGAGGATCGCCGGGATTCTGCGGAATGAATCCGGGGCGCCGCGTTAGGCGCGTGGCTTCGAAATCTCTGCCGCGGTTTGGTGGGCGTGCGCGCGGTATTCGGTTGTCAATGAGCGGGTCGTGGTGGGCGGAGCCCACCCTACAAGTAGGGCGGGTGGTGCGCGCCCGTGACGCGCCGGGTGCGATCAGAGTTGGCGGGGCTGCGGTTTTGCTGGGGTTTTCGCGCGAAGATTTTTTATTTTTCCCGGGGAGGGGGTTGCGCAGCGCGCGTCATGCGCGCGCAACAAAATTGCAGATTCGTGCCTGGGTGTTTCGTTCTCCGCGCGCGGGCAAAAATGTCAGAATGTCCTCGACCGGGCGAGCGGGTGAGGGGATAACTCTGGGTCAATCAGGAGCGTACGAGACATGAGCACCCTGCGCCGGATCGTCGTCGCGTTTGTTGCCGTCCTTGCTGCCGCCACCCTCTCCCGTGCCGCCGATGGGCCGCCGGCGGGCGAGCGCCATTACCTCTACGTCGCCTCCCCCGGCATCCGGAACTACCTCGAGTACGGCGGACACGGACTGCTGGTCTACGACATCGACCACGGCCATAAGTTCCTGCGGCGCATCCCCACCGGCGGCGCGACGTCCAAGGGCGAGGTGCTCAACGTCAAGGGCATCTGCGCCAACGCCGCCACCGCGCGCGTTTACATCTCCGCCATCCGAACCATGGAGTGCATCGATCTCAAAACCGAGAAACAACTCTGGGAAAAGGCCTACACCGGCGGGACCGACCGCATGTCGATCACCCCCGACGGCAGGACGATCTACCTCCCCTCGTTCGAAAGCGACTTCTGGAACGTCGTCGATGCCAACACCGGCGAGGTGATCACGAAGTTCACCACCAAGTCCGGCTCGCACAACACCGTCGTCAGCGCCGACGGCCGCCTGGCGTTCCTCGGCGGGCTCAAATCCCCCACCATGTTCGTCGCCGACGCCCGCGAGCAGAAAATGATTGGCAAGATCGAAGGCTTCTCCGGTTTCATCCGCCCCTTCACCGCTAACGGCAAGGGCACGCTCGTCTTCGTCTGCGTCAACGACCTGCTGGGCTTCGAGGTCGGCGACGTCGCGACCGGCAAGGTCATTCACACCGTCCACGTCGAAGGCTTCAAGAAGGGGCCGGTCAAGCGCCATGGCTGCCCGAGCCACGGCATCGGCCTGACGCCCGACGAGCGCGAGCTCTGGCTCTGCGACGCCGCCAACAAGCGTCTCCACCTCTTCGACGCGACGGTCATGCCGCCCAAGCCGATCGGCCAGATCGAACTGAAGGACGAACCCGGCTGGGTCACCTTCAGCATCGACGGCAAGTACGCCTACCCCTCCACCGGCGAGGTGATCGACACCAAGACCCGCCGGATCGTCGCCACGCTCAAGGACGAGGCCGGGCGAGAGGTGCAGAGCGAGAAACTGATGGAGATCGACTGGTCGGGCGACCAGGTCGTGCGCACGGGGGACCAGTTTGGCATCGGACGAGTTATGAGATAGGCGCCGGGAGATTTCGCTTCACCCGCACCGGTTTCAGAACGTAAAATGCACCGGGCATCAGAGAAACGGGCGGCCATATGTCCAACCGGGTCATCTGCAACTGCTGCGGCCAGGTCCCATCTGACGGCGCGATCTTCTGCCCCCGCTGCGGGACCAAGATCGGCCGACCGCGCCTCTTCGACCGCACGGTCGTGTTGAGCCTGTTCATCCTGCTTGCGGTGGGGACGTTCATCGGCGGGCTGCTGGTCGCCGGCCATGACGCGCGGGTCCCCGCCGAGCTGGCCACCGCGGCCACCGAGGTGGATCAGCTCCGCTCGCAACTCTCGACGGTGGAGGAGGCCCGGCGATCGGTCGATCGTACGGCTGCCGACGCCCGGCGGCAGGTCGGCGAGCTTAAGTCGCGCCTGAGTGCCGTCACCGCGCAGGTGCAGTCGCAGGCGGCGAAGCAGGTCGAACAGGCCAAGGCGCGGATCGCCGGGGCGACCACGACCGTAAGCGCGGTGCGCTTCCCGCTCAGTGCCAACCGGACGAACTGGAAGATCCTGCTCGATCGCGTGGCGCAGAATCAGAACCTGACCGCCGCCGACGTCCGCCAGCTTCTCGGCGAGCCGGACGAGGCGGTCGGGGGGATCTGGCGGTATCAACCCTACTCGGAGTCCGGGACGATCCAGTTCTGGCAGGGTCGGATCTTCCAGATCCACGCCCCCGACGACCTGCCGCGCTGATTTGGCGCTGTGTAATCCGTCTCGCAGAGTTAGGGTCCTCACCCAATTGGCGAATATCGCCATCGGGAAGAGGTTTCAACATGACCCAGCCGCAGACGAGCCGAAGCCGGATGCTGGTTTCGAAGATCTGGATTCAAGGGTCGGTGATCACGTTTCTGTTCGGGTTTGCGGTCCTGGGTTACCTGGCGATCCGCGTCTACCAGGAGCACCCGCCCATCCCCGCCAAGGTGGTCACCGAAGGCGGGAAGACCGTGTTCACGGGCGACGAGGTGCGCGACGGGCAGGAGGCGTTCCTGACCTATGGCCTGATGCAGTTCGGGTCGATCTACGGGCACGGCGCGTACCTGGGGCCGGACTTCACGGCGGACTTCCTGCACCGTGAGGCGACCGAGATGCGGCACATCTACGCCAGGGACCCGGCGGCCGAGCAGCGCGTCCGCAGTGAGCTGCGGGAGAACCGCTACGACCCCAAGACCGGCACGCTGACGGTGAGCGATGCGCAGGCGGCGGCGTTCGAGCACGTGCTCGGCGAGTATCGCCAGACGTTCCTCAACCGCGAGCACAGCGGCGGCGGGGGGCTTGGGCCGCACGCGGTGCCCAACCCGGAGGAGTCCCGGCGGATCGTGGCGTTCATCGCGTGGACGAGCTGGACCGCGGCGGCACGGCGGCCGGGCGCGACGTATTCCTATACGAACAACTGGCCGCCCGACGCCGACGTGGGCAATCAGCTCACGCAGGAGGCGGTGGTCTGGAGCACGCTGTCGATCATTGCGCTGCTGGGCGGGACGGGCCTGCTGCTGGCGCTTTTCGGGCGGTACTCGACGCTGCTGGGGTGGCATTCGACCGAGGAGCGGCGGCTGCGCTTCCTCCCGCCCGAGCAGGTGCCGCTGACGCCGGGGCAGCGGACGACGGCCTGGTACTTCGTGATCGTGATCGCGCTGTTCCTGCTCCAGACGTTCCTGGGCGGTGCGACGGCGCACTACCACGCGGAGACCGGCGGATTTTTCGGACTGGACCTGGCGAAGCTGCTGCCCTACAACCTGACGCGCACGTGGCACCTGCAACTCGGGCTGTTCTTCGTCGTCGGCTCGTACCTGGCGGCGGGGATCTTCCTGGCGCCGGTCATTTCCGGCGGCGAGCCGCGCGGGCAGAACGTGCTGTCGATCATCCTGCTGCTGGCGGTGGTGGTGGTCGTGCTGGGGAGCCTGGGGGGCGAGGCGGCGAGCTATAAAGGTTGGCTCCACGGCGCGAGCCGCCCGATCGTCGGGGCCCAGGGATGGGAGTACCTGGACCTGGGGCGGCTTTGGCAGATCCTGCTGGTGGTCGGGCTGGTGATCTGGTGCGTGATCCTCTTCCGGGGACTGCGCGCGACGCTGCGGGCGCACAGCCGCGGAAACCTGCCGAACCTGTTCTTCTACAGCGCGCTGTCGATCCCGCTGTTTTACGCGGTGGGGCTGCTCGCGCGCTCGAAGACGGATTTCGCGATCGCGGACTTCTGGCGGTTCTGGGTGGTACACCTGTGGGTCGAGGATTTCCTCGAACTGTTCACGACGATCATGGTGGCGTACATCTTCGTGCTGCTGGGGGTGGTGAGCGAGCGGGTGGCCACGCGCGTGGTTTACCTGGACATCCTGCTCTACTCGATCGGCGGGGTGGTGGGGACGATGCACCACCTGTACTTCAGCGGGACGCCCGCGATCCACATGGCGCTGGGGGCGTTCTTCTCGGCGGCGGAGGTGATCCCGCTGACGTTCCTGACGGTCGAGGCGTGGAGCTTTTTGCAACTGGGGGCGCGGCAGCAGGTGGACGGGGGCGGTGGTGGCGGTGCGGGCGCGCCCAACGTGTTCCCGCATCGATGGGCTGTGCTCTTCCTGGCGTCGGTCGGGTTCTGGAACTTCCTGGGGGCGGGGATCTTCGGATTCCTGATCAACCTGCCCGTGGTCAGCTATTACGAGATCGGCACGCACCTGACGGCCAACCACGGGCACGCGGCGATGATGGGCGTTTACGGGATGCTGGCGATCGCGCTGCTGGTCTTCTGCCTGCGCTACCTGCTGCGGCCGGAGGACTGGAGCGAGCGGCTTGTGGGATTCTCGTTCTGGGCGCTGAACCTGGGCCTCGCGTGGATGGTGTTCGTGAACCTGTTTCCGCTGGGCGTGCTGCAGCTGGCGGACGTGGTGTCCAACGGCTACTGGCACGCGCGGTCGCTGGAGTTCTTCGAGGGGCACACGTACATCGAGTGGCTGCGGCTGCCGGGGGACGTGATCTTCATCGCCGGGGTGGTGCCGCTGTTGTACCTGTGCGTCAAGGCGGTGCTCCGCCCGCCGACGACCCGCGCGGCGGCGCGCGTTGAGCCGGCAGAGGCCGCCGGGGTGCGGGCGCCGCTCTTTACCGAGGTGACTGTCTCCTGATCCGGGCGATGATGCCATGACCGCATCCGATGCGCTGCTGAGCCTTCCGCGTCAGATCGAGCCGTGGCTCCTGATCTGTTACGTCAACGCGCTGCTGGTGGGCGCGCGGGGGGTCGAGTTTCTGGCCCGGGCGCATTTCGAGCGTGCGCGGCGGCACGCGCACGCGGGGTTCGAGTATGTCGAGGAGGAGGATCACTACCGCTGTCCGACCGGCGCCAAGTTGTCGCTGCACGTGCTGGAACCGCGGAGCCGGCTGGCGGTCTACCGCGCGCCGGTGCATCACTGTGCCGGTTGCCACCGCAAGCACGAGTGCGTGCCGCACGGGGAGGCGCGGCACATCTACCACTCGCTGGCGGCTTGGGCGGAGACGGACGTGGGGCGGTTCCACCAGTGGCTGTCGGTGGTGCTGTTCGCGGTGGCGGTGGCGATCTCGGCCGCGGGGCTGGTGAAGTGGGCGGGCCAGGCGGGGATGGGGGCGTTCGCAGTGATGGGGGTGCTGAGCGTGACGATGCTGGCGCGGGATTTGAGGCGACTGCGGGGGGCGGTGGCGGCGTGAGCGGCGGGGGGCCGGCTAAACGGGACGCGGGGTGCGGGCAACGGGTTTCCTCGGGTGCGGTGGGAGCACGACGGGTTCCGGGGGCATGGCGGAGGGCGATCGCGCCGTCGCCGCGGGCTCGGGCACGGGGTCGGCGGGAACTGCGGGGGTGATGCTCGCGCCGTAGTTGGCCAGGAGGAGGCGGACGTCGTTGTTGCCGGAGGCGCCGTCGCCGTCGAAGTCACCGGGGGCCCAGGGGTCGACGGCCTTGCCGTAGGCCAGCTCCAGGGCCTGGTAGTCGGCGAAGTTGACCTTGCCGTCGAGGTTGGCGTCGCCGTCGAGGGGGGCGATGCGGATCCAGTTGAAGTTGCCGACCCAGCCGGTGGCGCCGCCGGGCTCGAGGTTGAGGCGCATGACCTGCTCGCCCTTGGTCAGTTTCACGCCGCGGGTGACAGTTTGCCAGGTCTGCCAGCCGCCGGTGTTGGGGACCTTGACGCCGCCGGTCCGGTCCACGCCGCCGAAGAGGATGCGGAAGATCCCGCCCAGACCGTCGCTGGCGACGCGTGCCGAGAGGACGTAGATGCCGGTGCGTGCGACGTTGACGTCGTACTCGACCCACTCGCCGGCTTTGGTGAAGCCCAGGTCAAAGCCGCCGCCGGTGTCGCTGCTCGCTTCGATGTCCACGGCGGTGTTGCGGTACTGGCCGCCCTCGTTGGCGAGGGTGAGTTCGTGGAAGGCGACGCCTTCGCCGCCGGTGTCGAACTGCTCGGCCTCGACGGTGCCGGGGATGGGGGCGGCGGCGCCGTTGTAGGGCTGGCGAGGTTCGTAGACGAGGTTGATGGCGTTGAACAAGCCGACCTGGCCGGTCGTCGCCGAATCGGTATCGAACGAGAGTCGCAGGATGTGCCGGCCGGCCGGGAGGTTGATGCCGCCCCAGGTGACGTTGCGGAACGCGATCAGAAGGCCGGTGTTGGGGACCGACAGGCTCGGCGTTTTGGCGACCCCGTCCAGCTCGTAATGGAACGTGCCACCCGGGGCTCCGCTCGAGGAGACGGAGGTCTGGATCTGGTAGCCGCCGTCGGCCGGGACGTCCACGGTGTACTCGATCCACTCGCCGGCATTGGCGCTCACGTACGTGACGCTGGCGGGCGGACGGGTAAGGATCAGGGCCGTGCCGACATCGACGAACGTTCGCCCGCGGGTGCCGGCGGAGGCGAGGTTGACGTCGTTGTCGTGGTAGGCGACGTCCTGGCCGCCGAAATCGAAGTTCTCGGCCTCGATGGTAGTCGGCAGGAACCAGGGCCCACCGAAGTAGGGGGCCTGGACGCCGGTTCGTTCCTCGGTGTCGGCGGTGATGAAGTCCAGGGCGTCGACGTCGGCGAGGTCGTTGCCGTCGCCGCCGTTGACGGTGTCGCGGGCGTTATCACCGGCGAAGAAGGTGTCGTCGCCGCCGAACCCGGCGAGGAGGTCGTTCCCGTCGTCGCCGATGAGGGTATCAGCCTGGTCGTCGGCGTAGAGGGAATCGTTGCCGGCGCCGCCGCGGAGGTAGTTGGAGTCCGGGCCGCTGTAAATCTGGTCGTTGCCGTCATCGCCGTAGAAGTAGTTGGCGCCCGCCACATGGTCGGAGATGTAGTCGTTGCCGGCGTCGCCGTGGGCTGCGTCGCCGCCTGCGCCGGGATAGATCGTGTCGTCGCCGGCGCCACCGAAGATGACGTCAAAGCCGCCCGGCGGGTCAATGATGGAGGCGTCGCCGTAGATCGTGTCGTTGCCCCCGCCGCCGTTGATCTGGTCGTCGCCGTCGCCGCCGTTGATCGAGTCGGCCTCGCCGCCACCGGTGATCGTGTCGTTGCCGGCCTCGCCCAGGACGGTGGACGGGTTGTTGTCGGTGTTCTGGATGGTGACCGAGTCGTTGCCGTCGCCGCAGAGGATGGTGATCGGGCGGTTTCCGGTGCCCTGGACGATGACGTTGTCGTCGCCGGGCCCGCATTCGACGCGGATGGAATTGAAGAGGGCGATGCTGGTTCGCGCGCCGGGGTGGCCGAGGGACCCCTGGTGTTGCATGACGACTTCGAAGGTAACCGGGTCGTAGCTGATGACGAACGTGTCGTTGACCAGCGCCCCGGGCGTGGCCTGGTGCATGACCAGGACGAAGTTTTGTACCTCGGCGTGCAGCAGCAGACGGGGTTCGAGCGCTTCTGCCCAGAGCATGGCGGCCTCCTCACGGACGCCCTCCCGAAATGTCGCGGACGAATTTAAGCCGCGCAGTTCTGGCAATCAATTTGAAATATCGAAAATTTTCGCGAACCGATGTGTCGGCTAAGTGCAAACGCCCCCGGCCTGGTAATGGGCCGGGGGCGTCGAAAAGCGGCGGAAGGGACTCGAACCCTCAACCACCTGCTTGGAAGGCAGGGACTCTGCCATTGAGTTACCGCCGCAGAGCGATGTCGCGCGCGGGGAGTATATGCCCGCGAGCCGGGAGGCTCAACCTGCCGAAGCTCGGTCAGATCGCATGGCTCCGTTGTGGAGCATACGCCGGATCATCCGCGGGCCTGACATGTGTGATCGATTCCGCGCTCCAACGAGGGCGATCGAAAATACATTTCTCGATTGCACCCCTACCAAATCTCTCGCGCCCGCCTATGCTACTGCGTTTCGCATTTTGCACCTGACGAGACCCGGACCTGGAGCCGGGGAGTGAGCGAGTCGATCAGCCGATGTCCCTTGTCCTACAGGCCAACTGGCACGACCAATCTCTTTACCTTTGGGCCCGGCGCCCGCAGCCGGGCGAACCGCCCGTTGACGTGGCGGCCATCCGTGCGGCGGTCGGGGAGATCACTTCCGACGCGCTGCTGGCGTCGACCGCGCGCGAGGGCCGGATCGTCATCGCGCTGCCCGGCAGCAACGGCGAGGCGGACGTCGAGTCCCCCGCGCTGATCCTGGGCCCCGCCGAGGCGATCGATTTTCTCACGTCGCTTCCCTGCGGCACGGTCGCAACCTGCGGGCCGTCGGTTACGTACTGGTGTACGCTCGCGAGGTTCGTGTTGCGATTGATCGCGGCCAAGCAGTTCGTGCCGCGGATCGAGGAGTGCGAGGAGGAGGCGCTTTGCGCATCGTGGCGGGTGCTGGTGAGCGACCGCGAGCAGCTTCAGTGGCTCGAGCGTTTCGCCGCGGCCATGCCGCCGGTCTGCCGCGCGATGAGGGCGGCGCGTCCGGAGCAGACCGAGGCGGCGCACCTGGTGGAGACGTTCCTGGGCGCGACGACCGACGCCCTGATCCGCCGGGCCGTGGCGGACGACCCGTTCTTCCAGCGGGTGCACGAGAAGGCCGCGTCGGAGGATGCGCCTGCGGAGGTGCGCTGGCTTTCGGGCCTCCTGGGTCCGTCGCGCGTCCTGCGCGAGGGTGATTACGAGCAGACCGAGGCATTCGTGCAGCAGGCCCGCGCTTGGCTGGGCCAGCTCGACGATTCCCAGGCGGCGGCACTGCGGCTTTGCTTCGTCCTCCACGAACCGCCGGACGACGAGCGCGCCGATGAGAACGGAGACGGTGAATCTCCGGGCGCGGCGGCGGTCGACAGTCCGCAATCGGAGGTTCCCTGGATCCTCACCCTGCACCTGCAGGGCGTGGACGGCGAAGGCGAACTGATCGACGCGGCGTCGCTGTGGCAGGCTCATGCGAGGGCGGCGATCCTGGGTCGCAGCGTGGCCAAGCGCCAGGCGGCGCTTCTGTCGGAGTTGGCGCGCGCCGCGGAGGTGTTTCCTCCGGCCCAATCGCTCCTGGCGCATCCAGCGCCGAGCCAGCTCACGCTTTCGACCACCGACGCCTACGCGTTCATCCGGCACTGGGCGCCGCTGCTCCGCGATCGCGATTTTGCCGTGACCCTGCCGGACTGGGCCAGCGACCCCGACGAGGAGATCGGGCTGCGGATGGTGCTGAGTCCGACCGACGACCTGGATGACCTCTTCGACCCGTTCAACCATTCCGTCGGCGCCGCAGGATCGGCGGCCAAGCGCCGCGGCGGCACGGTCGGCGATGACATCGAGCTTTCCACCGGGCATTTCGGCCTCGACAGCCTGATGAACTTCGACTGGCAGATCGCGGTCGGAAACGTCCGGCTTTCCACGGCCGAGTTCGAGCACCTGGTCGCCAAGAACCAGCCGCTGGTGAAGCACAAGGGCCGCTGGATCCACCTGGACCTGGACGCGACGCGCAAGGCGTTGGAATTCGTGAAGAAGAAGCCGGGCGGCGGCGGCGGGCAGATCACGCTCGCGGACGCGTTCCGCACCGCGTTCACCGCGAACAAGGCCGAGACCGGCCTCAACGTGATCGGGATGACCGGCACGTCGTGGCTTGAACGACTCCTGGAGCAGGCGCCCGGCAAATCGATCGAGCAGATCCCGCAGCCGCAATCGTTTGGCGGCGACCTGCGGCCGTACCAGCTTCGCGGGCTTCATTGGCTGACGTTTCTCGACCGGCTGGGGCTGGGGGCGTGCCTGGCCGACGACATGGGCCTGGGGAAGACGATCCAACTGATCGCGCTGTTGCTGCACGAGCGCGAGCGAATGAAAGGTTCCGAGTTTTCAGTGGAACGGTCCGAGTTGCAGCGTGCCACGGCTGCCGCCGCCTTGACCGCCGTGCCCGATCGCTCTCATTCGGAGCTGGATACTCGGAACTCGGGACCTGGCACCCGAGCGGGCGTTGGTCCCACGCTTCTCTTCGCCCCGACGAGCGTCGTGGGCAACTGGCTTCGGGAAGTGCAGCGATTCGCCAAGGCGCTGCGGGTGATGGTGCACCACGGCCCGGAGCGGCTCACCGGCGAGACGTTCGCGCGCGAGGCGGGGCGGTCGGACCTGGTGATCACGTCATACTCGCTGGCGCACCGCGACAAGGAGGAGCTGGCGCGGGTGGCCTGGCATCGCATCGCGCTGGACGAGGCGCAGAAGATCAAGAACCCGGCTGCCGCGAGCACGATCGCGATCCGCTCGCTTTACGCGCCTCACCGCGTCGCACTGACGGGCACGCCGATCGAGAACCACCTGTCGGAATTGTGGAGCATCATGCAGGTGCTTAACCCGGGCCTCCTGGGGACGGCGGCGGACTTCCGCGAGAAGTTCGCGGTGCCGATCGAAAAGCTGGGCGAGAAGGACCGTGCCCAGCAGCTTCGGCAGATGATCCGCCCGTTCATCCTGCGGCGAACCAAGCAGGATCCGACGATCGCCGGCGATCTGCCCGAGAAGCTGGAGATGAAGGTCTTCTGTAACCTGACGTCTGAGCAGGCCGCGCTGTACGAGCGGTTCGTCAACGACAGCCTGCGGCAGATCGACGCGGCCAGCGGGATCCGGAGGCGCGGCCTGATCCTGGCGACGCTGACGCGCCTGAAGCAGATCTGCAACCACCCGGCGCTGTTGGAGAAGGAGAGCGCGACCGCGCTGGACCATCGGTCCGGCAAGTGCGAGCGCCTGGTGGACATGCTCGAGGAACTGCTCGAGGAGGGCGATGCCGCCCTGGTATTTACGCAGTACCGCGAGATGGGGCATTTACTGGAGACGCTGATCGACAAGCGCCTGTCGGCCAGCACCTTCTTCCTGCACGGCGGCACGCCCGCCAAGACGCGCGACCAGATGATCCAGGCGTTCCAGGCGCAGGAGAACGGCGCGCCGCGGATCTTCCTCCTGTCGCTGCGCGCCGGTGGCCTGGGGCTGAACCTTACGGCCGCCAATCACGTGTTCCACTTCGACCGCTGGTGGAACCCGGCGGTGGAAGCGCAGGCGACCGACCGCGCCCACCGCGTCGGCCAGACCCGCACCGTGCAGGTACACAAGTTCGTCTGCATCGGCACGATGGAGGAGCGGATCGATCGGCTCTTAACGGAGAAACAGGCGCTGGCGGACCAGATCGTCGGCAGCGGGGACGAGTGGCTGACGAACCTGAGCACGGAGCAGTTGCGAGAGTACCTGACGCTTTCGAAGGAAGCAGTAGGGGAGTTTGATTGATTGGTGTTCAGCAGTCTCATCGGTATCCTCTACGGCTCCATGCCCCGAGTATTCCGGCTGATGAAGGAGACCGCCGGCCGACCACTTTGTGGTTCGGTGGCAATGGCACTTGGCGTGCGACCGCTCCAACCAGGCAGAGAGCCGGATATTCCGGTTGACGAGTTCGGAGGTGTACGCCCGGGGGCAGGCGGGATGTCCGTGTACGCGTCGTTGCGAGCGATGCCGGCACGGATGGTACCGAAGCGACTGCGGCCGGTCATCCCGTTTGCCGCCGGCAGCAACAATCTGAGGGTATGGGCGATGGGCGAGGGACCGTTCACGGCCGGGCCGCTGGCCCAGCACCTGCGGCTTCGCATAGACCCGGAAGACCCGATGCACGGCTTCATCGAGCCGGATAAGATAATGACGCTTGCCGAGTACGAGGCGGTGCTCGCCGCTACCCAGCCCATGTGGGTGGTCACAGAGGAGTGACGGCAATGAGCGATAGGTTTATGAACAACCCGGCTTACGTCGAATACGAAGCCCTTCTGCGAAGGCTCCACGACGTAACCGCGCAGTACGGAAACGACTCGGCTGAGGCGGACAGTGTACGTGAGCGAATGGACGGACCCGAACGCCATCTGAATCGATGGGAGATGAATCGGCTCAATGGCCTCTCGGCGGACCTGTACATGGTGCGGGACGAGGAAGTACTGGAGCAGCCGCCCGCGGCCCAGTCTCAGGCGGAGCTCCGCCAACTGATTCAGGAGTACGAACGTTGGAACGATTGGGACTCGGTACTGGCGCTGCTGCGGCGGCGGCCGCCGCTGGTATCGGAGGAGGCGGTGGCATTCACGCGCGCCCGCGCTTACGCCGCGGTCGGACAGCATGCCGCCGCATTGCAATTCTTCGAACACGCGATGAAGCGCTGGCCGACATCGGCCGACTTTCAAGCGTTGCACCTCTCCATGCTGAAAAAGGCAGGCAAGGAGCGCGAGGCGATTGACTTAGGAGAGCGCTATTCATCCTCGCCATCCACGGCGCCAGTTTTGCTGATTGCGGCTGCGGCAACGCGTTTCGACATCTCGGGAACCACGGAGGTCCAAGGTGTTCTGGGACTTTTGACACGTGCGCTGAGGCTGTCGCGTGATTCGTCGACTGCGGCACCGACGGACTACCTTGTCCTTGCGCACCTGCTGCGAGCGCAATGCCTGTTGCTTACGGGTAATCCCGAGGAGGCAATCAAGTCGCTCAATGAAGCGTTGTTCCTGCGACCTGGTGATGCTGCCGTACAAGAGGCGCGCGACGTCGTGTTAGCTTCGCGGTCCTCCGAAATTCCCGAGTCATTTCGACGAGCCCTGGAACTCGCGCGTTCGGCAGTTGGCGAATCGTATAGCGGGGCGATTTGGGGAAGGGCGGCTTAGTCGATGTCCGACTTTCAAGACTTGCACCTGGACGTGGCGTTCTGGAATCCCACCTCCACACTCGACGCCGCCCCGCCCGTACCCGCCGGCGCGCCGTCGGCGCTCGAGCGCCTGGGCCCCAGCCCCTTCCCCAGGTCCGGCTTCCCCTTCCTGGGTTTCCTGGCCACCGTCTACGACCACGTCGCCACCCACGTCGGCGGCGCGCCGGCGTCGCCATCCACCGAATGAAAAACCCCCGCGGCATCTCGCCCGGGGGGTCGATTCATCCTTTGCCCTTCACCCCTCTTCAGATTCCCCGCCCGCCCACGGTCAGCGGCACCGGCTGCGGCGTCGGCACGTACGTCGGTTCGACGGCGATCGCCAGGGGTCTTCGCTTGCGTCCCGCGGGGGGCAGGCCGTCCTGGTCGACGATCCGCTGGATCGCCATCACCCCCTCCAGGAGCGTTTCGGGTCGTGGCGGGCATCCAGGCACGTAAACGTCCACCGGCAGGAACTGATCCACCCCCTGGATCGTCGCGTACGCGTCGAACACGCCCCCCGTGCTCGCGCACGCGCCCATGCTGATCACCCATTTGGGCTCGGTCATCTGCTGGTAGATGTGCTGGAGCACGGGCATCATCTTGATCGTGACGCGGCCGGCCACGATCATCAGGTCGCTCTGGCGGGGACTGAACCGCATGGCTTCGGCGCCGAAGCGCGCAATGTCGTAGCGCGCGCAGCCGACGGCCATCAGCTCGATGCCGCAGCACGCGGTTGCGAAGGGCATCGGCCAGAGTGAGCTGCGCCGCGACCAGTTCACGACCTTTTTCAACTGCGTCGTCAGGAAATTGTCGGGCAGCGTTTGCGTGTCGATCATCTGGAAACCTCACACCCCGTGAACATCGTGAAATTCTAGTACAAAGTCGGTTGGAAATCGACCCTGCCACCCCAGACAGATTCGGCCATCCCGTCGGTCCGGCCTTTGCTGATAGACTCTTCCGTATCGGTCAAACGATAAGGAGTTTAACATGGCAACCCCCCGTTACGTGGTTAAGCGTATCGGCAACGATTACCGGATCCTGCCCGCCGACGCGCAGGGCGTCGTTTTGTCCGCCTTGCCGCTGGCCGCCGGCGGTCTGCTCGCACTCAAGGGGCTTTTCCGCGGGGGCGTCCTGGGACAGCTCATGCTGCTAGGGGGTAGCGGGCTGATGTACTACGGCGCCACCGGCAAAAACCCCATCGAGGAGATCAGGAACCTGGTCAACCAGCAGGTGCAGCAGTTTACCGGCGGCAGCGGCGACTCGGCCGGCGAGGAACACGGCCCGTCGCACCAGCACGATGAGAAGGCCGACAGCCACCAGGTCGCCCAGGACGAGATCGACGAGGCGAGCATGGAATCGTTCCCCGCGAGCGACCCGCCGGCGCATAGCCGCACGACGGCGTCGGTCTGACCTTCGAGCCAAAGCTAGCCGCGAAAGGTGCTAGCCCGCAACGGGGTTGCGCGATGCGCGCTAGAATGGCGAACGCGATGACTCTTCCGTTCGCTTACGCGCAGCGCCGGGACGACCCGCTTGAGAGCGTCGTATTGGTTCTCTGCGGCGCGTTGCTGATCGGCGTCATGCTGGTCCTGGCGGTGATCCCGTCGGCCATCGTGCGGGGGCGCCGCGCTCGACATCCTCAGAACATCCTGGCGATCGGCGTGGTCTGGGGCGTGGTCGCCGCGGCCAGCGTCGCATACCCAGCGATCCGCCGCGCCAACTGGAACAAGGAGCACAACCTCCAGATCCAGACCGGGTACTACGACCCCCAGGACGTGCATGACCGGCCGAACTGGCCGTGGAAGACCTGGGGTGGTGTGGCGGTGGCGTACGGCGCCTTGCTGGGGTGGAGCTTGATGTCGCGCAAGCCGACCAACTCCGCGCACTGATTGCTTATCGCTTCACGTACTCCGTCCGTCGGTAGATGTAGAGATCGGCCCAGGTCCAGTGGAACCGGACCGAGTAGTCCTCCGGCTCGCTGGCCCTGGCCCATTCCGGCCCCAGGAGGGGCAGGAGCGGATCGGACTTGGGCGGGTCCTCGTCGAAATATTTTTCCCAGACGATGACGCGCTTGAGCTGCGGCGATCGGCGGATGTCGGCGGCGATCGACGGATAGGAGAGCAGGCCCTGCGGCTGCCGGCCGCGGGGGCCGCCGCCGCGGATACGACCTCCGGATCCGTGGATGTCGAAGTACTCCTCGCTGTTCACGCGCTTCCACTCGCTGGGGTGGATCCAGTAGCCGCGCGCCAGTCCGAGGTAATACTTGCCCTGCTGGCCGCTGAGCGTGCCGTAGCCGGGGTGACCGGGGCCGGCGACGGCGGCATCGTTCACGTAGACGCGGGCCGTACCGTCGCCGTGCGGGTTGTGGGTCGTGTCGTGGGCCCAGATCTCGTTGGCGACGCGATCGAGCGGCGGCTCGGTGCCGGCGAAGAGCCTTCCGGAGAACTGCGCCAGGTTCACCGCCACCAGCAGCGCGACCGCCGCGATGCGCAGCGGGCGCGTCGGCAGGCGCATCAGCAGCGCGCACAGGGCGATGCCGAACGCGATCCAGACAAAGCCCATGTAGCGGGGCATAAAGATCGACTGCCAGACGCGGGTCTCGACGTGCGAGCGCGCCATGGCGAGCTCCGCGGCGGAATGCCGCGCCAGCACCTGCGACGACGACACGCCGCCAGTTCCGGACAGCGCCTTGGGCTCGAGCACCTCCGCCACTTCTTTGTCGAACTTGTTCTGTACGACGGTGTAGACCAGCCAGCACGAGCCGACCAGCGCCGTGGCGACCAGGGCGAACTGCGCGATGCGCTTGGCGCGCTCGCCCCACCCGCGCCCACAGTAGTAGAGGATCAGCCCCGGCAGCAGGATCGCCAGCGCGACGAAGACCGCCGGCTGAACCATCCAGTCCCACCAGGTTTCGAACGGCGCGACGGCGGCCAGCACCCACTGCTTGTCCTTAGTCATCGGCCCGCTTGGCAGACCGTTGCGCAACAGCGCAACCCAGAATAACGCCACCCCGAGGATCGGGAACAGCCAGACCAGCGATTGGCGGAAGCGCCGCACGAAGAAGGCGAGCCCCGCCACGATCGCCATCGCCACGATCAGGAACAGCCAGAACGTCCCGCCGACGGTCCCGTCCTTCGCCTGCCACGCCGCCCCGGCGAGTGCGGCCGACAATTCTCGCCACCAGTCCTTGGGCGAGGCGAAATCGACCACCGACCGGCAGTAGAGGAAGTAGACCGGCACGATCAGCCAAGCCCCCAGCCAGAGCATCGCCCGCCACCAGGGCTCGGGGGGCGGCAAGTCTCCTTCGTGGATGCCGCGCAGGCGCCGCGACCAGGGCATCATCCCGACGGTCGCCAGGACCAGGAACAGCACCGTCGCGAACTTCAGCGACGAGACGATCCACGGCTGGGTCTTGTCCTCGGTCGTCGTCTTAGGCCACTCCCAGCTCAGCAGGTAAGCGCTGGTGGCGTAGCGCACCAGGTCCGGTCCGGATCGCCCCGCGTTGTAGGGCACGACCCAGGAGAGTCCCTCTACCTCAAAGCCGAAATCCTCGACCTGCTCCTGCGCCCATCGGTTGAACTGCGTGATGTACGCCGCCGGCGGTATCGCCGCGATCGCCAGACCAATCACGAACAGGATCGACTGCCGCCAGTCCACCTTCGCGCGGGTGAGGAAGAACAGGGCCTCGAGAGGTAAGAGCGCCATGCCCGTCATATGGCTGCTGGACATGCCCAGACTGGTGGCGACCCAGGCGAGGAACGCGACGGGGCGGTTGGTGCGCAGCCACCACAGCAGCGTTGCCGCGCTCCAGGCCGAGAAGCACCACTGCATCATGTACATCTTGCCGTCGCGCGAGTATCCGAGCAGGTAGGCGGATGTCGCCGCGAAGAGCGCCGCCACCAGCGCGGTCCGGCGGCGCAGGATCTGAACCGCCAGGAAGTAAACCCCCGGCACCATCATCGTCCCCCAGAATGCCGGGAGCAGGCGCACGACGCGGGGCGTCAAACCCGTCGCGTGAACGGTCGGCACGCCGTCCGCAGAGATGACCGAGTTCTGCGTTCCCGACGCCCGTCCGAGCAGCCAGTAGAGCTCGTAGTGCAGCGGGGTGAACCCGTCGTACTGGAGGATGTCCAGCATCGACTGGTAGTCGGCATGGGTGCGGTAAATCGTGTACGCATCATCCCCCCAGAGCAGCGGGCGATCCATGAACGAGAAGCGCAAGAGGCCGGCGAGCGCGCAGATCGCCAGGAGGGCGAGGAGGTGCCAGCGCGCGGGACGATTAACGGCCGCCGGTGCGGGCGACATCGGCGGTTCGGGCGCCGCGAGCGGCGCCGGCGGCGCGGCCAGGTCGGCGGCGACGGCGGTCTCGTTCGCGGCGGGATCGTCCGTGATCGTGGGGGTCATCTGCAGTACCTACCGGCAGGCAACAGCCGGGTTGAAGCCACGGTAAAGGCGGGTGCGGCCGGCGGGCAACGGGCAGTCCTTCACGACCAGGTTCCTAAACGACCACTGGCAAGCCTGAGAGCTTGCCAGTGCCACCCGAAAGTCTCTTTTCTTCGTGCCTTCGCGGTTCAATCAATCCCACTGAAATACGCCCTTCCCCCAGGCGTAGAAGTACGCCAGGAGCAGGATCAGGACGAAGAGGATGATCTCGACCAGGAGCAGTCCGCTGCCGTTTCCGGTGGCGACGGCGTCGGGAAAGACGGTGGCCCACGGGTAGAAGAAGACGATTTCGACGTCGAAGACCAGGAAGATCATCGCGACGATGTAGAAGCGGACGTTGAATCGCTTGCGCGTGTCGCCGACGGGGACCATGCCGCTCTCGTACGTCTCCTCCTTGCCCGGGCCGCTGCGGCTGGGGCCCACGATGATCGAAGCCGCGATGTTCACGACGGCGAAGCCGATCGCGATCACGATCAGCAGCACGACCGGCGCCCAGGCGTTCTGCGGCTCGGGCTCGATGGACGCGGCCAGGACCAGGGGGATGGTGTTCGTCAGCACGATGGGGATACTCTACGGGGCACGAGGGGATTTGCAATTGCGGTTCAGAGGATGATCGCCAGGGCGAAGGATTTTCTGCGGCGGCGGGTGCGCGGATGGCAGCGGCGGGGGCAGTACCCGCTTCGCCTGCCGCAGGAGGCAGCGCCCGATGCGCGGTGGCGCCAGGCGCTGGAAGCGTGCGACGGGAGACGGACGCTGGCCGAAGTGGCGCGCGAGGCCGGCCTCTCGCGGGCGCAGCTCATCGAGGCCCACGACCAGGGCCTTTTGCTGATCTGGCGATCACCCGTGCCGCCCGACGCCCCGCGCCTCGATCATCCGCCCCACGCGATCATCTGCTCACCCCATCCGGATGACGCGGCCCTCTCCTGCGGCGGGCGGATGCTGGGCGATCGCTCGATCCTGGTGCTGAACGCCTTCAGTCGAACGGCTTGGTGGCGGTTCGGGTACGACGTTGAAGACCTGCCGCGCATCCAGGCGTGCCGGTCGGCGGAAGAGGCGCTGGTCTCGCGCCTCTCTGGCTGCCCAGTGCGCAACCTGGACCTGCCCGAGGCGCTCCTCCGCGGCCGGTCGATGGCCGACCTCTTCACCGCCATGCCGGATGCGCGCGATGCCGAAGTTTCGGTGACGATCGGTGAAGCCGTCCGCTCCCTGGGACGCGAGTACCCGCTGGCGCACTGGTACCTCCCGCTGGCGGTCGGCGATCACCTCGACCACCGGATCGCGCGCGACGCCGCCCTGGCAGCCCTGCGCGAGCAGGGGGCCGGCGCCACCCACCTGCACTTCTACGAGGACCTTCCCTACGCCGCCAAGGCCGGTCCGGCGGCGGACTTCTCAACGCGGGTGCCCGGCCTGACGCTTGGGGATGAGCCGCTCGACGTTGACGACGCGATCGGCTGGAAGCTGGAACTGCTTCGGGCGTATCGATCGCAGTTCCGGTGGGCGGAGTTGGCGGAGCTGCGCTCCTATGCCAAGGCTGTGGGCGGCGGCCCGGCGGCCGAGATCACGTGGACGCCGACGTAACCGTTTCCCTACGAGACGCGGTAAAGAATGTTCCCCTGCCGCGCGATCGCGTCGATGTCCTCCGGACCGCGCAACTCCTTCAGTCGCCAACCAATCCAGTAACCTTGATAGTCGGCCCGGCACGCCCGCAATTGCCTGAGCAGGTCCCCGCTTCGATGCCCCGCCGCTGCCGCGGACTCCGGGTTGTGCTCGATGATCAGCATGGGCGGCCGGTCCGACTCCAGCAGCCGCGTCATCCCGCGCAGCGCAGCGAGCTCGGCGCCCTCGATGTCCATCTTCACCAGATCGGGCGAGCGCTCGAGCGCCTCGTCCATCCGCGCCGTCCGCACCGTGTACGCAGCCGTCGCCACGCCCGCCGGCGCGAAGAGGCTTGCCTCGCCATGGTTGCGCCCATCATCCGTCGGATGATAAAGCGTTGCCTCGCCGGGCGCATCCGAGAGCGCCACCGCATGGACGCGAACCCGACTTGGCGAGCCGTTGTCGGCCAGGTGCTTTTCCAATCGCGCGCGGTTGACCGGATCGGGCTCGAAGGCGTCCACCCGCCCCGTCGGCCCCACGCGCCGGGCCGCGGCGAGCGTGAAGTAGCCGATGTTCGCCCCGCAATCGACCAAATGCTGTCCTGGCCGCAGGAGGCGCCGGATCAGCCGCAATGTGTCGAGCTCGTACAGCCCGACCGCCATGCAGCAATCGGGGTACGTTGCCAGGTCGAGGTCGAGGCGAACGTCTCCCGGCGACGCGAATTGCCCCGACCACTGGCGGCGCGGCACGAACCGCCGCGCCAGGCGCGCCAGCCGATACCCGCCCCGCTGCGTCGGCGCGACGCGCGAGTACGCCCGCAAGGACCCGAGCGCGATCCGTCCCAGAAAGCTCACGACGTCCCTCCCGCCGCGGGCTTGCGCGCCGTCGCGAAGAGCAGCTCCGGATGTGCCTCCATCACCGATGCGGGCGTCAGCCAGTCCTCCACCGCCATCCGCGTATTGAAGAACAGGTAAATGATGGGCCGAAGCCATCCGGTCAGCGGCACGCGGCGCGTGATCCCGCCTATCGTGATCGACCGCAGGTGCGTCGAGGTCGCCAGGATGCCCAGCTTGGGCTCGACCCGCTCAACCTGGAAACCCGCCTGCTCAAGCTCGTGCCGCAACCCGTCGATCGTCCATCGCCGAAAATCCGTCGGATGCCGGTGAAGCACGAACGCCCCGTGCGTCGAGCAGAAGATCACCCCCCCGGGCCGCAGCAGGCGATAGGCCTCGCGCAGGTACGCCTGGACGTCCGCCACATGCTCGAGGACCTGGGTGGACAAGACCGCGGTCACGCTCGCATCGTCCAGCCTCACGCGCCCGGTCTCCGGATCGATCGCGATGACGGCCGGGTCGTCCGCATCGATGTCG
>DATBFY010000631.1:0-13347 GCA_036558265.1 Tepidisphaeraceae bacterium | reverse complement strand
TGTTCGCCAAGGACATGATCCGGCACGTCGAGGGCGAGGATCTGAAGATCGGCTGCAACCTGACCTGAGGTCCCTGCTTCGATTTACAGAAGCAGTTCTTCACAGGCAAGGACGATGTCGTCAGCCAGTACCCCTACATCCTGCGCTATGACGTGGAAGTGTCCGGCTTCGGTTCGCACCGCGCCGGGCATCTCGTGCTGCTGCGGCTCAAGGACATGATGTATCCCGGCGGCGACTCGGATAAACACTGGCCGACGCTCGGCCTCAACACGCTTAAGTGGGCCAAGGCGCAGGGGGCGATCTGCGGCCCGGCGCACAGCGGCAACGGCATCCGCAATAAGGACGGGAAGATCCCCTCGTACCTGGTGCCCGATTACAACGGAATCGGCGCCAACGAGTTCATCGTGGACATCACCCACCAGGTGCCGGGACCGGATGGAAAGCTCGTGCCCTCGACCGATTTCATCTCGACCGTGGACACCGAGCCGGCCAACGAATTGTCGATGTGGTATCACGTGCTCAACTGCGGGTTCCGCATTCGCGCCAGCGGCGAGACCGATTTTCCGTGCATCACCGGGCAGCGCGTGGGCCTGGGTCGGTCGTACGTCAAGCTCGACGGCCGGCTCGACTACGGTGCCTGGTGCGAGGGCGTCCAGCAGGGACGCAACTACGTCTCCGAAGGGCACAGCCACCTGATCGACATGAAGCTGGATGATGCGGCGATGGGCGTGAATGGCTCCGAGCTTCGGCTGACCGGGGCGCAGGCGGGACAGGGGCATCGCGTCACCGCCAAGGTGGCCGCGTACCTTCCCGAGCAGCCGAGTGATCCCAGGGCCCAGCAGATCCCGTGGAACGTGGAACGCGCGCGGATCGCCGGCACGCGCGACGTGAAGCTGGAGCTCATCGTCAACGGCAACCCGGTTGCGGAGAAACAGATCACCGCCGATGGAGCGCTGCAGGACATCAGTTTCGACGGCTTGAAGTTCGACCGCTCCTCCTGGGTGGCGATGCGCATCTACCCGTCGAGCCACACCAATCCGATCTTCGTCATCGTAGACGACAAGCCGATCCGCGCCAGCAAGCGATCGGCCGAGTGGTGCCTCAAGGGCGTCGATCAGTGCTGGAGCCAGAAGGAGCGCTTCTACGCCCCCGCGGAGATGGCCGACGCCAAAACCGCCTACCAGCACGCCCGCGAGGTTTATCGCGCGATCGTGAACGAATCCCCCATGGACTGACCACCACAATTGCATCGACCCGAAGCGGCCTGAGCATGCTTTGATGTGCTCGAGGTAGAGCGTTGATGGCCTTCGTAATCTGCCAACGTCACGGTGGTCATGTCGCACCACTTCTCTGCCCGCATTTGCGCGAGGCGGTGCAAGAGCGGCTGCCACTTCCCGAGATCTTTTTCGTCGAAGCGTGGTATCTCGGTGCTCCGGCGTGGTCACACCACCTCTGCCCGAGTTGTGCACGGGAGATCGGCGTCACCGAAAACCCCACAATCTGGAAGGACGACGACAGCTTGGATCGCCTAATGGGGAAGAATGAGGTCGCGCCGGTCTGCCCACTATGCTTTGACGAGGCAACAACGGTCGCACGATAAACCATCGCGGCGGACCGGGGGACATCGTCATCCGGATCCCGGTGATTCGAAACGCATCGCTCGCCCGCGCGGGCCGACTCGGATGTTCCCTCATTCCGTTCCGCCAATCCTCCCGACGGGCGGGGGTGGCCCGGTTGCGGGAACTCCGGGACGGTGTAGGCACCGCGACAGCGGTGAACTCGGCCCGCAGGCCGGCGCGCGATCTAACCTTCGCCGTCCCCGCGAGACCCCGCCGGGCACATTCGTGACCAACGGCGTTGGAGCATTTTGCCAGACCAGGCCCGCGGCGAACCGACCCGCCTCCCGGGCAAAATGCGCAAACGCCGCACGTCGCAGGAGCGTCAGCCAATCTCCCCAAATCCTCACCCAGAAGCGACCCCTCTCTTGATTTCGCGCGGCGCGTCGCCCCGCGCCAATCCTCCCCCTTCCTGACTGCATTGCTGCTTGGCGTCTCGGCGGTTTCTCGATCCGCGCATATCCGTCGTCGGTTGTCGCCTCGATCCACGGCCACACCCGTCCGTGCTCGCGCGCAAATAATCCGTGTGCATCGCCGCCGCTCTCTCGCTACATTTCCTGACATGGCACTCTCCCCCCTTGCAGGCAAGCCGGCGCCCAGGGAATTGCTGATCGACGTCGCCGCGCTCGAACGCGCCTATTACGACAACAAACCCGACGTCTCGACTAAGACCCAGCTCGTCAGCTTCGGCACCAGCGGCCATCGCGGCACGTCCCTCGATTCGACCTTCACCGACCTCCACATCGCCGCGATCACCCAGGCGATTTGCGAATACCGCAAATCGGCCGGCATCGACGGGCCGGTCATGATGGGGAAGGACACCCATGCCCTCTCCGGCGCCGCGCAGCGGACGGCCCTTGAAGTGCTGGCGGGCAACGGCGTCACCGTCATGATCCAGCGGGACGACGGCTTCACCCCCACGCCCGCCATCTCCCACGCCATCCTCACCCACAACAGAGGTCGCACGGCAGGGCTCGCTGACGGGATCATCATCACCCCGAGCCACAACCCCCCTGCCGACGGCGGCTTCAAGTACAACCCCCCCAACGGCGGGCCGGCGGACACGGACGTGACCGATGTCGTGCAGCGGCGGGCCAATGACCTCCTCAAGCACCCCGGTCCCACCCGCCGGACTCCCTTTGAACAGGCCCTCCGAGCCCCGACCACCCGCGCCCAGGACTTCGTGGCGCCATATGTCGATGACCTGCAAAGCGTTATAGACATGGCCGCCATTAAGGGCGCCAGGCTCCGGCTCGCCGTAGACCCCCTGGGGGGCGCAGCCTTGAACTACTGGCCCGCGATTAACGACCGGTATGGCTTGGACATACAGATCGTAAATCCGCGCGTCGATCCGACCTTCTCCTTCATGACGGTCGACCACGACGGCAAGATTCGGATGGACTGCTCCAGCCCGTACGCGATGGCGGGTCTGGTGGGCCTGAAGGATCGGTTCCAGGTCGCGTTCGGCAACGACCCCGACGCGGATCGGCACGGCATCGTCACCCCCTCCGCGGGGCTGATGAACCCCAACCACTACCTGGCGGTTGCAATCCGATATCTCCTGACCCACCGGAAATGGTCCACAACGTCATCCGTCGGCAAGACGCTGGTCAGCAGCAGCCTCATCGACCGAGTCGTTGCCAGCCTCGGGCGAAGGTTGTCAGAGGTGCCGGTCGGGTTCAAATGGTTCGCGCCGGGTCTCTACGACGGCTCAACCTGCTTCGGCGGTGAAGAAAGCGCGGGAGCGAGCTTCCTCAAGCACAACGGCACGGTCTGGACGACGGACAAGGACGGGCCGCTCCTGGCACTGCTCGCCGCCGAAATTACCGCCGTCACCGGCAAGGACCCGGGTCTGCACTACCAGGAGCTGACCGCGCAGTTCGGCAGTTCGGTCTATACCCGCATCGATGCCCCTGCGACGCCGGAACAGAAGGAGAAGCTCAAGCGGCTTTCCCCCGAGAACGTCAAGGCAACGGAGATGGCGGGCGAGCCGATCGTCGCCAAGCTCACGCGCGCGCCGGGAAACAACGCCCCGATTGGCGGGTTGAAGGTCACGACCGCCAACGGCTGGTTCGCCGCCCGACCCAGCGGCACCGAGAACATCTACAAGATTTACGCCGAGAGCTTCAAGGGCGAGCCGCACCTGAAGGCGATCGTCGAAGAGGCTAAACAGATCGTCTCCGACGCGCTTCGGTAACGACCAATCAAGGAGCTTGATGCAACTTCCGCTGATCTATCTGGCCAGACACGGCGAGACCGACTGGTCGTTGACCGGGCAACACACCGGCCGCACCGACCTGCCGCTGACGCCCCGCGGCGAGCGCAATGCCGCGCGCCTCAGTCAGCGCCTGCGCGGGATCTCGTTCTCGCGCGTGGTCACGAGTCCCTTGCAGCGGGCATTCCGCACCTGCCAACTTGCCGGGTACGGAACGATGGCCGAGGTCGATCCCGATCTGGTCGAGTGGGATTACGGCCGATACGAGGGCCTGCGCTCCGCCGAGATCCGGCAGGACAGCCCGGGTTGGAACGTCTTCCTGCACGGCGCGCCCGGCGGGGAGTCGGTCGCTGATGTCCGTACCCGCGCCCAGCGCGTGGTGCACAAACTTCGAGCCGACGAAGGCAACACGCTGGTCTTTTCCAGCGGGCATTTTCTACGGGCATTGGCGGCCACGTGGCTCGGCCTGGACGTTTCGGCGGGTCGGCTGTTCGCGCTGGATACCGCCGCCCTGTCCTGCCTGGGCTACGAACACACGCGCGAGGAGCCGGTCATGCGGTTCTGGAATGATACGAATCACGCCGCCGATTAAGACGCGCTCTGGAGGACCCATGCTCCGTCCCACGCGCCGTTCGGTTCTCGCCGGCTCGCTGGCCACGTTGGCCGCCGGTCACGTACTCGGGGATCAAGTCTCGCCCGCCGCCGCGCCCGAGTTGCCCATCGCGATCGATTCCAAGCGACAACTCTTCCTGGACGATTACCTGATCGCCTCAATGACCGGCGTGACGCGGAGCATCAACCCGGTCACCAAGCATCCCGCCAATCCGATCCTCTGGCCCACCGAAGAGTGGGAAGACCCGATGGCCCTGCTTTACGGGTCGGTACTGCGCGACGGCGGCCAGTATCGCATGTGGTACATGACGGGAGCCGGCGTCGCGTACGCGCAGAGTGACGACGGCGTCCGCTGGACCAAGCCCGCGATGGACCTCGTGAGCGTCGGCGGGCACAAGACCAACCTGCTCTGGAAAAAACGGAACGTTCGGGCCGGTCCCGACGC
This sequence comes from Tepidisphaeraceae bacterium, assembly GCA_036558265.1. Lineage (GTDB taxonomy): Bacteria > Planctomycetota > Phycisphaerae > Tepidisphaerales > Tepidisphaeraceae > RYN-433. The sequence continues at coordinate 8,459 of DATBFY010000631.1, read as the reverse complement.
GTTCCCGAACTATTACGAACTGTTTGGCGTCCACCGCGACGACCGCGACCCCGACCCGGCACGCCGCTACAAGATGGGTTTCCTCGACATCGAGTGGAACCACAGCGGCCCGGGCGGTGACCCGTTCCATCGTGGCCAGCGGCGCGGCCTTGGCGTGGCGACCAGCCCCGACGGGATCCACTGGACGCTCGCCGACCCCTGGGCCACCGAGGCGATCTGCGATGGGGCGACGCACTGGATGTTCGACCCGGCCCGTCAGCGCTACGTCCTCTACGGCCGCACTCGCAAGGAGCCGCCCGAGGTGGCGGCGGCGTGGTCGAAGTACGACTGGTTCGCCAAGTGGCACTCGGCCCGCGCGGTGGCGCGCGTCGAGTCCGCCGATTTCCTCAAGTGGGACTTCACCAAGCCGGATACGGCGCCGGTGGTCATGACGGCGGACCTCCACGACCCGCCCGGCACCGAGATCTACTCGCTCAAGGTCTTCCCGTACGAAGGGATCTACATCGGCCTGGTGCAGGTCTTCCACGCCACGCCGGACGACGCGACGCTGGACGTGCAGCTTGCGGTCAGCCGCGACGGCGTTCGCTTCACGCGCGTCGGGGACCGCCGCACGCCGTTCATCCCGCTGGGCGGCGTCGGCGGCTGGGATCGTTTCAACCAGTCGCTGGCGAACAACGACCCGATCGCAGTCGGCGACGAGCTGCGCTTCTATTACGCCGGCCGCACGTACCGGCATGGCCCGTATTCCGGTCCGGACAAGGGTCCCAACCGGGCCGGAATCGGCATGGCGTCGATCCCGCGCGATCGATTCGTTGCACTTGAAGCCTCGTTCGATGGCGGTCAGATCGTAACCAAGCCGTTGATGATCAAAGGTCAGACCCTCCACATCAACGCGGTCTGTCGCTTCGGTCAGATCCTGGTTGAGCTGCTCGATCCGGCCGGCCGCCCGATCGCCAAGTCCAAGCCGATCACACAGGACGGCCTGGACATCCCGGTCATCTGGGAATCCGACGTGAGGGAGCACCTCGCCAGGCCGATGGTGCTGCGAGTCTCGCTCAAGAACGCGAGATTGTTCGCCCTGTGGTGCGGCTGACGGATTGACATCCGGGGCTGATCCGTTGAAAAGGGGCAGGTCATGGAACTCGTGAAGACCATCGCCGACGCCCGCCGCATGCGGGCGAGGCACGGACGCCTGGCCCTGGTGCCCACGATGGGCGCGCTGCACGCCGGTCACCTGTCGCTGATCGCCCACGCGAAGAACAACGCGACGACGGTCGCGGTGTCGATCTTCGTCAACCCGACCCAGTTCGGACCCAAGGAGGATTACAACAAGTACCCCCGCCCGATCGACCAGGATTTGGAACAGTGCGAGCACGCCGGCGTCGATTTCGTTTTCATGCCGCCGGCCGAGGAGATGTACCCGCCCGGCGTGGCGGACATCACGGTGGACGTGCCGGGGCTGTCGAGCGTGCTCGAGGGCAAGCACCGGCCCGGGCACTTCAAAGGGGTCTGCCAGATCGTGGCCAAGCTGTTCAACATCGTCCAGCCCAACGTCGCGTGCTTCGGACAGAAGGACTTCCAGCAGCTCCGGGTCATCCAGGCGATGGTGGAGGCGCTGGACATGCCGATCGACGTGATCGCCTGTCCGACGTTGCGGGACCCGGACGGCCTGGCGATGTCCAGCCGCAACATGTACCTCTCGCCCGAGGACCGCCAGCGGGCGCTGTCGATCAGCCGGGCGCTGATGCTGGCGTACAAGGAGTTCAGCCGCGACGGCGTCCGCCAGACCAACCGCCTGATCGCGACCATGCAGAAGGTGATGCTCGAACAGCACCTGAGCATCGATTACGTGGCGGCGGTGGACACGGAGACGTTCAAGGCGGTGGAACGGATCGACGGTCCGACACTGCTGGCGATCGCGGCGCGGGTGGGGGTCACGCGGCTGATCGACAACACGGTCGTGACGCCGCCGGAGGCGATGGTGCCACATCATGAAGAGTGAGCCGCGCGCTCACTGCCCCAGGTGCCCCTCCGAGGGGAGCAGCGGATTTCGCGCGGCGAGCGCGACGACCAGCACGCTTGTGAGGACCGTCGCGCCGCCGGCCACCGTCGTTACCGTGAGGCGCTCGGTGGCGGCCAGGACGCTGAAGAGCGTGCCGAAGAGCGGCTCGGTGCAGTAGATGACGCTGGCGATCGCGGGCGATACGCGCGGCTGGTAGGTGTTCATCAGGTGCAGCGCCATCACGGAGCTGATGACGACGAGCGACGACATCGTCCAAAGCACGTGGGGGTCGCGAACGAGGCCGTGCCATTGGGTGTGTCCGAACGGCGACGGCCCGCCGATCACCGCGCCCATGACCAGGCTCAGGATCGACGTGGTCGCGAGCATGACCAGGGTCAGACGGACGCCGTCGGCACGCCGACCGAAGTGATCGACCGCCAGGATCTGCCCGGTGAAGAGCATCGAGGCCACGACGGTGAAGATCTCGCCCAGGTGGGCGACGGGCGGGGTCATCGTGAGGGTGTGCCGGGCCGTGGCGTTGGGAGAAGGCCAACTGAGCACGGTCATGCCCACGATCGCCAGGGAAACGGCGAGCCAGGTCGGACGGTCGAGCGGCCGGCGGAGGATCGCGGACTGCGCGAGGGGCGCAAAGACGACCGCCAGGGCGGTGAGAAAGCTCGAGATCGAGGGAAGCGTCCAGCGCAGGCCGGTGACCTGGAGGAGCATGCCGGTGGCGAAGAAGGCGCCGACGACGATGCCACCGGCGAACTCGTCCCGGCTGAACCGCCGCTGACGTCGCACGGTGAGCAGGCCATAGAGGGACGCGGCCAGGCCGAAGCGCACGGCGTTGAAGAGCGCGCGGGACGCGAGCTTGTGTGATCCGTCGTCGCCCGCCGCGCCGGCCCAAGACATGTGCCGGTCGAACACCGCGGTGGCGAACTGCATCACCGGAAACGAATAGCCCCAGAAGGCGCAGCACAGGACCAGTGCGGTCATGGCGACGACGGTCGACGGCCTCACCGGCGGCGCGTCGTTCAACGTGGCGGGCGAGGTTTGCACGGCGGGAACATACTCGCGCCGCGGCCCCGCGCCCATTTTCCGGTTCGGTCGAATCCGGGCCGATCCGTGAGCCGATAACTTACAATGGAGCGCGCCCGTGCGTTTGTCATCCGCGAGGTCTTCCGCATGCCGTACCGACTCGAGTCATTGGAATGCCGCCGGCTGTTGAGCGCGGTCTATCCGACCAATCTCGAACAATACCTGGTGGAGCTGATCAACCGCGCCCGCGCCGACCCGCCGGCCGAGGCGGCGCGGTACGGGATCGACCTCAACGAGGGACTGGTGGCGGGGACGATCTCGACCACCCCCAAGCAGCCGCTGGCGGTCAACCCGTTCCTGACTGGCGGCGCGCGGGCGCACAGCCAGTGGATGATCGACACGGACACGTTCAGCCACACCGGGGCGGGCGGATCAGACCCCCAGGACCGCATGACGGCTGCGGGATACACGTTCACCGCGCCCTGGAGCTGGGCGGAGAACATCGCCTGGCGGTCGTTTTCGGGCGGGTCGCCGACGGCGAGCCTGATCGCGCAGCTCCATCAGGACCTGTTCGTGGACCGCAACGTTTCGGATCGAGGGCATCGCACGAACATCATGGACGGCGGCTTGCGCGAGATCGGGACCGGGTTCACATCCGGCGGCTTCCAGGGGTACACGGCCGGCATGGTGACGACCGATTTCGCGACGACGGCCGGCAACCCGTTCCTGACCGGCGTGGCCTACCAGGACACGGTGACGGCCGATCATTTCTACACGCCCGGCGAGGGACTTGCCGGCGTCACCATCACCGCGACGCGGCCGCTGGACCGCGCGGTTTTCTCCACGACGACGTTTCCGAGCGGCGGGTATTCGCTGCGACTGCCCGCCGGCTCGTACAGCGTCGTCGCCAGCGGCGGCGCGCTGGCCAACCCGATCACGTTCGGCACCGTGACGATCGGCACGCAGAACGTGAAGGCGGATTTCGTGCCGGGCCAGAGCGGCGACGTCACCCCGCCGACTGCCGTGCTGACGCAGGCGCTGCGCGACCGGACGGCGTCGCGGTACTACTCGTTCCTGGTCACGTACGCGGATAACATCGCGCTGGACGCCGGCACCTTCGACAGCTACGACATCGTGGTGACGGGGCCGAACGCCTTTTCGCGCTATGCAAACTTCAATTCGGTCGACAGCGCGACCAACGGCACGCCTCGGGTGGTGAATTATCTGATCAAGGGGCCGGGCGGATCGTGGGACGCATCGGACAACGGCGTCTACACGATCACCCTTCGCCGCCGGCAGGTTCGCGACACGAGCGGCAACCCGGCGTCGGCGAGCGTACTGGGGGCGTTCAGCGTGAAGATTCCGACGGCGGCCGCTGCGGTGGCGATGGCGTCACCGGTGGGAATTCGCGTGACGACGAGCGTGAGGCACGCGGATGATGCGTCGGTCTTCGCGTGACGCGCCGAATTGACCTGTGCACATCTTGTCAGGATTACGCGGGCTCACTTCGCCCGCGCCGGTTCGGCGATCCCGCCGTTGGTCGCCTGCCCGTTGCCCGACTGGCGCGTCAGGTCCACCGGGCCCAGGTCCAGCACGTCCTCGGCGTAGGCGCGGAGGACTTCGGCGACACTTCGGGCGGACGCGGTGAGGCCGCCGGGGTGTTGCGGTGGTTCGCCGTCGAACAACTCGTGGATCTGCCCCATCCCCGTTCGACGCGCGTGATCCAGGCACGGCTTGAGCATCGCCAGGGCCTGCTCGCGGATCGGCTGACTGCGCCCGTAGACGCGCAGGAACGCGCTGACGAAAGGCCCCAGAAGCCAGGGATAGGCGGGGCCCTGGTGGTAGGCACGGTCGCGGGCCGTGACCACGCCGGCGTAGCGACCCTGGTAGTTCGGATCGTCGGGCGCGAGCGAGCGCACACCGAGCGGCGTGAGCAGGTCCGTGCGCACCTTGGTGAGAACGGCGGCGTGTCGTTCGATGTTCAGGATGGGGTGCGGGAGGGAGATCGCGAAGATCTGATTCGGGCGCACCGAGGCGTCGCCGGCGGCGCCCTGTTCCCCGACGACATCGAAACAGCAGCGCGTCTGTTCGTTCCAGAAACGCCGGTTGAACGCGAACTTTGCCTTGTTGGCGAGGGTGAAGAGCTCTTCGGCGCGGACCGGGTGATGGAAGCGCTTGGCCAGGTCCGCCGCGATGCGCAGCGCGTTGTACCAGAGCGCGTTGAGTTCGACGGGCCGCCCGGCGCGCGGGGTGACGGCGTTGCCGTCGGTGGCCTCGGCGTTCATCCAGGTCGTCGCCAGGCCGGCAGCGCCCACGACGAGCAACCCGTCGGCGTCCACGTGGATGCCCAGGGCGGTCCCCTTCTCGTAGGCGGTGAGGATGCCGTCGATCGTGTCGAACAGGCGTTGCACGGTCTTGTCATCGTTGGCGTAGCGCAGGTACTCGCGGACGGCGTTGATGAACCAGAGCGAGACGTCGGCCCCGCGGTAGCGCGGCGTCGAACCGTCGGTCGGGAACTCGCTGGGCATCAGGCCGTCGATCGCAAGGCTCGCGAAGTATTCGAGGACGGCCTTGGCGGTCGAGAGCTTGCCGGTGACCAGGAGCAGGCCGGGCAGGTCGATCATCGCGTCGCGGCCGCTGGGAGCGGACCAGGGGTAGCCGCTCATGAGCGTCGCGCGGGCGTCGCGCGTGGCGACGACGTATTGCTCGGCGGCGTGCGACAGCGTCGCCAGTGCCGCGTCGGGGCGCTCGCCACCGACGACGGCGGCGGGGGACGCCGCCCCGTGGGCCTGTACGTCGGCCTCGGCCAGCACGCGCGGCAGGTCGATCGGGTCGGTCGAGCAGGCGAAATTGACCGTCTGTCCGGGGGCCAGCGTGAAGCGTATGACGCCCGGCGACCAGAGGTCCTCCAGGCCGCTGTAGCCGCGCTCCTGCTCGCGGCGGTAGATCGTGTTCAGGTACCAGTACCCCTCGCCGGCGAACTTGCCGTCATGGGCGAAGAAAACCTCCGGCGTCGCGTGGGTCGCCCGGATGTGGTGGTGTCCCGGGCCCAGACACTCAGGCGCCAGCGGCGCGTTCCACTGGTACATCAACTCGTGGATCCCGCGCAGCGCGAAGAGCGGGCGGACCTCCAGCTCGATCGGCTTGGCCGAGCCCATCAGCGTGTAGCGGAGGATGACCGTGTTCTCACCCTTGAGCAGGCGCACCTGCTTTTCCAGCGTCCACCCCTCGCTCTGGTACGCCCAGCGCGGGAATGGCTCGTTGGCGAACGCGCGCAGCAACCGGTGCCCCTGGGGATGGACCGCGTCGGGATACTCGTTGCACGCCAGCGCGTGAGGCCAGCCGTCGTAGAAGACCGTCTCCTCGACGCGCGAGAGCAACACCATCCGCCGAACCGGCGGACACATCGCCGCCACCAGAAGGCCGTGATACTTCCGCGTGTTGCAGCCGGTGAGGGTGGATGCGGCATAACCGCCCAGGTGATTGACCGCCAGCCACTCGCGAGCGAGCTGGGCGTCAAGTGGCAGCGCCGAGAGGTCGATTGGTTCCATCGCGATCCTCCATGACGACGGGATGGATTCTAGGAATCAGTTCCTACGTACCGCCAGTCAGGATTTTCCCGCGCTTCGAAACAGAAGCAAGCCGAGATCGGGACGCGATTTAATTCGAAGCAGGCTGGACGCCTACCTTACGTGGCGAAGAAGCAGGCGAGACGCCCGCACCAAAGACGCTCATTTCATCTGGCTGATGAACGAGTTGGCCTCCTGGATCGAGGCGTCCATGTCCTTGATGAGCTTGTCCACGTCGCCCTGGATGCCGGTCACCTGGGTTTGCAGGGAGGCGATGGCCTGGGCGTTCAGATTGTGCTTGAGGTAAAGGACTTGCGTCTTGAAGGTCTTCAGCACCGGGTCCATCTTCGACTCGGCGTTCTTCATCGCCGAATACATCTGGTTGTAGCGGTCCTTGGTCTCTCGCAACTTCTGTTCGCTGGACTGCTTCAGCTCCGCGTTGTCGTACTGGCCAAGTTCCTTCTGCCACTCGGCGAAGAGGTCCTGGGCCACGCTATCGACCGAGGCGATGTGTTTGCGCACGTCGTTGGCGCGGCTCTCGCACGACTCGTACTCCTTGTTCAGCTTCTTGTATTTGGCCTCCAGTTCGCCCCCCTGGAAGCCGGTCATCGCCTGGAACTGCTCGAGCGCGCTCTGGAACTGCTTCTTGGCGGCCTCCTGATCGTCCTTCGCGTCCTTGACCCGATCCACGAGGATGTCGCGTTTTGCCCACCCGAGTTTCTCCCAGGTGCCGTAATAGGCGCTCTTGCAACCCGCGGTCGCCACGCAGAGTAACACCGCGCACGCCAGCCCGTTCGTCGTCGCCCGGTTCAACATGGCCGTTCTCCTGTAGGTTTCCGCCGGTTCACTCTACGCACAAACGGCCCTGCCGTCACTGCGCAAGCCGACCCATGGCGGGTGGAACATGTAACGGTGCAATGTGCATTTTTGGCGTTGTCGCCCGAACGGCCTCGTGTCTATCGTGAGGGCGGACACACGGCGCGAAGAATGGCCGGAGTCGGCCAGTCGCCATCGTGGTTGGCATTCGACGAAGGAGAATCCCATGAAAAGCACCCTTTTCGGCGCGCTGCTGCTCGCCGGCCTCGCATTTGGTCTGGTCGGATGTTCGGCCGAACCCAAGAACGAGGAGAAGAAGAACGCCTTGGACTCCGACGTCCAGGCATCGCTCGACTCGATGCGCAAGGAGGACCCCTCGTTCGCCAGCTTTGTCGATAAGTCCTATGGCTACGCGGTCTACCCCTCGGTCGGCAAGGGCGGCCTGATCGTTGGTGGCGCTTACGGCCATGGCGAGGTGTTCGAGCAGGGACGGATGATCGGTTACTCTGACCTGACGGCCGCCACCGTGGGCGCTCAGATCGGCGGGCAATCGTTCACCGAGGTCATCTGCTTCGAGAACAAGGCCGCGCTGGATAACTTCATCAGCAAGGAGTATGCGTTCTCGGCGGGATTCAGCGCCGTGGCACTCAAGTCCGGGGCCGCCGCCCAGGCGCGCTTCAAGGACGGCATCGCGGTCTTCACCTACGTCAAGGGCGGCCTGATGGCCGAGGCTTCGGTTGGCGGGCAGAAGTTCCGATTCGTGCCGCTTGCCAACGCGACGCAGAAATAAGCACGGCCGCCGCGCGGACCGCGTCTGCGTTACGATCGATTCATCTTGACCTCCTTCCGTACACCCCCCGGCCGGTCGGGCCCGCCCGACCGGCCTTTTCTCATGTCTCTTCCCCCATTTGCCACGCTTGGCGGTTTATTGCATGACATGGTCGAGGTGATTGCCATGACGACCCGCAAGCAACCCGACCCTTATTGGACCGTTCGCGGTGTGAGCCGCGGACAGGACGTCTGCCTGGTCATCG
>DATBFY010000630.1:0-9353 GCA_036558265.1 Tepidisphaeraceae bacterium | reverse complement strand
TGCTCGGGCCTGGTGTTGAGCGTCAGTCCGACCAGCGCCCCCGAGAGTCGGCCGTCCATCAGCGGCGTGCGGCAGCCGTTCAGCCAGTCCAGCGCCATCACACCCCCGCTGCCGGGCGCAAGTTCCACGGCGCGACGATTCAGCTCGTCGTGGGACAGGCCGGTCGTCCGCGCCACCCAGGCAAAGGCATCGCCCACGCTCGCCTGCCCCGTCTCGTAACCGAAGAAACCGGGAAGGATCCCGCCTTCGACCACCCCGGCAACGCCCGGGACCATCCGCTCCGCGGAAGAATTGATCATGTGGCACGAACTCGTGCCCATGACCATGACCAGCGTGCCCGGCTCGGCGACGCCGCTGCCCGGGACGCCGCTGTGGGCGTCAATGATGGCCGCGCTGACCGGCGTGCCGGCGCTCAGCCCCAGGAGCGCGGCCGCCCGCGGGCTCAGGACGCCCGCCCGCTCGCCCGGAGGCACCAGGCGCCCGGGCATTTTGTCCTGGACCACGTGTTCCAGCCGGGGATGGACGGCTGCGAAGTATTGCGGTGACGGATAGCCGCCCTGGCGGTTCCACATCGCCTTGTAGCCTGCCTGGCAGGTCGATCGCACCAGATCGGAAACGGAGCACTCCGGGAACGGGCCGCTGGTCAGTTGCCAGACCAGCCAGTCCCCCGCCTCGAGCCAGACCTCGGTGGCTTCGTACGCCTCGGATGCGCCGTGCAGGGTTTCCAGCACCTTGGGGAAGAACCATTCCAGGCCGATCACGCCGCCGTAGCGGTCGAGCCAGGGTTCGGCGCGTTCGCGGGCGACGCGGTTGATGCGGTCCGTCTCGGCCTTGGCGCCGTGGTGCTTCCAGAGCTTGGGCCAGACCAGGGGCATCGCGCGGAAGGGTTGCTGGAGGCACAGCGGAGTTCCATCGGCCAGCGCCGGCAGCACCGTGCAACTGGTGAAGTCCACGCCGATGCCGACGACCTCGCCGGCCGAAATCTTCGCGCCGGAGATAGCCGCCCGGCAGGCCTCGCCACCACTGGTGAGCCAGTCGAGCGGATCCTGCAGGGCATAATCCGGCGGCAAGGGGATCGAGCCGTTGGCCTCCTTCCCCCCCGGCAGAAACCGGTCGATCACCCCGTGTTCATAGGCGGATTGGGCGTGCCCGGCCACCTGGCCGGTGCGGATGTCAATGACGATTGCCCGGACGGACTCCGTTCCGAAATCCAAACCCACGGCGTACTTGCCCACGCGGATCATCCTCCTGCGACTGGAGTTATACCCGGGCGCGCGAGTCAAAATCACGCAATTTTCGATAGGACGTCACCGAACGGTGCCGAATTCGGCTGTCGTCTTCAGTCGGCGCGACCGCCCGCGCTCCGGATGCCGGCGGACGGATGCGCGCCGGAGATGGACTTGAGCCGCTCGCTCCGCCGGTCAAACGTCAGCGTGGTCGGGCCCATGGTGCTTATCAGCGGTTGCGCGGGGCTGGACTGGCCGAACGCGGCCAGGGCCTGGAATAGGGCCGCTGCCCGCTCATCTGCGTCGCGCGGAGGTCGTAGCTGCAGGCAGCGCAGAATCGCACGCGCGATGCCGCGTGTCGGTCCCAACCTGCCGGGCGCGTTCCTGACCCACGGCGTTGGAGCATTTTGCCAGACGTGGGACGCGGCCTGGACCAGCCCGCCTCCCGGCAAAATGCGCAAACGCCGCACGCGGCAGGAGCGTCAGCCCATCTCCCTCCAATCCTCCTCCGGGCGACCTCGCCGGGTACCGTGGAGGAGTGCACAGCGAAACGCACCCTCCCCGGCGTTCGGACTAAACCACCACATCGGACCGACCAGTGCCCGAGCCGACGACGGCCGCCATTGCCGGTCTGGCCGCCCTGGTCTGCTGCGCCGCCGCCCGCTCGCGAGCTCGAAGGCAAGCGCGGCCAGTTGCGAGCATGTCATCCTGAGGGAGTTTCAACGACCGAAGGATCTGGCCCCGACCGACGCGGGTCGTCCTTCGAAGCCAGATCTTTCGCTTCGCTCAGGATGACGTTGCGGCCACAGTCACTGACACGGTTTTTCTGACTCTGTATAGCGGCGGTCCGAAGGGCCGCGCGCCGCCGCGATATTCGAGAATCGTGATCCTCCATTCAGACTTCTTACGGTTGGGCGGCCGGGGTGCTTACGACATGGGTGGGAACGGACCCGCACTCCGGGCAGCGCTCGGGCGTCGCGCGGAGGTCGTAGCCACAGACGGGGCAGCGGTGGGTTTCCTGACGCCGCGTTCGGCGCTGACGGCGGTGGCCTCGGCGAAGCGCGTTCGTCAGCGCGATGGCCGGCGCCGCGGCGAAAAAGAGGACGGCGAACCAGTACGGGGCGCTGACCGTGACGAAGCGGTGATCCGTCTGCCCGCCGCGATCGTCGGACCAGTGAAAGCCCCAGCGCGTCCACGCCGGCCAGGGGAATTCCTCGACGGGCTGCTCGCATTCGAGGGACAGCAGCATCTGTTGCGGGCCACTGCTCCAGGCGTGATCGAAGGTGCCGCCCTGTTCCGGCGCCGCAGATGGTGAGGTCATCCGCGTGTATTCCAGCACGCCGCGGGCCGAGATGAGATAGTGGGCCGACAGGGCGCGCCGGTTCGGAGCGGGACGAAACTCGAGCGTCAACTCGTCGGCGACCCAACGGCTCCGCAGCCACATCGCGGCGGCGGCGAGGCACAGAAGCACGGAAATGAGCATCAGGGCGCGAGATAACGTGCGCAGAGGGCGTCTCATAACGATGCCTCAGCCCAGATCCCCATTCCGGGCGCCGATCTGAAGCGGCGCGCGGGTCCTGGAGCACACTTCATGATGTTGTAGCGGGCTAGCGGCTTTAGCGGCTAGCTTTTGGCCACGAATCGCGAAACGGTCCCGCTACACCGACTCGAAAACTGCTCTAGCCGCAGGTGGGGCAGAGACTGCGGGTCGAGAGGAAGCGCCTCATCGCTTCGAGAGCGTACCACACTCCGAAAGGCGCTCGGGGCTCAACCGCAAATGGTACCCGCACGCCTGACGATCTCCGGCGCGGAGGCGCCAGGGCGTGAATCACCCAATTTCCTTCGGGCCTGAAGGGTTAAGCGGGGCGAGATGAACGGGACGAAATGGCGCGACGAGCCTCGCCCACCATCGTTTGAGCAAGAGCGCGATCGCGGCCATGGACGTAATCGTCACCAGCGCCCACACAAATGGCCAGAGGTTGACGTGCGAAGGAGCCGTTTCGGGGTTGGCCATCGCGGGATTCGGCTCGACATCGAACGTGCGCGCCGGGAAATCGATGACGCGTACCTTCCTGGACTGAATATCGAACCAGGACATTCGCACCGGCGGCACGGTAAATCGGCCGGGGCGTTGGCACAGGTAGGTGACCGAGTCGCGTCGCTCGCCGCGCATCTGGCCGCGGTCGTCGTGATCGATCACCTCCGGAGCCTTGGGGTAGATGCCCAGGCCATCGACGCTCGGGGTCGGGAACGGCGGGAAGGCCATCGCGGGCACGTCCGGGGCCGCAAACGAGATCGTCCGCGTGAAGGCATCGCCGACTTTCGCCTTGCCGGGCTGCGGTTTCCAGGATTCGACCGCGGTGAGGTCGCGGGCGCTGATAATGCTGCCCAGGTGCTCCGCGCCCGGGGGCATCCTGGCGGTGAAGGTCAGCGGGGCCGTGCTCAGGGTCGCCGGGACGGCGTCCTTGTCGAGCGGTTGTCGTTTGAAGTGGAAACGGACCGTTAACGGCGGGATCGTCTGCGCACCGCCGCGGCGGGCGAGGACCGACAGTTCGTGTCGCTGGACGGTGTAGCTGGTCCCGTCGATCACTTCCGTCCCGAGTGTCGGGCGCTGGGTGGGCGGGACCAGGATCAGGCCCTGCGGATCCGGGAGGTCAAACGCAGGTGCGCCGGAGAAAAAGCCGGGAACCAGGAGCTCGACGACCAGCGTGAGGCGCTGCCCGACCCAGCAGTCGCCCTGCGTCGCGAGCGCGGCGCGGATCCTGGGCTGCTGGGCGTCGGCAGCGAAGCCTGGCAATAGCACGAGCAGGAAGAAGACGCGGAGAGGGCGGTTCATCTGCCTCCCTCCTTCGGTGGCGCGTGGGCGGCCTGGTACGCGAACTTCGCGCGGAGGAAATCTCCCGGGGTGGTTCGCACCTGCCTCAGCCAGGTGGCGCGGAGCGCTTCGTCGGAGACGTCCTGCCGGGCGAGGTCAACCGGTTGGCCCCGGGCGTCGTCCCCCTTCTGATCGAAGGCGATCTCGTCGGGTTTCCCGGTGTCGGTCTGCTCCTGCTCGCGGTCCTTCGCCGACGCCTCCAGCTTTGCCTTGCGCGCGACGGCGATGGCCTTGTTGTCCAGGGCGTCGTTCCAGTCGGGTCGCAACGAGAGGGCGCGGTCGTAGCTGGCGATGGCGGCGTCGTACTTGCCGTGCATGAGCCAGGCGTTGCCCTGGTCGAAGGCGCCGACGGCGCCCGGGACGCGCGCGAAGGTCTTGGCCGCCGCCTCGAAGTCGCCGTTGCGATACTGCGCGACGCCGATGCGCGCCGGGTCGGTGTACTGTTTCGCGGCGTCGGCGTATTTGCCCTTGCGCGCCAGGGCATCGCCGCGCTGCTCGGGAGTCCGCCAGAAATCGCGATTCCGGATCGTGCCGGCGAGCAGGACCACGCCGGCCAGGACGAGGAAGATGGACACGGCGCGTTTCATCCTCTGGATGCGGTCGGGGCCATCCAGCCCCGGGTGAAGAACGGGACCAGGAGTCCGACGAGCAGGGGGGTCAGCCAGTAGCCGGTCTCCTGCCAGCGGCCCCCGCCCTCCGCACCGGCGGCGACGCTCGCGAACTTCGCCGAGCGCGCGATCGCAATGACGTCCTGGTCGTCGGCCGTGAGACGGACGATCGTGGGGTCGGCATTTCGCGCAGCCGTCTTCAGGGCGTCGAATTCGGCGCCGCCGAGCAGCGGCGGGAGCAATCGCACGACCGTGCGCGAGCCCGTTCGCCAGGCGCCCAGCGCCGCGGCCTCTTCGGGCGCCACGCCGTCGGCGATCCAGAGGATCGAGCCTTGTCCGCCCAGCGTCCGATCGGCCAGCCGCAGCGCGTCCGCAGCGGCGTCGCCGTCGGCGGGCATGATCCGCGGATCCAGCGCCTGGGCGAAGGTGTCGATGATCCCGCCGTCGGTGGTGAGGGGCATGACCCGGTGCGCGGAGCCGGCGTAGGCGACCAGCGCGGTCTTGGCGCCGGCCCGCTGCGCGAGCAGGTCGTGGATCTTCTGAACGGATCGGCCCAGGCGGCTCGGCTGGACGTCCTGGGTCATCATCGACGGCGTCACCTTGACGACGATGGCGAGGGGGGCGGTGTCGTCGGCAAAGGGGGCGGGCTCGCGCCGCCAGGTCGGGCCCGCGATCGCCAGCACCGCGAGCGTCCAGCCGGTGGCGATGAGCAGCAGGGGGGAGATGCGGGCGCGGCGGGCCTGGCCGCGGAGCAGGAAGGGAAGCAGGTGCGGCGCGACCACGCCGTGCCATCCGCGCTGGACCCGCTGCCGACGAACCAGGACCCAGGTCAAGAGGCCCAGGGGAATCAGGGCCAGCAACCACCAGGGCCGGATGAAGTGAAAGTCGCTGATCATGCGGCGGCCTCCACCGTTGGAACGGGTGGCGCGACCCGGTCGCTGGAGGCGGTCGCGCGCGGTGAACGGCGGGCGAGAAGCTGAATCGCATGCTGCAACGCGGTGACCGCGAGGGCGGCGATCAGTGGCCACCAGTAAACATCGCGCCGGGGGCGATGGCTGACGGTCTGGGCCTGGTGACCCTCGATCGAATCGAGGCGGCGATAGATCTGCGCGAGCTGGGCACGGTCGGCGGCGTGGGCGTAGATCCCGCCGGTGGCGGCGGCAACCGCCTTGAGCGCGTCCACGTCCAGCGCGTCCTCACCGGCCGCCTTGGGGTCGCCGACCGATATGGTGTGGATCACGATCCCCTTGTCCTTCGCGATCGCCGCCGCCTTGGCGGGGGGCACCTTGCTCGCGGTGTCGTTCCCGTCCGTCAGCGCGATCAGGACGCGCTGCTTGACCTGGCTGCGCTCGAATACGGAAATCGCCAGCCCCAGGGCATCGCCGAAGGCGGTCTGCGGCCCGGCCATCTTGACCTGCGCCTCGTCGAGCAGTTGGCGGCAAACCGCCAGGTCCTGGGTGAAGGGCGCCTGCACGAACGGCGCGCTGCCAAAGAAGATCAGCCCGACCCGGTCGCCCTTGCGATGGGCCAGGAATTCGTCCAGGACCTCCTTGACGGCGGTCAGGCGATCGACTTTCGTTCCCTTCGCGTCGGTGAAATCCTGAGTTTCCATCGAGCCGGAAAGATCGACCGCCAGCAGCAGGTCGCGGAGGGGGAGGTAGAGGGTGATCGGGGGCTCAATGACCTGCGGCCGCGCCAGCGCGACGACCGCGCAAACCCACGCGATGCTGACCGAGGCGGCGCGTAACCACCCGCCGCGCAAGACGATAGCGGCGAGGCTGGGCCGCCGACCGGTCTCTTGCGCCAGGCGCTCGAGAAAGGGCACCACCAGCCCCTCCCGCGGCTCGCGGTGGACGGGGAGCAGCCACCGCACCAGGAGGGGCAGCGGAAGCAATGCCAGGAGCCAAGGATACCCCAGCCTAACCATCAGTTTTCCCCTCCCGCCGCCCGGTGGTGGGTCAGCCAGAGGTGGACGAGCGAGGCGGCCCGGCGGGCGCGCGGCTCGTCGAGATCGGCGACGGCGATCGAACCGTAGGCGGCGTGCTCGAGGAGGGCTCCGGTTTGGGAGTTGAAGCCGTGCATGGCGGCGGTGCGATCGAGGAAGCTCAGCCACGCCGGGCCGGTGAGCGCCGCGACCTGGGGCCGTGGGAAGGCGGACAGGGCGGCGCGCTTGAGGAGCACGGCCAGTTCGGACAGGGCGGCGGCGCGCGCGGAGGGGTCGGCGAGGAGGGCGGTCTGGGCGCGGCACGCGGCGAGGGCTTCGCGCCGGTAGCGGTTTTGTTGCCAGTGGATGAACGCGCGGATCGCCGCGTAAAGCGCGAGCGCGAGCAGGATTCCGATCAGCCATCGCCAGCCCGGCGCCGGCGGCCACCAGGGAACCGGCGGCGGCGCGACGACGTCGTGGAGGCGGTCGAGGCTGGTCAGATCGGCGGCGCTCATCGAAGGCGGCCCCCGAGTTGATGGCGGAGTTGATCGGCGACGCTCGCGTCCGTGCGGATCGGGATCACCGGCATTTCGCGCTGGAGCATGAACCGGCGGCCGGCGGCGCGGCGCTGCGCGAAGGCGGTGCGGAAGCGATCCCGAAGGCGGTGGTCGGCGGTGTCAACTTCGAGTTGTCGAGCGCCGTCTCCGAAGACCAGCGGACCGGCATCGGGGAGGTCGGCCTCGAGCGGGTCGTGGACGAAGACGGCCAGGACGTCGTTGTGCCGCCCGAGGCGCGTGAGCACGCGGCGGGTCTCGGCATCTTCGCCCAGGAAGTCGCTGATGATGCAGACCAGGCAATCGTGTTTTGCGAGACGCTCGCAGCGGCGCAGGGATTCGTCGAGCATTTCGGGGTTGGACTTAATGCCGGCATCGTGGGTGAGGGCGTGGTTTTGTTCGAGGATCGCGTGGAGGATCTGCATGGCGGTGGCGCGGCTGCGCTGGGGGCGGATCTCGACGACGCGCGAGTCGTTGAAGGCCAGGGCGCCGATGCGGTCCTTCTGGGCCAGCACGCGCCAGGCGGCGATGGCGGCGGCCTCGGCGGCGGTGACGGATTTCATGTTTCGCACGCTGCCGAAGAACATCGTGATGCGCTGATCGATGACCAGGAGGACCGTTCGTTCACGTTCTTCGGTGTAGACGCGGCTTTGCGTTTTTCGGGTGCGGAGGGTGGCCTTCCAGTCGATCTGGCGGATGTCGTCGCCGGGGAGGTAATGGCGGATCTCCTCGAAGTTGAGCCCGCGCCCGCGGAGCCGCGAGGCGTGGCGTCCGGCGAGCAGCGACTGGATCGGCTGGCGCGGGAGGAAGCTGAATCCTTTGGCTCGGTATTGGAGGCGCACGAGGTCGTCGAGTTGGGCGTAGACGCCGGGCGTCGCCGGGTTGGTCGTGGCGGGGTTCACGGGATGGCGACCTGTCTGACGAGCTCATCGAGGACAGCATCTTTGGTGATCCCTTCGGCTTCGGCCTCGTAGGCGAGGATGAGGCGGTGACGCAGGCAGGGGTGGAGGACGGCTTTGACGTCGTCGGGGGTGGCGGTGTCGCGGCCATCGAGCCAGGCACGGGCGCGTGCGCCGCGGTCGAGCGCCAGGGTGCCGCGGGGGCTGGCGCCGACCTTGATCCAGGTGGAGAGTTTGGACTGCTTGAAATCGGCGGGCCTTCGGGTGGCGGCGATCAGGGCGACGATGTACTTCTCGACGGTGTCGGAGACGCGGACGGCCAGGACCTCCCGGCGCGCGTCGAAGACGCATTGGACGGGCACCCGGCCGTTGGACGCGGGCGTGGCGCCGGCGTCCTCGCCGCGCACCAGGTGGAGGATCTTCCGCTCGTCGTCATCGCTGGAGTATCCGACGAAGACGTGGAGGAGGAAGCGGTCCATCTGGGCCTCGGGGAGGGGATAGGTCCCCTCCTGTTCGATCGGATTCTGCGTGGCCAGTACCAGGAACAGGTCGGGCAGCTTGTGCGTGGCGCCGGCGACGGTCACCTGCCGTTCTTCCATGGCCTCGAGCAGGGCGGCCTGCGCCTTGGCGGGGGCACGGTTGATCTCGTCGGCGAGGATGAGGTTTCCGAAGACCGGGCCGGCCTGGAAGCGGAACTGGCCGCCCGCGCCTTCACCGGTGTAAACCTCCGTGCCGGTGATGTCGCTGGGGAGCAGGTCCGGGGTGAACTGGATGCGTCGAAACTGGCTTTCGAGGTTGGCGGCAAGGGTCTTGATGGTTCGGGTTTTGGCCAGGCCGGGGAGGCCTTCCATGAGGAGGTGGCCGTTGGCGAGGAGGGCGATCAGGAGGTGGTCGATGACGTCGCCCTGACCGATGACCGAGGAAGCAATGCGTTTCTTCAATTCGAGGATTTGCTCGCGGGGGCTCATGATCGGGAGTGATGCGGCGCCGCCAGTCCGAACGTACGGCTCCAGACGACAGAATGAAGAGCGTAAAACTACGTGTCGTCCGCTCCGTAAATCTCCGGAGTCGCATTGGGTTGGCAATACGTGTCGATGCGGCGTGCTTCGCATCGCCGTCGACGGCGTGGCCGGTGAGGACTCGCGCGCATCGCGAGCTAATCAGCGTTTTTCTGGCGGGTCGTCGCCTGGTGCCAGGCGAAGTTCATGAGCTCGGCCATTTCGTGGAGTTTCTCGCGGAACTCTTCCCACGGGTAAGACTTGGTTCC
>DATBFY010000629.1:0-12388 GCA_036558265.1 Tepidisphaeraceae bacterium | reverse complement strand
TCGCGGCGAACTGTCCGACCTCGCGGTGAAACCGATCCGACGATGCGCCCAGCTCCAGCATGTCGCCCACCACCGCTATGCGGCGTCCACCTGCGCCCACGGGTAGTTGCGCCGCCGTCTCCAAGGCGGCTTTCATCGATGCCGGGTTCGCGTTGTACGCGTCATTCAGCACCGTCACGTCGCCGACCGCTTGAAGTTGGAGCCGCATGTCCGGCCCCTTCGCGTCCGCCAGTCCCGCCGCGATCTCCTCTTCCGAAAGCCCCAGCCGCCGCGCCACCGCGATCGCCGCCAGCGCGTTGAGCGCCGTGTGCCGCCCCAGCATCGGCACGAAGAACCGCTGTTTCGGGTTCCCGTTCACCGTGAACCGGCAGCCGCTCGCATCCGTCTGGATGTCCGTCGCGAACAGGTTGTTCTGTTTGCCCAGCCCGAAGGTCAGCTTCCGCCCCTTCCAGTGTTCCAGCACCTTGAGCAGCTCGGGATCGTCGCCGTTGACGATCAGGAGACCCTTCTTCTCGTCCAGTCCTTCGACGATGCAGGCGTTCTCGCGCTTGACGCCCAGGAGGTCCCCCAGGCCCTGCAGGTGCTCCGCCGAGCAGTTGGTGATCACCGCGATGTCCGGCAGCGCCATCTTCGCCAGCGTGCGGATCTCGCCGGGGTTGTTCGTGCCCATCTCCAAGACGAGGAAATCCTGGAGCGGGTCCGCCGGGAAGATCGTCAGCGGCACGCCGATTTCGTTGTTGAAGCTCTTGGGCGAGAACGTCCCGCGCAGCTTGTTCGACAGCGCCGCCGCGACCAGGTGCTTGGTGGACGTCTTGCCGTTGCTCCCCGCGACCGCGATTACTTTTGCGTGCAACTGCTTGCGCACCATGGTCGCGATCTTCGCGAGCGCCACCCGCGTGTCCTTGACCTGGATGACCTGCAGGCCGTCGGGAATCTTCGCCGGCGTGTCCTGGACGATCGCGGCGATCCCCCCACCCGCCGCCGCCTGGGCCAGGAACTGACCGCCGTCGAACTTGTCTCCCTTGAGCGCGACGAACAGCGACTGGGGCGCCATCCGCCGCGTGTCCGTGCACACCTCCTGCACCTTCGGGAAATCCTGCGGGATGACGGTCACCGCCTTGCCGGCGACCGCGTTGCGAACGTCAAGGATGGACAACGGCTTCATAGAATCCAAATCTGAAGGTCGAAGGATGAAGGGTGAATCGGATCACGGGAATCGAACGTACGCGTGCGTGAAGCGCCGTGATCCGTTTCATCCTTCAGCCTTCCTCCTTCAAAGAGTCGCGGCGCGTGATTGCAGGGCACGCGCCGCTTCTTCGGCATCATCAAAATGCCGTTTTTCCGTACCGATGATTTGATAGTTCTCGTGACCTTTCCCGGCGAGTAGCACGACATCGCCCGGGCCCGCATCCGCGATGATCCGCTCGATCGCCGACCGGCGATCGGCATCAACGACCACCTCCACTGCTCCACTGTTCGTCGTCAGGCCCGCACGAATTTGATCAATAATGGACGCCGGATCTTCCGTCCGCGGGTTATCGCTCGTGATGTAGACCGCGTCGGCCCATTTTTGCGCCACCCGCGCCATCCGGGGACGCTTGGTCCGGTCGCGATCCCCGCCGCACCCGAACAACACGCGCAGCTTCCCCTTGCACAAGGGCTTGAGCGCCGTCAGCACCTTTTCCAGCGCGTCATCCGTATGGGCATAATCCACCAGGACCGCGAACGGCTGACCGCACCGCACCGGCTGCAGACGCCCCGGCGCGCCCGCGGCATCCTTGAGCCCGGCTGCCACCTGATGCACGGACAGCCCGAACACTTCGCACGCCAGCGCCGATGCCACCAGCGCGTTCTCGATGTTGTGCTTGCCCACCAGCGACATGTGCACTTCGGCGCGGCCGTCGGGCGTGTGCAGGATGAAGTGCGTGCCGTCGTATCCCACCTTGTAGTCGGCTGCCCGGTAGTCACAGTCCTCGTCGAACCCGAACCGCACCACCCGTCCCTTGCAGTCGCGAACCATCCGCCAGGTCCACGCGTCATGGGCATTCACCACCGCCACCGCCTCTTCATCCAGCGACTCGAACAGCCGCGCCTTGGCGGCGGCGTAGTTCTCCATCGTCTGGTGATAGTCCATGTGATCGCCCGAGAGGTTCGTGAACCCCGCTCCGGCAAACCGCACCGCGGCCGCGCGTCCCTGGTCCAGCGCGTGGCTCGAAACCTCGATCCCCGCCGCCTTGCAACCGTTCTCGCGCATCTCGGCGAGGTACCGCGCCACGTCGATCGCGCTGGGCGTGGTCTGATCGGCCTCGCGGCGGGTCAGCCCGTCGTCGATCTCGACCGTGCCGATCACGCCGCACTTGTGCTTGAACTTCGAGAGCAGGTGCCGCAGCAGGAACGTCGCGGTCGTCTTCCCCTTGGTGCCGGTAACGCCCAGGACGCGCAGGTGCTCGCTAGGCCGGCCGTAGAACACGTGCGCCAACCGCGACGAGGCAGTCGCCGCATCTGCCACGCGGATCTGAGGGAGCCCACTCCCCGCGATCGGCTGCTGCGTCACGACCGCAACCGCTCCCCTGGCTTGCGCATCGGTGACGAAGCGGGCGCCGTCGGATTTGGCGCCCGGCCGCGCGATAAACACGTCGCCCGGCCGCACCTTACGCGAATCTTCCTGGACGCCGCTGACCTGGATGTTGGGAATGGAATCGAGCGAAAGCGCGGGATCGAATTGCCGCAAAAGGGCGTGCAGCAGCATGCGGGAGTCCTTTCCCAAGACCTATCGGGCAGCCGTGCCCGACGCATTGGCCGAACCTATCAGAGCCCCTAATTCAAATCAACGAAATGCCCGGTCAGGAAGGTTTCGCTGAATCGATGCGACCAGGTCATTGAGCGTGAACTTGGTCTTGACCAGGAACTCGCGGACGCCCATCGCAAATGCCTGGGTTTGCCGGGCGCTGTCCGCCAGGGCGCTGGTGACGATGACCGGGAGGTCCGCCAGCGGGCTGGCGCGCAGCAGGCCGAGGAACCCGAAGCCGTCGAGCTCCGGCATCATCAGGTCCAATAAGACAAGGTGGGGATGCTCGCGGACCGCGACCTCGAAGCCATCGATTCCGTTGTCGGCGACGGCGACCGCGTACCCGGAGCGTTCCAGGATCCGCTTGAACAGGCGTTGGGTGACCTCGTCGTCCTCGACGACGAGGATCTTGGTCTTATCTGCGGTCGGCATCATCGGCCCAGAGGAGGCTGGGAAGTCGCGCAGCATACTCGTCAGTGACGCCGCGTCCCCATGCCATTTTCAAAACAGCAAATAATCAACAAGCAATCTGCGTCCTACTGCGGACCACTCTCATCGAAGTAGACCGTCTTGCCCGCGCCGATCTCTTTGCTGGGGATCGGGCGGCTCCTGAGTTGCTCGGCGCTCGTCGCGAACAGGGGCGAGATCTCGATCACGCACGCCGGTTCATCCTTCTCGCGCGCGACGCGGACGCCGGCGTTTTCAAGCCACTCGGCGGCGCGCCGGATCTGATCGCGCCGGCAGGTGCTCGGACTATCGTCACCGTTCGCGTTCTTGACCGGGCTGAACTCCTCGTCGCGGCGTGTCGTGTAGACGATCGCGTTCTTCGCCAGTGGGATCGCGTCGAACACGAACTGCTCGAGCTTGATCGCGTTGGGCTTGTCGGGCTTGACCAGGTTGCCGCCGGCGTCCACGTACGAAACCTTCTTCTCCGCCCGGTGCCACGGCAGCTTGAGCTGCCCGCCATGGTTCAGCCGCTCGATAAACGACGTCCGCAGCGCGTGGATCGCGATCGACCCGGCATTGAACAGCAGTTGCCCGTCCGGCCCGGAGCGCTTCGCGAGCTCCTCGGGCAGGTCGGAGTACTCGATCACCTGCAGCACGCCGTCACCCATGACGAAGTTCCCCACCCGCTCCAGCGCGTGCGCCTTGGGAATCGTCTTCGAGCTCATCTCCGACCCCGCCAGGTCGTGCAGCCCCAGGAACAACGGGTCGATCGTGTGAACGAGCGGGTTATCCACCTGGAAGTATGAGAGATGCTCCACCCCGCGCTTCTTCATGTCCGCCAGCGCGCCGGATCTGTCCAGCGCCCGAAGCGAGCCGCCGTGGCCATCGGGCGACAGGGCGACGGAGTCTTTCTCCGCCAGGAGGATCCGCCCGCTCGCCATGTCGAACGCGGGCATCATCCCCTGCTGGAAAAAGATCACGTTGGCGGGGTTGTAGTTGAAGTAGTGGTGTTTTTTGAAGAACTCGCGGGTCGGACCGTCGTTGACCTCGCTGGTCATGAGATACCACGGGATCGGCCTGCCCGCGTCGCGCGACCAGGCGAGCAGTTGCTCCGCAAAGACCCGGAAGAGCGGCTTGTCCTTGATCGGCGTGACCGGGAATTCCCCCTTGGGCCCGTCGTATCCCAGTCGAGTACCCTGCCCGCCCGCCACGAGGAACGCCCCCACCTTGCCCTGGCGGAGCAATTCGTGCCCGCGGCCTTTGGCGCGGTCATAAAGCTCCTTAAGCTCCGCGGTCGGCTGATTCGGATATGCCTTCACCGGCTCGATGCTTTTGGGCAGCGGCAGGTGCGGCTTGTGCCTGACGTTCTGGTCGATCAGCGCCGGCAGGGCGTCGAGGTGAAGCGAAGCGATCTGCCCCGCCAGCTTCCGCTGCCCCGATTCGGAGAGCTGCTCAGCAAAGCGCAACACGTGACTCTGTCCGATCGCGTCGAGTTTGGAGCCAAGGGTCGTCAGATCCATAAGGGTTCTCCGGATGATGCAGAAGCGTGTCGAAGGTATAGCCATGACCCCCGGAAGGCAAAATCCTCCGAGCGCGCCTCCCTATGGAATGCCCGCGCGCGACGAGGAAGATTCGGCGCGGACGAAACCGACCAGGTCGGCGACGTCCTGAGGTGTCAGGGTGGTTTCGAACCCCTGCGGCATCAACGAGTGGTTGGTGCTCGCCAGCGACTTGAGGCTGGCACGCGGCAGGACGTGGTCGGCGTCGTCCAGCGTCTTGAGGGTCACGCCGGCGGCAGATTCGGCGGTGAGCAGGCCCGTGAAGGCGCTGCCGTCGTTCAGGGCGGCGCTATACGCGAGGTAGCGGGGCTCCACGGTCCGGTCCGGGTCGAGGATGGCGGTCAGCAGGTTTTCGCGGGTCCAGTCGCGGACGGTCAGGAGGTTCGGGCCGATGTCGTGCCCGACGGCCGAGCTACCGACGCGGTGACAGGTGGCGCAGTGCTCTCCGAAGAGGGCTTCGCCGTGCTTGATGTCCGGCCGGAGCGTCAACGCGTCGTGGTAGGACTCGATAACCTTCTGCCGGTCGGCGGCGGCGGCGTCCTGGGCGAGCGTGCGCCTCGCGGCCTCCTTCACGTCCGGGGACGAGTGGTTGAGGAGACGCTGCCGGCGGGCGAAGTCCAGCTCGCGGGCCGCGGGGGAACCCGCCAGCGCCCGCGCCCAGGCCTGGCGCGCAAGGAGCACATCAGCGATCGCCGAGCGGATGGCGGGGGAATCAGCGTCCCAGCCGGCAAGGAGGACAGCGGGCACGGAGTCGCGGCCGGTCCGTGCCGCGGCGCGGACGGCGGCGAGTTGAAGCTCACCGGCGGAGCGGGGCAGGAGCAGGGGCGCGATCACGCGCAGGTCGTCGCTCGCGGCTGCGGACTGCCGGCCAAGCATCGCGACGGCGGCCAACCGGTCGGGCAGGGGGCGAGCGTCGTCCGCCGCGATTTGCCGGGCGGCGTCGAACACGCCCGACAACGAGCCCAATGTGCGCGACAGGTCGTCGTCGGCCGGGTCGGACAGCTTCTCCACGGAAAGCCGGTGGGCGGCCAGGCGATCCAGCAGCGCGGCGAGTCCCTCAAGCTGGGTTCGCCTCGGATGGGTCGCATCATCGGGGCGGATCGGCGCGATCAGCTTCGTCAGGGCCGCACGGTCCTGCGTGGCGATCGCGATATCAAGCAGGGGGGCGAACAGCGGTCCTTCGACGGCGGACTTATCGGCGGTCAGCCGATCCACGAGCGCGCTGAAGCGCGGACCGCTCGCCGAGCTGAGCGCCGCAACAGCGGCCGGGGCGTCCAGCGGGCGGTCGAGGCAGGTGGTCACGAACGCCTCGACGGCTTTTGGGGCATCCACCTGGCCCATCGTATAGAGCAACTGGAGACGAACCATGGGATCGGCATCATTGGCCAACGCGATCACGGCATCGAGCAGCGCGGCCGAGTCGGTCAACCGCGGTTCGGCGATCCGGATGGCGTTGGCGCGAACCGCCGGATGCGCGTCCGCAAGCGCTTTAAGGAGAATCTCGGCCTTGAGTTCCGCGGCGACGGACACCCCGTCGAGCGCGCACAGCGCGTGCAGTCGCGCCATCGGGTTGGGCGAGGTCGTGACCATCTTCTCCAGCAGCGGCTGCGCGCCCGGGTCGCGCCGCCAGACGAGCATCATCTGCGCGCGATCGCGCGTGTAGCCCGACAACGATTCGAGCAGCGCGACGAGCTGCGCACTGCTCAGGCCTTCCATACGCGGGATTTGGCGCGGCCGCTTGTCCGCGGGGTAAACGCGGTAGATGCGGCCCTTGTCATCCCCGTCGCGGTAAAAGGGGGCGTATGCCTTCTTCCCCTCGTCGTTAAGCCAGTCCGGGTGCTCGATCATGTAGCGGTACATGTCCACGACCCAGAGCGCGCCGTCGGGCCCGCAGCGGGTCATCACGGGACGGAACCAGGGGTCCTCCGCGGCGATGAAGTCGCCGCCGCCCTCGCCCTCGACGCGCTTGGCGGCAAAGGTCGAGCCGGATTCGCTCAGCAACTGGTGCTGCACAAGGTTATGCACGGGCTCGCAGATGAACGCATGCTCGATGCCGGTCGTCCGCGCAAAGAGCATCTCATCGCGATACAGGCTGATTCCGCACGCGCTGGTGAAGTGCCCATGATGGTCCAGCCCGATGTAGCGCTTGGCGAAGGGGCTTTTCGGAAAGACCGGCGGCAGCGGGAGCGGCAAGAGCTGGTTCTTGGGCTCGCCGAACGCGATGTGCGGGTTGCGCTGCAGGTAGTGCTCTTCCAGCGTGTAGTGGAAGAGGGGGTGGGCATTATCCGTGCCGAACCAGCGGCCGAAATCATCGTGCTCACGCCCGAATTGGGACACGCCCGAGACCAGTTCCATCTCGCCGGTATCCGGATGAATGCGCAGGTCGTGACCCTTCACGTCGAGCGTCTTGCCGGTCTTCTTCGACGTGACCACGCCATTGCTCCAGCCATTCGCCAGGTACAGCCAGTTGTCGAGCCCCCATCTCAGGCCGTTGACTCGAAGCTGCGGGTTGCCGGGCTTGAAGCCGGTGTAGAGGACGTCCTGCTGGTCAGCCTTGCCGTCGCCGTCGGCGTCCCTGGCGAAGAAGACATCGGGCGCGGCCGTGACGATCACGCCGTCGCGCCACGCGAGGATGCCGTTGGGCATGCGCACGTTGTCGAGGAACAGCGTGGCCTTGTCATAGTGGCCGTCGTTTTTAGTGGATTCGAGATACTTGATGCGCCCACCCGGCTTGCCGTGGCCGTCCATGCCGTAGGGATAGTCGGCCATCTCGACGACCCAGAGCTTGCCGTCGGGGCCGAAGTCGATCGCGACGGGATCGACGACCAGCGGCTCGGCGGCGACGAGCTCGATGGCGAGGTCTTTGGGCAGGTGGATGGACTTCATCGATTCCTGCGGCAAGCGCGGGTCGGAGGGGCGCTTGAGGGGCGCGGGAGCGTTCTGCGGCGATGGACGCGGCGAAACCGCAAGCGGTTGGGGGAGCGCGGTGGCGCGAAATTGAGCGGCGACCTCTTCCGGTTTCAGCGGGCGATCGAAGACGGCGGCGTCGCAGAGTTTGCCTTCGAGGTTGGCGAAATTATCGCACCGGCCGCCGAAGAACAGGCGCGCGTTTCGGTCGGGAATGGTGACGTCGGTGTCGCCGGTGATCTCGGCTTGGCCGTTCAAGAAGACGGTGACACGCGGACCATTTCGGATCAGGGCGACATGATACCAGGTGCGCAGGGCCAGGTCGGTCTTGCCGACCAGGAGCTGGTTGCGCTGGTTGCCGTTGAAGAAGATCAACTTGCCCTTGGCGGCGCCGTCGTCATACGTGCCGCCGATGCCCAGGTGATCGCCGGGGGCGTCCTGGTCGCCGTCGGGGCCGCGCGAGAAGAGGTAGGCCGTGACGGGACGGGCGTCAGGCGACAGGCCGTTCCAGACGAGGAACCCGACGGAATAGGACTGGCCGAGTCGATCGATCGGTGGCAGGTCCAACCGGCCGCCCGCGAAGAGCGCCGCGCGCGAATTCGGCAGGGTTTCAGGACCGGGGAGGTAGAACACCACGCCGTCGCCGAATGTCGCGTTGATCCCGTTCCCACTCGCGTCCGTGCAGATCGGTCCGGATGTCTCCGCCATGCGGTAATAGGCGCGCGGCTTGGACGCGAGCACGGCATTGGCGAGCGGGTTCTCCGGCGGCGTCATCGCTCGGCGCTTCTGGCCGGACACCTCTTCGAGCAGCTTCAGACTCGCCTCGGCGATCTTCGGCTCCGCCTGCTCCTCCAGCGCTGCCGTGCGCGCCGGCCAAGTGGTGTAGCCGCCCAGCTTGTGCTGCTCGGGCGGGGGGATGTAGCCCTCCGAGCCGTTGGCGAGTTCCATCGTGAACGTCATCGCCAGCGGGCTCTGGCCTTTGATCTTCAGCCCGGTCAGGGCGTAGACCTCGTTGGGGATCGCGGCGATGCCCAGGCCGCCGATACTGATCGCCTGGAGCTTAAGTTCGCGCACCGGATCGTCGTGAAGGAAGACGGCCTCGCGGGCGTAGATGTCGGGCTGGGTCTTGGGTTTCTGGTCTCCCAGCGCCGCCAGTTTTTCCTTCGCCCAAACGAGCCGCTTCTCATACGGCACGCGGCGACGGAGCTTGAGCGTCGTCTCGCGCATGACGATCGGCGCGTCGTCGGTGTATTGGATCGTCTTGAGCGCCGCCGCAACCTCCTGCGCGATCGCGTCGGCGAAGGTGTCGATCGTCGTTCGCGCCGCGGGCTGGGGTTTCGAATAGTCCGCCAGCCACATGTCGCCGCTCGTGCCCTGGCTCATGATGCCGACGAAGCTGTCACTGTCGGCATCGACGAGGCGCGCGATCTTGTCGCAGAATCGCCCGTAATAGTCCGCCGACACCGGCGTCGTGCCAACGTAGTGCATCGAGTAATTGGCGAGCACGACCAGCGGCCGGCCGGCCGTCGTCTGGATCGACACGATCGAAAGGCCCGGATCGACCGGTCCGGTCGGCGAGATCGCGTCGGGCGACTGGTAGCCGGGATGCATGTTGGCGCGCACCGTCAGGTTGCCGAACGGGTCATTGCGCATGCGATCCGGCCGAAAGACCCACCGGCGGCAGGCGGTGTGATCGGGGTCGTTGACGCTCGTCCAGCCGATCTTCGCCGGCGCCAGGCGCCGGTTGGCCTGGTCGATCGCGCGGGCGAGCAGGTCCGGGAGGGTCTTGACGTAATTGGCATCCGCGTCGGAGCCGAGGCAGCCCATGGAGCTGGGCGCGGAATGCGTGTGGGTGGCGGCGATCAGCATGCGGTCGATGGGGATGCCGGTGAGCTTGCCGGCGCGGGACTTGGCATCGTCCAGCAGCTCGCGCGGCAGCATGCAGGAATCGACGACGACGATGGCGATCTTTCCCGTCCCGTCGGCGAGCACGAGCGCGCGGGCGTGCAGCGTGTCGTTGGCCTTGGTGGCAATCACCTCGGTGAAGCCACCGTTGATGATGACGGGGAAGGTCGTGGGGGTAATATCCTGCGCGTAGGCACCCGCTTGAAATGCTCCCTGGGCGAAGGACGGAGCCAAGAAGAGCACAACGGCACAAAGAACCACGTGGCACGGGCGGCCCGCCCGTGTCCCTCGCCGCGACGGCGGCTCTCTGTGGACCGTCATGAGGACCTCCGCGGATCGTTTTCAGGACTTGTCGCCGCAGACGCGCTTCAGGTAACGGATGCTCTCGCTGCCGATCTTCTCCGCGCCGGGCTTGAAGTCGAAGACTTCGACGCTCAGGTAGCCGTCGTACTCGACCTCGCGTAACGCCTTGATGATCGGCTCGAACTTAACCTCACCCATTCCCGGGCCCAGCAGGTTGGGATCGTTCGCGTGGAAGTGCGCGAGATGCTTGGCGGAATTCCTGATGATCTGCGGCATCGGCGTGGGCTCGCTGCTCATGGCTTTCACGTCCAGGTGCAGGCGGAAGTTGGGATGACCGATGCGATCGATCAGCTCGATCCCCTCGGCGGCGGTGTTGAGGAAGTCGGTCTCGGCGGGGCCCAGGGGCTCGATCGCGAGCGTGATGTCGTTGTGCGCCGCCAGCTCCAGGCAGGGCAGGAAGACCTCACGCGCGTAGTCCATGGCCTGATCGCGCGACACGCCCGGCAGCAGGTTGCGCGACTTGGGCGAGCCGATCACCATGACGTGGCCGCCCAGGTCGGCGCACAGCTTCGTCAGTTGAAAGAAGTAGGCCGACGTGTTCATCCGAACCTGCGGGTCCGGATGGGTGACGTAGAGCGTCGTGTCGGAGATGACGTTGGCCAATAGCCAGTGGATGCCCAGGATCTGCAGGTCCATGCGCTCGGCGACGCGCCGCATCTGCTGGCGGGTGTCAGCGTCGATCACGGCCACGTGCGGCGCGATCGTGAACGGCGCGACCTCGATGCCGTGATACCCCATCTCCCGGCAGAAGGAGCAGACCCGCTCCCAGGGCCAGTTCTCGAACATCTCGTTGCAGATCGCGTATCGCACAAATTTCTTCTGGCAACTGGCAACTAACAACTAACAACTCCTCACATCCCCCGCGGCGCCGGCTCCGCCGCGCCCTCAGGCACGACCGGGAATCCCCTGGGGACCGGCTCGGGCGTCGCCTCCGCCTCATCCACCGGGAGCGGCTTGCCACGCGTCTCGGGCGCGAACGGCAGCGTGAACAGCCCCACGAGGAAGATGGCGCACATGGTGATCGCACTGTAGCGCAGCGGGAGGGCGGAGGTCGGATCGCCGTTGAAGTAGAGCGTGGTCAGGTACGCGGAGAAGAAGCTCCCCCCCGCCGCCGCGAACCGGCCAAAGTTGTAGCAGAAGCTCGTGCCGGTGCTGCGCAGGCTGACCGGGAAGAGTTCGGGCAGGTAGATCGCAAAGCCCGCGAACGGGCCGAGCTGGGCGGCCCCCATCAGGGGCATCATCCAGTAGGCGTCGAACGGGGTCGTCATCTTCCAATAGGCATACGCCGTGACGACCAAAGACGTGGAGAACCCGACCGCGAACGCGGTGCGGCGGCCGGTGACCGCGGCGAGCTTGGTAAACAGCCACATCCCCACGCCCGCACCCAGCATGTTCAGGAAGTAGGCGATGACCTTGGCTCGCTCGATGTGGATCCCCACGTCCGCCGCCGCGATCTTGCCAGCCGCGACCTCGCCCTGGAAGTGGCTCACGAAGACGCGGCTCTGGAGGTCCACCGCGTATTCGCCGATCGCCCATAGGCCGACGACACCGGTGGAGGCGATCAGCGCGCCGACGATCAGGTTCCGCCGCCAGCGGACCGAGGCGAGCAGGTTGCGATAGGGCGCCAGGATGCCCCCCCTGGGCAGGCGGCCCTCGCGCTTGAGCGTCAGCCAGCCCTCCGGCTCGCGGAGGTACTTGCCGATCAGCACGACCAGCGCCGCCGGCACCGCGCCCACGAGGAACATCCACCGCCACCCGCTGCCCGCGGCGATCGTGTGGTTCTGCTCCAGCGCATCGAGGATCCACTTGATGAACACGGCCAGCACGTTGCCCACCGTCGACAGGACCTGGAGCAGCCCCAGCGTCTGCACCCGCGCGCCCGACGGCACCGTCTCGGCGATCAGCGCCACCGCCAGCCCGAACACGCCGCCCACGCCAAGTCCGGTCAAAAACCGGCAGGCCGTGAAGTCGAACCACGACTGGCTGAAGTAGCTCAGGCCCGTGAACACCGAGTAGATGAGGATCGTGATGATGAGCATGCGGGCGCGGCCGAACTTGTCGCCCAGCGCGCCGAAGATCATCCCGCCGATGCCCCACCCGATCAGGAAAAACGCCGTCACGACCTTGCCGAACGCCTGCATCTGGTCCGGCGTGGTGCCCGGGGCCTGCAGCGCCCGCAGCGCCGGCACGCGCGCCAGTGAGAAGAGGCGCTGGTCGAGGCAGTCGAACAGCCACGCCGACGACGCGATCAGGAAGACGAACCAGTGATACCCCGTCAGCAGCCGCCACCAGGGGCGGCCGTCGGCGGTGTCGGTTTCGGTCGAGGCGTCAAGCAGGATGGGTTGGGCCATGTCGTGGTTCCGTATCGTTAAACAAACCGAGAAATGAACCTGAGTGCGGGGTCAAGAATAGGGATTTG
>DATBFY010000628.1:0-4897 GCA_036558265.1 Tepidisphaeraceae bacterium | reverse complement strand
GGGGGGTGGGGAGGGCGCAGAAGATGCGCCGGGGCGACGAGAAAACGATGACCAGAAAGGATGCAGGTTAGCTTGCGCGGGCGGCGCGCAGCGGATTCGCGAAACCGCAAGCGACGTTTGGCGCGGCGGGGCGAAGGGGTGGGGGGACGTGCGGCGTTTGCGCATTCTGCCGAGGCGGGGGTTGGTCTAGCGAGGCCCTGGTCTGGCAAAATGCTCCGAGGCGGTGGGTCACGGAAGGGCCTGGCGGATCGGAGCTTGCGGAATCCGTCGGTGAATAGGTGAAGAGAGGACGGGCATCCACGTCTTCGCTTTGCCTTCGCCACCCCCCCAAATCATAATCCCGCCCCTATGGCCGACATGCTCGTGACTCGCTTTGCCCCCAGCCCCACCGGATATCTTCACGTCGGTGGGGCTCGGACCGCGCTGTTCTGCTGGCTTCTCGCCCGCCACCATGCAGACGGCGGTCGATTCCTGCTTCGCATCGAGGACACGGACCTCGCGCGCTCCACGCAGCAGGCCTGTGACCAGCTTTTGGAAGACCTCAAGTGGCTTGGCCTGCACTGGGACAACGCCGACGAGCTGGTCTTCCAGTCCAGGCGCGTGGGTGAGTATGACCGGATCCTGGGCGACCTGGTCGCCCGCGACCTGGCGTACGAGGCGTGGGAATCGACCGAAGAGCTCGCCGGCCTGCGCCAGGAGGCCGAGCGGGCCAAGCGTCCGTTCATCTACCGCCGGCGAAGTTACGCGCCGGACCAGCTCGCGCGCTTCAAGGGCGAGGGGCGCAAGCCGGTCCTGCGTTTCGCCACGCCGGTCAAGGAGTACCGCTTTCTCGACGTGATCGCCGGCAAGGAGATCGTGCAGCCGCCCGAGGAGTGCCAGGATTTCGTGATCCGCAAGGCCGACGGCATGCCGACGTATCACTTCGCGGTTGTGGTGGACGACGCCGCGATGGGCATCACCCACGTCCTGCGCGGGCAGGAGCACACGAAGAACACGTTCCTGCACCTGGCGCTGCAGGAAGCGCTGGGCTACCCGCGCCCGGTCTACGCGCATCTTTCGACGATCCAGAACATGGACTCGACCAAGATGGGCAAGCGCGACCGGGACAAGAAGGTGCGCGAGCAGACGAACAATTTCATCAAGAACACGAAGAAGACGGCGGCGGACGTGGCGACGGCCGCCGGCCTGGAGGCGGGGCGGGTGGCGGAGTGGCTGGCGAACAGCAAGTCGCAGCTCGACCCGTCGGAGCACGAGCGATTGATGCCGGTGATCGGGTTGAAACCGTCGGATCTGCCGGAGATCCTGGTGCACGACTTTCGCCGCAACGGCTATCTGCCCGAGGCGCTCCTGAACTTCCTGGCGCTTTTGGGCTGGAGCCCGGGGGAAAACCGGGAGCTGATGTCGATCGAGGAGATGGTCGCGCTGTTTTCGCTGGATCGGATCAGCAACGCGCCGGCGAAGTTCGACCGGGCAAAGCTGCTGGCGTTCAACACGCAGACGGCCGAGCGGTTGGCGGCGGAGCGCCTGCTGTCGGGGATGCGCGATTACCTTTCGGTCAATCCGGAGTCGCCATTGAATCAGGCGACCGACGCGCAGCTTGCGGAGCTGATCAAGATGAAGAAGGGATTCCGCACGCTGCGCGAGGTGGACGAGCCGTGCCGGTTCTTCTTCGTGCCGGACGAGCGGATCGCGTACGACGCCAAGGCCGTGGAGAAGGTGCTGAAGAAGGATGACGGCGCCGGTCTCCGGGCGCTGGCTGACGTGCGCGCGTTGCTGGCGGGCGCGCCGACGTGGCAGGCGGATGCGCTGGAGGCGGTGGTCAAGGGGTACTGCGACGGCAAAGGCCTGGGGCTGGGCAACGTCGCGCAGCCGCTCCGCGTGGCGATCAGCGGGACGACGGTGAGCCCGCCGATTTTTCAGTCGCTGGAGTTTCTGGGGCGGGAGCGGGCATTGGGGCGGATTGACCGGTGCCTGGCCTAGGTTCCGTTTTGCGGAACACATGTTCGGCACAGCCGAACCTACCTGGAACTGGTCGCGCCGGAGGCCCAGCCGCTAAAGCGGTCTCGCCGCGGCGCGGCGAGAACACGGGCGAGACGCCGGCGAGACGCCCGTGCCACTTGTGTTCTGCCCTGAAGAGGGCATACGCCTGATCCGGTCCATTCCCCGCCGTGCGGGTCCTGTTACTTTCACGTCCGTCAGACCGATAACGGGCAACGGCATCAGATGCGCCTAACCCCAGACGCACATCCGGGTCTGACATCGCACGAGAGGAAACCCATGAGCACGCTAAAGCCAAGTGCCGTTGCCGCAAGCCTGATCGCCCTTTTCCTGGTCGCTGCAGTGCCCGCCCGGGCCGAGCACGACTATCGCCACCACGCGGACGTGTGGATCAAATACGACGACCTGCCCAAGCGGGCGCGGGAGACGGTCGATCGCGAGCGCGGCCGCCACGAGATCAAGCAGATCCTGGAGATGCGCCGGGACGGGCACCTGTACTTCCGGGTGCTGATCGACGAGCGCGGCGCGGACCGCGCGATCTTCGTCTCGGAGGGCGGACGGCTGCTCAAGGCGGCCGAGGTGCCCGACGTCGAGGTCGGCCAGGGCTCGTTCGAGCGGTGGGTGAAGTACGCCGACCTGCCCGCCAACGTCCGCCGCACGCTCGATCACGAGCGGGATCGGCGCGAGGTCAAGCAGATCATGTTCGTCCGCCGCGACAACCGCGAGTTCTACCGCTGCATCATCGACACGCGCGGCGACGACCTGGCTGTCCGGATCAACGGCAACGGCAAGCTGCTGTCGTTCGACGAGGTGGACGACATCGCGGTGGGGGCGCACGAGATCCGTCGCTACGATTACAGCCGCGAACGCTGGATCAAGTACGCCGAGATGCCCCGGTCACCCCGGGCGACGCTCGACCGCGAGCGGCATGGGCGCGACGTGAAGCAGATCGTCGAGATCGACCGCAATGGACGGCATTTCTACCGCTGCATCATCGACGAGCGGCGCGGGGACCGGGTCTGCAATATCTCGGAGGATGGCTATCTGTATGGCGAGCGTGAGGTTCCGGAGGTGACGGTGGGGTCGATACGTTAAGGGTGGCAGACGCCCGGCTGCCCTCAACGGCGCTCAACCGTCATCCTGAGCGAAGCGAAGGATCTGGCCGCGAAGGGAAATGATCGCCCCTTCGCGGCCAGGTCCTTCGTTGGTTGAACCTCCTCATTATCAGGATGACATTGGGCGGAAAAAGGATGTACCTGCCCCCCCGTTTGCATTAGGATGCACGCGCGATTCACGTCGGCCATCCGGCCCGTTTGATGCAAACGTCATTTCAGCACGGGGATCGAACATGCGGCAGTCCAGACAGGTGCAGTCAAGACGCGGCGCGCGGCGGGGTTTCACGCTGGTCGAGCTCCTGGTGGTCATCGGGATCATCGCGCTGTTGATCTCGATCCTGCTGCCGGCGCTGAGCAAGTCGCGCGAGCAGGCCGTGAAAGTTCAATGCGGCAGCAACCTGCGCCAGTGGGGGTCCGGGCTCCAGATGTACCTGAACACGAACAAGGGCTGGTATCCTTACAACGGCAAGGCCATTGCCACCGTCTGCCCGGTCCACGGAACTGACATGTCGTGGAACAGCACGATCATGCAGCAGTTCTTCCAGGATTACCTGGTCAAGAACAAGCAGGTGTCCGAGCGGCAGAACGACAACGTGCTCTACTGTCCGACCCAGGACTGGCACCGTCAGGCGATTAACGATCCGGACGGGACGGGCGGCCTGGTGGGTTACTTCGTGATGATTTGCAGGGACCCGAGCCCGATCGACCCGAACAACGGCATGCTCTACAACCCGCCCGGCTTTACGGACGGCAAGGAGTGGGTGACCAAAAAGAAGCCCGCCGGCAAGTACAAGAATGCCCCGATCGTCTCCGACATGCTGCAGTTCCAAGGGGGCTCGTGGGCCGGCTACAGCAACCATCTCCGCCGCGACCTGCCGACCGGCGGCAACTTCCTCTTCGAGGACGGTCACGTGACGTGGTATGCGCAGAGCAAGAACCCCAACCGGCCCAATGGCTGGGACATCGACCTGGGATCGACCCTGGGGGCCTGGCAGTGCTACTACCGCATCAACGACCCGGAGATCCCGGGCAATAAGTGATCACCGCCGCCGCGATCGGCCGACCAGCATCCCAAATAGCGCAATGGCGCACGGTCCCGCGGGCTCCGGCACCTCCCCGGGCGCGCCGACCATGAGATTATCCGCGTAGGATGCGAAACCGTCCCCCGCCCCGCTGCCGCCGAACCCCACGGTCGCGTTGGAGAAGTTGTCGTAACTCCCGCCGGCGAACGTCGTCAGGTCAATGTCGGCGCGCAGGATGCCGTCGATGTACGCCTTGACCCGGTGACCGGGCTGGTCGAAATCCACCGCGTAATTGTGCCAGTTGTCGTCGTTGACGAAGCTGGTGCCGGGCGGCAAGGGGGCCGGCGTGTTGGTCGTGCCGTTGAAGAGGTCGAGCGCGGTCCCCCCGCCCACTCCGGCCGTCCCCTTGCGGAAGAACAGGCTCAGGCTGCCGGGCGCGAAGATGCCGGTGTCGGCGGCGGTGCCGCTGCTGATGTCCAGGCGGTCGTTGGGCAGGATGGCATCGACCTGCACGACGTAATGGTCGCGCGCGCCATAGGGGATCACGTTGTCGTTCCCGCCGCTTTGTGCAAAGCCGTCCGCGGCGCCGGCGTTGCCGCTGGCGGCGGACGGCCGGCCGTCGAACTGCGACGAGAACGTGTTGAAGCTGAAGACGTCGAAGCTGCTGCCGCGGCCGGCGGGCTGGTAGACCGCCGCCTGGCCCAGGTTGTTCACCTTCACGTTGTATGCGCCGTTGTCGTTGTTGCCGAAGAAGCCGTCGGG
>DATBFY010000627.1:0-2218 GCA_036558265.1 Tepidisphaeraceae bacterium | reverse complement strand
GTGAGCTCGACATTGGGATGTTTCTGCACGCAGAGGTCACGGCAGGTTTTGACCTGGCGGTCGAACGCCGCCGACAGCACGCAGTGCTCGATCGTCATTCCCTCCGGGCGGCCGTAGGCGAACACCTCGAAGCCTCTGGCCTCCCATGGCGCCGCCACCTGCGCCATCTCAACCCCGGTCAGCTCGACCGACAGCACGATGCGACGCGCGCCCAGCCGGAAGACCTCGGCCGCGCTGTGCTGGTTGAAGACGTTGACGGCGTAATCCGCGACCACGTCGCGTCCCTGAGCGGCCAGCTCGGCGACCATCCCCAGGTGACCACTGACCAGCGGTGTGCCGAGGGCCAGCCACTTCTCGACCTGCTTGCGGTCCTCAGGCCGAACGATCGTGGGCGTGCGCAGCCGGAGCATGACGCCGCGTTGCGACAGCTCGGTCGTGAGCTGCCTGACGCGCGCGACCGGAGGCATCGGATGACGGAGGAACAGGTCGAGCGAGATCTCATCGGCCCCTGCTTCTGCCGCGAGCCGCGCATCCTCGAGACGCCAGACTTCGGCGACGAGCCGCGGCGGGCTGTCGGGGGCGACGCTCTGCAGCGCCACACTGGCGATCGCTTCATCGATCGCGCGACCGCGCTTCTCGTGGCGATCGCGAAGGAGGATCCCCGTTGCCTCCCGACGGAGATCATTGAGGATGCTGATCGGAATAAAGAGGTCCTTCGCGAGGCCTGAAACATCGACGTCGCCCAGTGTGAAGGGAGTCTCGCCCAGGCGGCCGAGCTGGGCGCGGAGGCGCTCTTCGTCCAGCCCGTGACGGGTCGCAGGCGCGAGTGCGGTCGTGCTCTTCACCGTCACGTCGTCGGTACCA
This sequence comes from Tepidisphaeraceae bacterium, assembly GCA_036558265.1. Classification (GTDB taxonomy): domain Bacteria; phylum Planctomycetota; class Phycisphaerae; order Tepidisphaerales; family Tepidisphaeraceae; genus RYN-433. The sequence goes on along the minus strand of DATBFY010000627.1, from coordinate 1,354 downwards.
GCGCGCCAGATGAGCGTGAGTGGCTCGCCGGCGGCACCTCGTGCCGTGACAGCCACGCGGGTGCGCTCGGGCGTTCCCGTGGCGGGAACGGCGGCAAAGCTCTCACGGGCGCGCGCGAGCAGAGCAGCTTCGGCGGAGCGCACCACGATCCAGCCGGCCGGAATATCCTCCGCCGGCTGGATCGCTTGACGGACCTTCCCGTGCTGCCGGCTCCCCCCGAGAGTCCGGACGCTCCGGGCCCCGAAGCCGCGGTTGCCTTTGGCGGCGCCTTCGGGATGCTCGAACCCGAGCCCGTCGCCGGGCTGGATCGGCTGCGACACCGAAACGATCAGCTCGTCTTTTTCGCGGCCGAGGACCTCGCCCAGGACCGCGCCGCGGTTGTCGGGCTGGGTGCGGGTTACGTAGTCCCGCCCCGCGCGACCGCCGTACATCCCGCCGGTGAAGCCGCGCGAGAAAATCTGCACCAGGGGCTGGACTTCGGCGGGGGTGGGCGGACGTGAGTCGCCCGCGGCCAGTCGGTCGAGAAACTCGCGGTAGCTGTGCGTCACGGTCGCGACGTATTCCGGTTTCTTCTTGCGGCCTTCGACCTTGAGCGTATGGATGCCGGCGTCGGCGATGTCGGCGAGGTGCTCCCACGCGCCGAGGTCCCGGGCTGAGATCAGGTAGCCGCGGTCCAGCTCCGAGCCGCTCGCGGCATCTGCCAGGACGTAGTCTTTGCGGCACGACTGGGCGCAGGATCCCCGGTTGGCGCTGCGTTCCGAAATCATGCCGGACATGTAGCACTGGCCCGAGTACGCGATGCAGAGTGCGCCGTGGACGAAGCTCTCCAGCAGGAGCTCCGGGACCGCGCGCCGGATGGTGCGGATGTCGTCCAGGGTATTCTCGCGCGCGAGCACCACACGGTCGCAGCCCAGGTCGCGCAGGACGCGAGCGCCGCGCTCGTCGTGCACGGTCATCTGGGTCGAGCCGTGAATTTCCAGATCGGGGTACAGCTTGCGGATGAGCCGCACGGCGCCGAGGTCCTGCACGATCGCGGCGTCGATGCCGCGGTCGATGCAACGCCCGAGATGATGCAGCGCGTCGCGCAGCTCGGCCGGCTTGAAGAGGATGTTGAACGTGAGGTAGATCCTAGCCCCGTGTGCGTGCGCCAGGCGGCAGGACTGCTCCAGGTCATCCAGGGTCAGTTGCGCCCCTTCGTCCCGGGCATTGAACTTCTCCACGCCGAGATAGATCGCATCGGCGCCGTTACCCAGGGCGGCACGAACGGCATCGAGGCTTCCTGCCGGGGCGAGGAGTTCAGGAACGCTCTGGGGCATTGCAGAAAGGTAGTGCCACTGAGGATATGCGGTGGAGA
>DATBFY010000626.1:0-3955 GCA_036558265.1 Tepidisphaeraceae bacterium | reverse complement strand
ACGAGCAGGCCGACGCCGAGCGGTACCTGTTCCGCAGCGCGGATGATGCGGCGCAGGTGTGCCTGATCGACGGGGTGATCCGGATCGACGCGAGCGATACGCGGCAGGGGGAGTTCGAACCGATCGTGGCGGAGGCGCGGGGATCGCTAATGAAGGACGCGGCTTCGGTAACGGTCGAGCCGGTCGCCGGGGGGGACCGTTTTCCCCGGCCGGGCGACTTGCGTCCCGGTCCGGGCGTTGTCCCCGATCGCGTGCCGCAGTCCCGAGGCTAAGTGTGAGAGGTCTTTGCCCCGTCCTCCCCATACATCCGCCGATAATAGACCGACATGATGTCGCGCCGGCTCAGCATCGCCGTCACGCGACGGTCCCCGTTTTCAGTCATTACCGGAAGCTCGTCCAGCCCCGTCGCGTAGAGCTTGCGCAGCGCCGATGCCAGGTCTTCGTCCGGCGCGACCGTCCGGTACTCCGGCGCGCGCAGGTCGGAGGCGACCAGCAGATCCGGCGGAACCGCCCGCTCGGTCAGGAAGATCCGCAGGTCGTCCACGCTGACCACGCCGACCAGACCCCGCCCCCCGTCCACGATCGGAAAGACCCTCTGCCTCGTGTCCGTCGATTCGGTCAGCACGTCGCGCAGGGGCGTCGAGGGCGCGAACGTGACGACCGATACGGGCCGCAGCGCGTCGGCGACCCGGATTGCCTCCAGCACGTCCAGCGTGAACTCCCCCTCGTGCGCCGGCGATGACGCGCGGCTGGGCATCTGCTCCTCGTAAATCGTCACCCGCCGCGGCAGCAGCATGTACGCGACCGCGGTCGTCAGCATCAGCGGCACGAGCAGTCCGTAACCTTCGGTCATTTCCGAGACCATCACGAGCGACGAGATCGGCGCCTTGGCCACCCCGGCGAAAAAGCCCGCCATTCCCACCAGCGCGAACGTCGCCGGCTGCTGCGTCACCGTCGCCGGCATCAGGCGGTGCAGCAATGAGCCGTAGAGTGCCCCCAGGCACCCGCCGATCACGATGGACGGCCCGAACACCCCGCCGCTGCCCCCGGAGCTGATCGTCAGCCCCGTCGCCATGATCTTGACCAGCACGATCAGCGCCAGCACCTTGACCGACAACATCCCGTCGATCGCCAGTTGCGTCCACCCGTAGCCCATCCCCAACGCCTGCGGGAAGAACCATCCGATCAGCCCGACCGCCAGCCCGCCGATCATCGGTTTCAAGTGAGGTGGGACCCGACGCATCGGCGCGAAGATCAGGTCCCGCACGCCGTAAAAGACCCTGACGTATAACCAACCGACGACGGCGCACAGCACCCCCAGCACGACGTAAAGCGGCAGTTCCACCGGGTGCGTGAAGTGCAGCGCAGGCACGTTGAAGATCGGCCCCCAGCTCGCGTAGATGAAACAGTAGATCGAGTACGCCACGATCGCGGCGACGAACGTCGGCACCAGCGCCGCCGACTCGAACTCCATGTCCTGATACAGCACCTCGGCCATGAACAACGCCCCGCCCAGTGGGGCGCGGAACACCGCGCCGATCCCCGCGCCGCCCCCCGCGAGCATCAACAGCCGCCGCTCCCGGTCGCCCACCCGCAGCCACGAGGCCAGCGCCGATCCGAACCCCGCCCCGATCTGACCGATCGGGCCCTCGCGGCCCGCCGATCCACCGCTCCCGATCGTGATCGCCGAGGCGATCGTCTTCACGATCGGCACCCGCGCCCGGATCACCCCCCGCCCATGGTGAAACGCACGGACGACCGCGTCCGTGCCGTGCCCCTCCGCCTCGGGCGCCAGCGAGAACACCAGCAGTCCCGCCAGCAGGCCGCCCAGCGCGGGCATGGCCATCAGCATCCAGCGGCGGCGGGGCATCTGGACGACCTGTGGGCCGCCCTCGGCACCCGGGTGCGGCGCGACGTACCCGGCGGCATCTGCCATCGCGTAGCGATCCGCCGTGTCCACCATGAAGTTGAAGGCGACACCCCCCAGGCCCGAGACCACCCCCACCAGCGCGCTGAGGAACACCACGTGCCCCCACGTGAACCGCTTGAGCTGGCTCACGATGACGGGCCCGAGCCCACCGCCGGCCGCAATCGACCGCTCGGATGCGTTTGCCGATGACGTGTGATCATGAGTGCCGACGCTCATCGGGACGCATCCTAAGGGCCCGAACGCGTTCGTGCGAGGCCAGCATTACATTAATTCCCAATCACCTCCAGCCGCGCGAGCATCGTTTCCTCAACGTGTGTGGCCCCTCACAGTACCCACAAGTGATGCGCCCCGCGTGGCGGTGCCCGGCGGGCCCTGACCGGCCTCGTATGGAAAAGATCCTCGCATTCCTGGACTTCTCGGAAGACCTCACGCCTGCCCTGCTCAAGGCTGCATGCGAACTGGCCGATGGTCTGCGTGCCCGGCTCATCCTTCTGCACGTCGCGGTCCCGATTCAGGATGACGAACGCCTCGACGACGAAACCGCCGACAGCCAATGGACGCCGGGGGACGCGGCGCCATGGGCGAACGATCGCGGCGGAGGGGCGGCGGCGCGTGCGTTGGCGTCCGCACATCGCCGGCTGCAGATCATCGAACTGGAACTCAAGCGCCAGGGCATCGACGCGACGACGACGTTGATACGCGGCGAGCCGTCGCGGCGCGGTCGGGTCAAGCAGATCACTCAAGAGATGGAGAGGCTCGCCCCGGACCTGATCGTCCTCGGATCGCATGGACACGGCCCGATCCACGACCTGTTCGTCGGAGGTGTCGCCGAGGTAGTCGTTCGCCGCGCGCAGTGTCCGGTACTCTTGGTCCCGCGCAAACCGGCATGACGGGACGTTTTCACGCAACCATCACGCTGCCGCCCGCTCGTCGTGCCGCAGCACGCCCTCAAAGCCGCTCCCACGAACGACCGGGCCTGACGCGGGCGCGGCGGTGCTTCCGTCGCCCGGATGAACCGGCGCGGACGGATCCGTGCCTGCGCAGTGACGGAGGAAAAGTTCAACTGATACCTCGTCGCACCAACTGCGGCGAGACTCAAATCCCGTCGGCAGTTGCGAAAGCGACGGTTGGCAGCATTGAACTTTTCAGCGGCGGATGAGGCGGGACACAGTCTCAAACGGATGCGTTTTGAGATTCCCAATGTTCGGCAACCGGGGCATCGTAGTGTGGCAGATCGAATTCGTCTCGGAGTTGGCGCACGAAGAAGTAATTGAAAAGCGGCGCAAACGCCATCAGCTTCGTCACCTGATTGCGAAGCCACACCCCCACCCGCGTCGTCGGCACGAAGGCGGAGGCGAAGTACCCTGCCGACTTCTGTTTGGCTTCCACGAACGGTCGTAGCAACTGCTCATAACGACGATAAGCGATCTGATAGTCATGTCCCGCCCGGCTGAGCTCAGCGGCAAGCACGTAAGCTTCGGCCATGGCCATTCCCGCTCCTTCGCCGGCCAAAAGCGAAACGCACGCCGCGGCATCCCCGATCAGCACCACGCGTCCTTTTGACCAACAATCCATGCGGATTTGACTGACGCGATCATAATACACGTCACGGACTCGATCGATCGCCTGGAGGATCTTGGGGCACTCCCAACCGGCATCCGCGAAAACCTGACGCAGGACCGCCTTCCGCTCCTTGATATCGGCCGGCTCCGGACCGGCCATCCTCTCGGTGGAGAAGATGAAGGAAAAGCCCGTCCGGTCGCCGCGCAGAGCAAAGCGCCCGACCTGGCGGCCGGGCGTCGTGTAGGTGACGAAGACCAGTTCGTCGCGTGGGCGATAGCCTTCGACCTCAAACACGGCGACGCGGTATCCGAGCTGCTTCTCGAATTGACGTTCGGGACCGAAGACGAGGTCCCGCACGGTGGAATGCAACCCGTCGGCGCCGATCACGAGGTCGAAGTTGCGCGGGGCACCACGCTGAAACGAAACGAGCACGCCGGTGGCGTGTTCGTCAATGGCCGAGAT
>DATBFY010000625.1:0-15127 GCA_036558265.1 Tepidisphaeraceae bacterium | reverse complement strand
GTAAAAGCGGGCACTCGACCAAATCCAGTCCGTGCTCCTGGCCACCAGTCCGCGTCGCAGCGGATTGTTGTGAATGTACTCGATCATGGCGAGCAGCGTTGCCGGTTCGAACACATTGCGATCATAACCGCCGCCGCGCTGCCAGAACCGGTAGGTAACCTTCCCGCTGGACTGACGGTCGGCCATGTGTGCGAGAAAATCGGGCGCGTTGTGTTCGACGAATGAGACGGCTTTGCGAACCACCGAGAGCTTTATGGTCGCGAAGAACGCGCTAATGTCGTACGACTCGCGCGTGGGGAAGGCGAGCAGGTGGGCGTGCTCGGGCATGATCACGTACGCCCACAGGTCAAATCTCCAGCGATGCCTCGCTTGATCGAGAGCGCGGATGAACCAAAGGCGCGTGCGATCCTTGCTCAGCAACGGGAGGCGTTTGTAACAGGTGAACGTCAAGTCATGTGCTTGGCCGGGTTCGTTGAAGCTCTTGCGAGTCTTGCGGAAGCGGCCATCGTTTTGGCGCATCGACAGTCCCCTGGAATTCGCCACTGGCAAGCCTTAGAGCTTGCCAGTGCCACCCAGAATCGGCGTCACTTCGTTTCCGGCTTGGCAGCGAGTTGGGCGACCACCGGCACCCATTGCCCCGTCACGCTCCCCTTGGGGAAGTAGATGAACTGGCCCTGGATGTTGGCGATCAGGTGGTCGCCGTCCCGGTCGAAGGTGACCTGGATGTCGTAGGGCTCCAGGTGCTGGCGGTCGCCGTCGAGGAAGATGCCGTTGGGGGTCTCCTGCGACTCGGCGCTGGCCGCCTTGTAGCGGAAATCGGCCTGCGCGATGTTCTTGATGTCGTCGATCGTGTCGAGCGTCATCTCGAAGTAATAGCGGTTCCCCTGATAGGACGGGTTGATGACCTCGGGCGGGTCGTTGCTCACCAGGAACGCGTTAAGCTTGTCCCCCTCCTTGCGCACGAGCAACTTGGCCTCGGGGAACGTGACCCACACGCCGTTGATCAGCATTCGCGATGAGGGCTTGGCGGCGGCGGTCTGGGTGGACGATGGCTTGCTCGCCGGCGCCGTGGCGGCCACGATGACCGGCCTGGATGCCGGGGGCGTCTGCCGCGTCGTGGGGTTGAGGACGATGGCCTTGTTATTCTGCGATTTCTCACAACCGGCCAGCGCGCAGGCGGTCACGAGCGCAACGGTAGCGCCCTTCGCGACCGCCATTAGCCGGTTTTTGCGACACATCGTTCCTCCGCGCGGGGCCTGGCTACGCCGACCCCGGATGACAATTGCTCGACAGCGATTATACCATAATGCGATGAGTCGCCATGACGTAATCGTGCCGGCTGAAACTTCCGTCCTGTGCGAGGGTTGCGGCTACACGCTCGACGGCCTGCCCTCTACAGGCCGCTGTCCCGAATGCGGCACTGACATTTCCGTCAGCCTGGGCGCCGACGGCCGCAAACTGCCGGCCTGGGAAGATCCCGAATCCGACGGCGGGACGCTCCGCCGCTTCTGGGCGACAACGGCCGAGGTCGTTTTCCACCCGAGACGCTTCTACCGGACGCTGGCCACGCGACGACAGGATCAGGCCGCGTGGCGCTTCGCGCAGGCGCATTGGGCAATATCGGCCGTTCTCCTGGCCGGAGCTTTATCGATTCACGTCCGATGGACCGAGCGTTTCCTGCTGGCGCCGCGCTTCCCCGGTGGGCCGTGGACGCTCTTTGCGCTGGCGGCGCCGACGACATACGCGCTGATCTGGGGAACGACCCGGCTGGCGGCACGGCTGACGGCGTGGGAGGCGGCGTACCGCGGCATTCGCCTGCCGCTCGCGGCCGTGCTCCGGGGGTTGTACTACCACGCCGCTCATTACCTGCCCGTGGGCCTGGTCGCCTTCCTGAGCGTCGCGGGGAATTGGCTGTTGGTGCAATGGAAGCCGCTCGTCTTTCAAGGCGAGGCGACGCGATACCTTTTCATCCTCAGCGCCGAGGTGCTGCTGGCCGCGGGTTACCTGTTCAAGACGTACTGGACCGGAATGAAGAACACGATGTACGCGAATCGCTGAAGGGCGCGCGGCCCGCGAGCGCGCCGGCTCAGTCCGGCGGTCGAATCGGGCAGGGCTTTTGTAACGTCGCGGGCGCGGCCGGTTCTGCTATAAACCGGAGTATGTCGGAAACGCCAATCGCGCCCCCCGGCAAATCCGCGGTCCTCCCGCGAATCCTCCTATTGATCCTGATCCTGTGCCTGGTCGCAGGCGGCTTGTACGCGCTCTATTTCACCGAGTTCGGCTGGGAGCTGCGCAACAAACCTCATCTCCTCGGCCAGACGTTCCAGCAGTGGGTAGCCGCGCACCGCGTGATCGCCCCCGCAATCCTGCTCGGGCTGTACGTCGGCATCACGCTGTCGATGATGCCGGTGTGGTGGCTTCAGATCCTGGCCGGGTACGGCTTTGGCCTGTGGCTGGGGATCGCCTATAGCCTCCTTGGCGCGGTGCTCGGGGCGGTCTGCACGTTTCTGGTCGCGCGGCTGCTGCTCGCGGACTACGTCCAGCACAAGTTCGAGGCGCGACACGCGAAGCTTCGCGAGATCGATGAGAAGATGGGCCACAACGGCTTGCTGATCGTCATGGCCGTGCGGCTGATGCACTTCCTGCCGTTCGGCGTGAGCAACTACCTCTTCGGCATCTCGCGGATCACGCTGATGGACGTTCTGCTCGGCACGTGCCTGGGCAACGCGCCGGCGATCGCGTTTTACGTGGCGATCGGGGCACGCCTGCACCCCCACCGCAACTGGCGGTTCATGGTCATCCTGGCGGCGGTCAACGTGATCCTCCTGATCCCCGTCGTACTCCGCTACTGGAAGCCGCAGTGGTTCCGCCGGATCGGCGTGGAGTGACCGCGACGCCGTTGTCTGATAGGGTGGCGCGCAATGGCCGTCGCGTTCGTCTCCAGCCCGCGGTTCGTCGAGCACGATACCGGCCCCCATCATCCCGAGCGGCCCGACCGCATCCGCGCCATCCACCGCGCCGTCCGCGCCGCGGGCTTGGTCGATTCGCCCGACCCCTTCCCCGATTTCGAGTTGGACCTGGGGCCGATGACCAAGGCGCCCTTCAAGCTGCTGGAGATCGACCCGATCCCCGCCGAGGTGGAACAGATCACCGCCGTGCATCCGCTTGAGCACGTGCGGAAGGTGCGCCGGACCTGCGAGGTGGGTGGCGGCGTCTTGGACCAGGGCGACACGCCCGTTGGCCCGGAGAGCTACGAGATCGCGCTCTTGAGCGCCGGCGGAGTGCTGACCGCGTGTGACGCCGTGATGACCGGCCGCGCGACGCGCGCATTCGCCGCCGGACGCCCGCCCGGCCACCACGCCGAGCCCGACCGCGCGATGGGGTTCTGTCTCTTCTCCAACATCGCGATCGGCGCGCGGCACCTGCAACACAAGCACGGCATCGGGCGCGTCGCCATCGTCGATTTCGACGTCCACCACGGCAATGGCACGCAGGCCGTCTTCGAGGCCGACCCCGGCGTCTTCTTCTGCTCCCTGCACGAGGACCCGCGCACCTGTTATCCCGGCAGCGGCTACGACTGGGAGAAGGGTGTCGGCCCGGGCACCGGCTACACGCTCAACGTCCCGTTCCGCCCCCGCAGCGACGATGACGATTACCTCAAGGCCATCCGCACCAGGGTCATCCCCGCCCTGGAGAATTTCGCGCCCGAAGTCCTGATGATCTCCGCCGGCTTCGACGCCCACCTGGACGATCCGCTGGCGCACATCGAGCTCTCTGAAGGGGGCTTCGAGCAGATCACGCGCGAGCTGGTGGCCTTCGCCGACCGCCGCTGCCAGGGCCGCATCATCAGCGTCCTCGAAGGCGGCTACGACCTGCGCGCGCTGGGTCGCAGTGTCGTCCGGCACCTGATCGCGATGGGCCCGTAGGTTCCGCTATGCGGAACGTCACGTTTGCGGGCAATGCGCGTCGGATTCGCGAAACCGCAAGCGGCGCCTGGTGCGGCGGGGCGAATGATGGGGGATATTCCGCACGGTGGAACCTACGGGTCCAATCGCATCATCGCGTGAACCCCCTGCGTCTGATTGACGATCTGCGTGATCCGCATGTCAGTCTGGATCGAGGCCAATGCCAGCGCTTCCTGGCGAGCGATGCCCCGTTTTTCCTGGATGAGATCCAGCATTCCGGACAGCGCCATCGTCGTCGCCCGATTGAGGTCGGGGTCGAACCCGAACGTGATCCACGCGCCGTCCGCCGTCCTGGCGCGCGGGGCCTTGATCGGCGAGTCGATCAGGTTGAAGGTGAGATGGACCTGGTTCATCGGACATTCGATGGCGGTGCCGCAGACCTCGCCGTCGCCCTGGGCGCCGTGGCCGTCGCCGACCGAGAAGAGCGCGCCGGCGACGCCGACGGGCAGGTAGAGCGTCGTGCCGGCGACCAGTTCCCTGCAGTCGATGTTGCCGCCCCAGATGCGCGGCGGCGTGGTCGAGTGGACGCCCGGCTCGGGTGGGGCGACGCCCATTACGCCCATGAACGGCCGGAGGTTGATGCGGCGGCCTTTGGCGTCGCTGGCGGTCATCTGCTCGGCGTCGATGTCCCAGAATTGGGCGTAGAGCGGGGCGTCGGCCAGGCCGAGCGCCTTCGCGCGATCACCCTGCGGGGAGGAGAAGGTCCAGGCCCAGTCCGCGGGGATGATCTTGCCGATCCGGATTTCAAGCGTCATGCCCGGCTCGGCGCCGCGGATGGCGATGGGGCCGGTGAGGGCGTGGCCGTCGTCGAGGACCGGATCGCGAGGTTCGACTTGTTTCCAGGGCCACTTCGTGGGGCGTTGTTCGACGCACCAGAGTGCTTCAAGCGTTGCGAAGCGGACCGTGTCGCCGGGGTCGATCGTTAACACCGGCGCCAAGTCGCGCGACCAGTGGCCGTGTAAGGTCTCGCGCCGAGGTTCGAGAGTGTGGAGAGACATGGAAGAGGTGAGGGGATTAGGAGATGAGGGGGTGAAGGGACTCGGATCACCGCTGTCGTTACGTCTTGCGACCATCATTGCTCACGCCGCCGCACCACTGTTCGGCGTTCTCGTGCATGCGCACGAGCTGCTTGATGATCACCTCATATCGTTGGTCGAGCTCGGCGGCAATCGCATCGCTCCAGTATCCACAGCGACGCGCGAATTCGACGGAGGTTTGCGTCTCGGCGGCTTCGCCCTCTGAGTCGTTAAGCTTGTTTCGGAACGACGCAATGTAGCGACGCTTCCGCCACGCTTCCGAGATCTGCGTCGGGACCGAACGGGATGAGCGCCTGATCTGGTCCACGAGGCTGTACCGCTCTTCCGCTGGGAACGAACGCGTCAGCCGGAAGATTCCCATCGCGGCGTCCATCGCGCTTTTCCAGACATCCAGCTCCTTGTGCGAGCGAATCACGACCCTTCCCCTCATCCCCTCACCTCCTCATCCCCTCATCTTTCCTCTGATTTGCAGCAATCAACCGAAGCACCTCACCCACCGCTTTCACGTAGTACGGCGCGATGTTCCCCGTTCGCTTGCGGAACTCCAGCACGTATCGCTTGTTGATCGTGTGGAGGTGATCGGCCCGCCAGGTGCCCAGGTGGGTGCCCCAGGTGCTCGATCGGACGCTGACCATGCCGTCGTTTTCGCCCTCGGCGTCGGAGATGACCTTGTGGGAGTGGAGGACGAACGGCGCGACCTTGGGCCACTCGCGCGCGGCCGAGACCGAGAAGTAACCGACACCCGGGACGTCCGTGATGCGCTCGTTGAAGGCCGCGCACGATTCAGTGGTCAGGTCGCGGACGGCGGTGACGTCCAGGCCGAGCATCTCCATCAGCTCGAATCCGCCCAGGCGCTTGCCCAGGTGGCGAACGCACCAGTCGGCGTAGGGGCTGCCGCGGTGGGGGGTCGTGATGGTCAGCAATGCGGCGACGCGGTCGGCCATGCCCAGCTCGTGGAGCACGTAACGGGCGTCGAGACCGCCCATGGAGTGGGCGACCAGGAGGATCTTGCCCCGTCCGTCGCCGTTGAGGGTTGCCAGGCCGGTCTCGAGGGCGGACTTGAGCTCGGCGGCGCGGCGGGCGATCCCGCCGGTCGGGTGGACCTTGGTGACCACGACCGGGTGCCCGGCCCTTCGCAGGGCCTTGTCGATCCCCTGGAAGTAGGCCCAGCGGAACTTGCCGACGCCGACCGAGTCGTATCCGAAGAGCCCGTGGTGGAGGACGATGGGGATGCGCGTCATGGCGGGCGTTAATTCTACCGGGGGCGCGGGCCGTGAATAGCCGAATCGCCGAGCGCGGATCAGGAAGCGGATATGTAATCTGCCGTACGCGCGGCGGCCGGTTTGATGGCGGATTCGATCCGATCCGCCGTCTCGCGGAGCGCGTCCCGGGCGGCGCAGCGTTGCGCGGCCAGGGCGCAGGCGGCTTTGACGTCCGGCGATTCGAGCAGACGCGAGAGGATCTTTGCGACAGCCGTGCCTCGGAAATGTTTGGGCATCAGCCGGTCGCCCGCGTTCAATGCGATCACGCGGGCGGCGTTGTCCGGCTGGTCGTGGCTCAGCGGCATGATGAGCTGCGGGATGCCGGCCGCCAGCGCCGCCGAAGTCGTGCCGATCCCGCCGTGATGAACGAGCGCGGCGCATCGGGGCAGGAGCTGGGTGAACGGGGCGAAGGGGACGTGGCGGACGGTCGGCGGCAGGTCGGCCGGGATCTGATCGGCAAATCGCGTCAGCAGCAGCGCACGCCGGTCGAGCAGGCGGGCGGCATCGACGGCCGCCTGGAAGAACTCGTGGCCGTGAATGTTGGCCGATCCGGGCGTGAAGACCAGCGGCGGGTCGCCGGCCTGGCAGAAGTCGGCGACGTCGGGCGGCATCGGCTGCGCGTCGGGAGCGTCGAACAGTGGAAAGCCGGTCAGCTTGAAAAACGGCGGACAATCCGGCTGCGTGGGCGCGAACCACTCGGGCCACATGCCCACCGTCAACAGCGGCGAGTGGATGGCGCGGTCGAACACCTTGCGATCGGGCGCAAGCCCCACCCGCGCCCGCAGCGCATCGAGGATCGGGGCGACGTTGGGGTTGATCAGGTACCAGTCCACCACCTTCCACATCGCGCGTTTCAGGAATCGCGGCAGGCGCGAAAGGTTGGTCGTCCCGGTCAGCGTGGGCACCTGATAGAGCGTCCGCGGGATCGAGGGCGAGAGGTGAAGCGTGACGACCGCGGGAATACCCTCCTTCTCCGCGATCGTTCGCGACGCGAAGTCGAGTGTGCCGGCGACGATCAGCGTCTGGTTATCGATCCGCGGCCGGATCAGGTCGAAAAGTCGGCCGTTCACCTCCCCCAGGCCGGCCATGATGTGCTTGAACCCCTTGCGCGGGTGCCAGATGTCAGGGTTGTTGATGACGCGGCGGTACTCCTCGTCCGTCCCGGTCGAGATGAACTCCAGTCCCAGCCCGCGGACGATCGGGGCAAAATGGTCGTTGGTGAGGACGCTGACGCGGTGCCCGCGCCGGGCGAGCTCGGTGCCCAGGCCGATGAAGGGGTAGTTGTCGCCGGCCGAGCCGACCGGGGTGATCAGGACGTCCATGATGATCCGCCGCGCGCGACGCGGCCCTCGCGTTCATTGGAAAATGCCCTCGACCCTTGTACACTCACGCCCCGAAAAATCGAAGGCTGAAGAAATCGAAGGATGAAGGATGAGGGCAGAAGGATGAATCAGATCACGGCAAGCGTTCGTTGTCCGTGATCGGTTTCATCCTTCATCCTTCCGCCTTCTTCCCTGACCCCCTATGCCCCGACGCACCGACATCCACACCATCCTCATCATCGGCTCCGGGCCCATCGTCATCGGCCAGGGCTGCGAGTTCGACTATTCCGGCGTGCAGGCGTGCCGGGCCATCAAGGAAGAGGGCTACCGCGTCGTCCTGGTGAACTCCAACCCGGCCACCATCATGACCGACCCGGAGTTCGCCGACGCAACTTACATCGAGCCCATCACCCCCGAGGCCGTCGAGAAGATCCTGGAGAACGAGCGACGCAAGGGTACGCCGATCGATGCGCTGCTGCCCACCTTGGGCGGGCAGACCGGCCTCAACACCGGCATGGCCTGCTTCGACAGGGGCATCCTCCAGAAATACGGCGTCAAGATGATCGGCGCCAACCGCGAGGCCATCTTCCGCGGCGAGGACCGACAACGCTTCAAGGACCTCATGCTCGAGATCGGCCTGAAGGTCCCCCGATCCGGCGTCGTTCACACGATGGATGAGGCCCGCAAGGTGCTGGATGACATCGGTCTCCCGCTGATCATTCGCCCCGCCTTCACGCTTGGCGGCACCGGCGGCGGCATCGCCTACAACCGCGAGGAGTTCGAAACCATCGTCGCCCGCGGCCTGGATGCCTCCCCCGTCACCGAGGTCCTGATCGAACAGTCGGTCCTGGGATGGAAAGAGTACGAGATGGAGGTGATGCGCGACCGCAACGACAACGTCGTCATCATCTGCTCCATCGAAAACCTCGACCCCATGGGCGTCCACACCGGCGACAGCATCACCGTCGCCCCCATCCAGACGCTGACGGATAAAGAGTATCAGCGGATGCGCGATGCCAGCATCGCCGTCATCCGCGCCGTGGGCGTCGAGACCGGCGGCAGCAACATCCAGTTCGCCATCGACCCCGACAACGGCGACATGATCGTCGTCGAGATGAACCCGCGCGTGTCGCGATCGTCTGCCCTCGCTTCCAAGGCAACGGGTTACCCCATCGCCAAGCTTGCCGCCAAGCTTGCCGTCGGCTACACGCTCGACGAACTCGCCAACGACATCACCAGCATCCGCGGCAAGGACGGCAGGAAGGAAGCCACCACCAGCGCCTGCTTCGAGCCCACGATCGACTACTGCGTCATCAAGATCCCGCGCTGGACGTTCGAGAAATTCCCCGACGCCGACGAGACCCTCACCACCCAGATGAAGAGCGTCGGCGAGGCCATGGCCATCGGCCGCACCTTCAAGGAAGCCCTCCAGAAGGGCATCCGCAGCATGGAGGTCAAACGCTTCGGCTTCGGCCTCGACCGCTACGACAAATGGCTGAACGCCCAAAAGTCCCGTAGCACGGGCGCCCCGCCCGTGTCTTCTCCTTCCACAAATCAGGAAACTCACGGGCGAGGCGCCCGTGCTACGGACGATCAATCCGACAAGACCACTCAAGGCGAATCGGCCGACCAGGAGTGGCCGATCCCCGCCGACAAGCTCCGCCGCAAGCTCGCCGTCCCCAGCCAGGGCCGCCTCTACTACCTCCGCTACGCCCTGAAGATGGGCTGGACGATCGAGCAGATCTACGAGCTGACCAAGATCGACAAGTGGTTCCTGGCGCAGATGAAGGAGCTGGTGGATTTTGAAGAAAGACTCTTCACGTTCTCGAAGAGCTATGGGCGACTCGGGATGAATCGTACGGCGGGTACCGGTCCGGAGGGTTGGGCCGCGATTTTTCGAGAAGCAAAGGCGCTGGGCTACAGCGACGTGCAACTGGCGAACGTCCTTGGGAACGATCCGCCTACGGTCAGAGTGATGCGTGCGTCGGAGGCGCTTGGAAGCGTTCGCCCAGTGTACAAGCTCGTCGACACCTGCGCCGCCGAATTCGAAGCCTACACCCCGTACTACTACTCCACGTATGAAACTCCCTACAAACAACTGACCACGGACAACGGACAACGGACCATCGTCGAAGACGAAATCCGCCTCTCCGACCGCCCCAAGGTCCTCATCATCGGCGGCGGCCCCAACCGCATCGGCCAGGGCATCGAGTTCGACTACTGCTGCGTCCAGGCCGCCTTCGCAATGAAGGAACTCGGCCTCGAATCGGTCATGATCAACTCCAACCCCGAGACGGTCAGCACCGACTACGACACCAGCGATCTCCTCTTCTTCGAACCCCTCACCCACGAGGACGTCCTCAACATCTGCGAGCGCCTCAATGGTGGTCCCTTCAAGACCGAAGCCCCGCATGCACATTCGGGGCTTTCGTCGAAGAACCTCGTCAAAGGCGTCATCGTCCAATTCGGTGGACAAACGCCTTTGAACCTCGCCAAGGGTCTCAAGGACGCCGGCGTCCCCATCCTCGGCACCACCGTCGAATCCATCGACGCCGCCGGCGACCGCGAACAGTTCCGCGCCCTCCTCCAGCGGCTCAACCTCAGGCAGCCCGCCAACGGCATCGCCCGCAACCCCGCCGACGCCCGCGAGATCGCCCGCCAGATCGGCTATCCGGTCCTCGTCCGCCCCAGCTTCGTCCTCGGCGGCCGCGCCATGGAGATCGTCTCCGACGAGGACCAGCTCAACTACTACATGACCCACGCCGTCGAAGCCGTCGCCGGCGGCGGCACCGGCGCCGACCAGCGGATGGAAAACCCCATCCTCATCGACAAGTTCCTCGACAACGCCACCGAAGTCGACGTCGATTGCCTCGCCGATTACGACCCTCAGGGTCCCACTCCCTCTCCCGGTACTCCGGGAGAGGGCAGGGGTGAGGGTTCCCCCCGCGCCATCATCATCGGCGTCATGGAGCACATCGAGGAAGCCGGCATCCACTCCGGCGACAGCGCCTGCGCCCTCCCGCCCTACTCCCTCTCCACGGACATCGTCCAGCGCCTCAAGGAGCAGACCCGCGCCCTCGCCAAAGCCCTGCGCGTCCGCGGCCTCATGAACGTCCAGTACGCCATCAAGGACAACCAGATCTACGTCATCGAGGTCAACCCCCGCGCCAGCCGCACCGTCCCCTTCGTCTCCAAGGCCACCGGCGTCCCCTGGGCGAAGATCGCCGCCAAGGTCATGGCCGGCAAGTCCCTCGCCGAGCTGAACGTCACCGAGCAGCCCGACCCGCCCCACACCTCCGTCAAGGAAGTCGTCTTCCCCTTCAGCAAATTCCCCGGCGTCGACGTGATCCTCGGCCCCGAGATGCGCTCCACCGGCGAAGTCATGGGCATCGACGCCAACTTCCCCCTCGCCTTCGCCAAGAGCCAGGTCGCCGCCGGCGGCGCGCTGCCGACCAAGGGCCGCATCTACATCTCCGTCAACAACGCCGACAAGGCCCACATCGTCCCGATCGCCCGTGAGCTGGCCGACTGCGGCTTCGAGCTGATCGCCACCGAGGGCACCTGGCGCGAATTGGACAAAAACGACGTCGCCGCCACCCGCATCCCCAAGCTCGCCGAGGGCCGCCCCAACATCGCCGACTACATCAAGAACGCCCAGGTGCAGTTGATCATCAACACCCCCACGCGAAAGGGCCCGGCCACCGACGAGGGCCGCATCCGCGCCATGGCCGTCCTGCACAAGGTCCCGATGATCACCACCCTGACCGGCGCCCGCGCCGCCGCCAGCGCGATCAAGGCCCTGCAGAAGGGCGACTGGGGCGTAAAACCCCTGCAGGAATACGTCCGGACGTCGCCGGCCAAGGCGGATTGAAGACGTCGGACGTCATCCTGAGGGAGTTTCAAACGACCGACGGATCTTGCCGACACGAACGATCGCGTCCCTTCGCAGCCAGATCCTTCGTCGGTAAAACCTCCTGGAGGATGACGGGTGCGGCCGTGACGCAAAATACTCGAGAATCTCTGCCCCATCGCACCGCGCGCCTCGCCGTCGTCACACCCCTCGCCAACGAGCGCGACACCATCGACGAGTTCGTCCGCCGCGTCCTCGCCCAGCTCGGACCCGCCGACCGCCTCTTCGCCGTCTTCGACCGCGCCTGCTCCGACGGCTCGGTCGATCGCGCCCGCGAGCTCGCCCAGGCCGAGCCGCGCCTCACCGTCGTCTGGTCCCCCGAGAACCGCTGCGTCGTCGATGCCTACTTCCGCGGCTACACCCAGGCGCTCGCCGGCGGCTTCGACTGGATCCTGGAGATGGACGGCGGCCTCTCCCACCTGCCCGAGGAGATCCCGCGCTTCCTCCGCGCCATGTCCCAGGGCTACGATTACGCCGGCGGCTCGCGCTTCATGAAAGGCGGCGCCTTCGACGGCCCCTGGTCGCGCTACCTGATCTCCCGCGGCGGCACGGTCCTCAGCAACTTCGTCCTGGGCACGCGCATGACCGACATGACCAGCGGCTTCGAGTGCTTCACCCGCGACACCCTCGCCGGCGTCGTCCAGGCCGGCGTCAAGAGCCGCGCCCACTTCTTTCAGACCGAGATCCGCGCCGCCATGCACGACCAGCGCCGCTGGACCGAGATCCCCATCCATTACAATTCCCCCAGCGGCAGCGTCGGCAAATCGTCCCTCACGGAGGCCTTCCGCGTGCTCTGGTCCATGTACCGCAAACAGCAGGGGATCCCGGCATGAGCGGCGGCGACGACCACGGCACCGGCGCCGACCCCTTCGTCAGCGTCATGACCACCATCCAGGAGCCCACGCCCTCCACCCACCGCCACGCCGCGCAACTCCAGCGCACCGGCTCGCACCTGATCGTCGTCGGCGACCAGAAGGGCCCCCCCCGCTTCGACCTGCCGCGCACCCGCTTCGTCCCGCTCGCCGAGCAGCTCGCGCTCCCCTTCAAGCTCGCCCCCCTCCTGCCCACCGGCCATTACGTCCGAAAGAACCTCGCCTACCTCCTCGCCTTCCAGGCCGGCGCCGATCGAATCTACGAGACCGACGACGACAACGCCCCCGCCCCCGATTGGATTGTGCGCACGCCCGAGGTCCACGCCGAGCCCGTCGCCACCCCCGGCTGGTTCAACGTCTACCACCGCTTCACCCACCACGTGATCTGGCCGCGCGGCTTCCCCCTCGACAAGGCGCGCGATCCGGTGGGACCGGCATCGCCGCCGCAACCCGCCGCGCGCATCCTCTCACCCATCCAGCAGGAGCTCGCCAACGTCGCCCCCGACGTCGACGCCGTCTGGCGCCTCACCATCGCCAGCGAACCCTTCACCTTCGACCCCGCCCGCCGCACCAGCGTCCACCTCGCCCCGGGCGCCTGGTGCCCCTTCAACAGCCAGGCCACCTGGTGGTTCCCACCCGCCTTCCCCCTGATGTACCTCCCCGGCACCTGCACCTTCCGCATGACCGACATCTGGCGATCCCTGGTCGCCCAGCGCTGCCTCTGGGAGCTGAACCTCGGCGCCACCTTCCACCCGCCGCAGGTCGAGCAGGAACGCAACGCCCACGACCTGATGCGCGACTTCGCCGACGAGGTCCCCGGCTACCTCCACAATCACACCATTGCCCGCACCCTCGAATCCCTGAGCTTGCGTCCCGGACAGGCCGCCATCCCCGACAACCTGATTCGTTGCCACCAGGCCCTGATCTCCGCCGGCTTCCTCAAGCCGCACGAGATGGAACTGCTGCGGGCCTGGATCGCGGATGTCGAAAGCATCTCTGAAGCCCGGCCAGCCTGAACCCTTCGGAGTAGGGTGGCATGGGCAAACTTGTTTGCCCGTGGTCTTCGTGTCCCGACGCGCACGAGTCAATGGAACGGGCCGATTCAGACTTCACGCTTCAGCGTGTCTTCAGTCCGTCGCCTCGTCACCCGGCGCTCGACCCCACAACCTACCTCCCGCGCCGCTGACTGTTTCTCCCCCCGGCCCGCAATTCCGCTCCCCCTTCCGCGGATTCACTGATTCGCTTGCGTAGCCCATCGATCATGCGCAATGGTTGAAATCACGACCACATTCCGGGCATCGGTCGGGCGTCGCGCGGAGGTCGTACCCGCAGTTGGGGCACAGGCCAGCCCTTCGCGTTCGCCGACGCCGCCGATGTGAATTGAGGCGCATCGCTGGCAACCCCGCGAACAATGCGCTGAGGAACCAGTACGGCACGACCCAGGCGCGCTCTGCCTGCGGGTCGCCGGACGATTTGCGCAGGTCGCGATAGGAGAAGCCGCAGCGGTTCCAGAACGACGCCTCGGTTTCTCTCTCAAAATGGCGAAGTACAAGATGCTTCGCGCCGTCGAGCCCCATTTCAGCGATTCCGTCGCATAACGCCGACGATCGAAGGCGACGTCGAGCAACCCGCGGTTGAAGTAAACGATCCGCTTCCCGGCGTGACCCCAGCGCTCGATGTAGTCACCGCCCGCGTAGCTATGCGCCCAAAGGACAGCCGTCAACCTCCGCGCGAGGCGATTCTCACGACGAGTGCGCCGCTCACGAAGTCCCCACGAAGTCCCCTCGTCGTCCCCTTTTCTCTGTTACTCCTCCCGACGGGCGGGGGTGGCCCGGCTGCGCGGTTTCCGGACGGTGTAGGCGCCGCGACAGCGGCGGACCCGGGCTCCAGCCCGGCGCGCAACCAAACGTCTCTCGTCCCCGCGACACCGGAGACTTTGACCCAGGCGCCGTTTCTGGGTCAAAGTCGTAGGTTCGCGCCCGGCCCGCGCCGAATCCTCTGACAAGGAAAATGCCGTCAGCGGACGCCACATACGCGCTTGGGCAAGCCGGACGCGCATTGTGACGACGCCACGGGCAAGCCTGAGAGCTTGCCCGTGCCACCCCGCCGTGCCACCCGCCGCGCAGACGTGCCGGATTCGCTTGCGTGGCTCTGGCGCCGGCACGATACTTTTCCCCCATGCGACACCTCTCCCCCCTCCTCCTCGGGTCGTTGCTCCTCTCCATCCCCCTCGCCCTCGCCAAAGACCAACCCAAACCCCAGCGCCTCTTCACCGAAAAAGGCGCGCCCAAGGGCTGGACGGCCGTCGAGTGGAACGAGGTCAGCAAGCCCGCGCCGCCCGGCGTCGAGTGGACCGTCGACGACCAGGGCATCCTCCACGGCTCCAAACAGCGCGGCACCTGGCTCATCTCCGACGCCGAGTACGGCGATTTCGAGCTGGAGCTGGAATTCAAGCTCCCGCCCCTCGGCAACAGCGGCGTCGCCCTGCGCGCCCCCCTCCACGGCGACCCGGCCTACGACGGGATGGAGCTCCAGATCGTCGACCCGCGCTATTACGGCGGCAAGGGCGAGGCCGAGCAGTTGTGCGGCGCCATCTACCGCGGCATCGCCCCCGCCAAGGCCGCCTTCAAACCCGAAGCCTGGAACAAGTACCACATCACCTGCCAGGGCCCCCACGTGAAGGTCGTGCTCAACGACCAGGTTATCCAGGACTTCAACCTCGACGAGCAGACCAAACAACTCCACCGCGATTCCTTCGA
>DATBFY010000624.1:0-3034 GCA_036558265.1 Tepidisphaeraceae bacterium | reverse complement strand
GCACACCAACGACGCCCCCGGCGCCGCCACCCGCCTGATCGACATGGGCATCGAGCCCTACCTGGTCGCCTCCTCGCTCGAGGTCGTCCTCGCCCAGCGCCTCGTCCGCGTCATCTGCAAGCACTGTAAGGAAGAGGTTCCCGAGAAGGAGGTCCGCCTCATCCGCGATGAGTTCGGCGACCTCGTCCCCCCCACCCTCTTCCGCGGCGCCGGCTGCCGAAACTGCCAGGGCACCGGTTACCGCGGCCGCCAGGGCATCTTCGAGATGATGGCCATCAGCAACGAGATCCGCTCGATGATCCTCGAGCGCGCCCCCGCCCACCACCTGCGGCAGGTGGCGATCAAGCAGGGGATGCGCAGCCTCCGCGAGGACGGCTGGCGGATCATCCGCGAGGGCCGAACCACCGTGGACGAAGTGATGCGAAACACCAAGGACGAGGAGACCGGTCACCGCTTCAACGAGCCGACCACCCCCGCCCCCGTCACCGAAACTGCCGCCGCCGCAGGAGGGGCAGAGTAAATGGCCGTCTACGCCTACACCGCCCTCGACCGCGCCGGCCGCCGCACCACTGGCACGATCCCCGCCGACACCAAGGCCGCCGCCATGGACCTGGTCATCGGAAAGGGCCTCTCCCCGGTCAAGATCGAGGAGAGCCGCAACGGCCGCGCCGCCACCGCATCCGCCGCCGGCGCCGCGGCGCCGCTCGGCTACGCCGCCCCCGGCGCCGCCGGCCGCTCCACCTCCACCCGCGTCCCGCAGTCCGCGGTCGAATCCTTCACCCGCGAGCTCGCCAACCTCCTCGCCGCTGGCCTGCCCCTCTCCCGGGCCCTCCATCTCCTCCGCCGCGAGGTCTCCCATCCGGGCGCCAAGAACGTCTGGTCCGCCATCCACGACGACGTCGTCGGCGGCATCTCGCTCGCAGACGCCATCGCCAAGTGGCCCAAAACCTTCTCCTCCGTCTACGTCGCCATGGTCCGCGCCGGCGAGTCCGGCGGCTTCCTCCACGTCGTCCTCCAGCAGATCGCCGACTTCCGCACCCGCGAGCAGGAGCTCAAGGGCAAGGTCAAAGCGGCCATGGTCTACCCCTGCGTCCTGGGCGTCCTGGCCTGTGCCGTGCTCATCTTCCTCCTGACCTTCTTCATCCCCCGCTTTTCCGGCATCTTCGCCGAATTTGGCGGCAACCTCCCCTGGCTCACCCAGGTCATCGTCGGCATCAGCCACTCGTTGCAGCACTACGGCCTGTTCATCGGCGCGGTCGTGGTCGTGATCGTCGTCACGCTCAGGCGCGCCGCCTCCAGCGACTCCGGCAAACGCTTCATCGAGCGGATGATCCTCCGCGCCCCCGCCGTCGGAAAGGTCGCCGCACGCTTCGCCCTCGTGCGCTTCGCCCGAATGCTCGGCACGCTCGTCGGCGCCGGCGTCCCCCTGGTCGCCTCCCTCAAGACCGCCCGCGAAGCCCTGGGCAATCAGACCCTCGCCGACGCCGTCTCCCACGCCATCGACGAGGTGCAGCGCGGCCAGCCCCTGAGCAAGAGCCTCGCGGGCAACACCATCCTCTTCCCCCCATCGGTGATCGAGATGATCGCCGTCGCCGAGGAGACCGGCCGCCTCGACAAGGAGCTGGTCCGCCTCTCCATCGCCTACGAGGGCGAGCTCGACCGAAACCTCCGCATGCTCGTCGCCCTCGCCGAGCCGCTGCTGCTCTTCATGATGGCCGGCCTGATCGGCACCGTCGTCGTCGGCATGCTGCTGCCCGTCTTCAACCTCCAGGACCTGATCAAATAGACCGGATTCGACCGCGCGAACTCGAGAAACATTGCAATTGAAGTGAAAGGAATTCAGATGCGATCCATGACACGCCACCGCAGCCCCCAGGGCCGCCGTCGCACCGCCGCGTTTACCCTCATCGAGCTACTGCTCGTGCTGGTCATCCTCGCCGTCCTCGCCGCCGTCGTCGTGCCCAAGTTCACCGGCCGCTCCGAGCAGGCCAAGCAGGCCGCCGCCAAGACCGACATCTCCATGCTCGACGGCGCACTCGAGCTCTACGAGCAGGACAACGGCCACTACCCCTCCACCGACGAGGGCATGCGCGTCCTGGTCGAGCAGCCCGCCAACGCCCAGACGTGGCACGGCCCCTACATCAAGCGCGGCGTCCCCAAGGACCCCTGGGGCAACGAGTACGTCTACCGCTACCCCGGCCAGCACAACACCAACGGCTTCGACCTCTTCTCGATGGGCCCCGACCAACGCGAGGGCAACGACGACATCGACAACTGGTCCCAGCACTGACCGCTGACACGATCGCGCGCGTTGCTTAATCGCGCGATCAACCGTGAGCCGCACCGCGCGAGCGAGCACCCCGCGAGCGACCCGATGATCCGACCGCCCCGTGTATACCCCCCCGCCATCACCCGCGCCACCGCCGCCCGGCGGCCGGCGTTCACCCTCCTCGAGCTCGTGCTCGTGATGGTGATCATCTGCATCGCGCTGGCGGTCGCCGCCCCGTCGCTCAGCGGCTGGGCCCGCGGTAACCGTATGCGCAACGTCGCCGACCAGGTCATCGCCCTCACCCAGTTCGCCCGCTCGCAGTCGGTCGCCACCTCCAGCATCTACCGCCTCAAGCTCGACGCCGCCTCGCGCACCTACTACCTCATGGTCCAGGACGGCCAGAACTTCGCCCCCCTGGGCAACGAGATCGGCCGGCAGTTCACCGTGCCCGACGAGTTCGGCCTCCAGATCCTCGACCCCGCCGGCCAGAGCCGCGAGTGGATCGACTTCTACCCCAACGGCCGCGCCCAGGCCGGCAAGATCCGCGTCACCAGCGCCGACGGCGCCGAAGCGCTCGAGGTCGAATCCCTCTCCCCCGCCGAACCCTTCCGACTCGTCCAGCCCGGAGCACCGCAATGACGCGCCGCGCGCACAATCTTCCAGTGTGCCGGCGCCCGCGCCCCTGCCGTCGCCGCGGCGCGTTCACCCTCGTCGAGGTCCTCGCCACCCTCGTCCTGATCGGCATCGTCATCCCCGTCGCCATGC
>DATBFY010000623.1:0-4098 GCA_036558265.1 Tepidisphaeraceae bacterium | reverse complement strand
GCTGCCGACGAGAAGGCGTACAAGGCGATGCTGACTGCGGCCAAGACGCTGGTGCAGCTCCAGTGGCAGGACGTGCCGGACGATGCCACCGTGATCGTCAATGAGTTCCGCACGCGGTACGTGGATACGCAGATCTTCTGGGACAAGTACCACGGGGACCAGTTCAGCCGGTACCTGTTTCTCCGCCACGAGGGGCCGGACCGGCGGTTCACGGCGGACACGGTACACAAGCTCGTGGAAGAGGCGAACCTCTTCATCGACGCCGCCCACCAGGCCCACGCGCGGTGGCAGGCCGAACACCAAGCCCCCGCGCTCGCGAAAGTCTAAAGACCCGTAGCACGGGCGCCTCGCCCGTGATTATCAGAGACACGGGCGCGGGGCGCCCGTGCTACGAAGATTGATGAACGCTCAGAAGATTATTGTGAAGTTGTTCCTCCAGGACCCGGCGCAGGCGCATGGCGTCAAGCTGCTGCCGGTCTTCCAGACGTGGATCCAGACCCACGCGATGGACGATCACCTGATGATCGACGTGGCGGATTATGACCACGTCCACGAGGGGCCGGGCACGGTGCTGGTGACGCACGAGGCGAACCTGTCGCTCGACCACCAGGACGGGCGCGTCGGCTTGCAGTACCAGCGCAAGCAGCCGCTGCCGGGCACGTTTGCGCAGCGTCTGGCGGCGGTGTTCCGGTACGCGCTGGAGGCGGCGGCGCGGCTGGAGGATTATCCCGGGCTGCGGTTCCGGACGGATGAGATCTCGGTGCAGATTGGCGATCGCCTCCTCGCCCCCAATACGCCTGAGACGTTCAAGGCGGTCAAACCTGAGCTTGAGGCCTTTCTCCTTAAGCTGCTGGGGCCAAGCGTTTCCTTCGACTTGGCGCAGGAAGACGATCCGGACAAGCTGTTTGGCGTGACGATCAAGTCCACCACGTCGGCGGCGATTTCAGATCTGCTGGCGAAGCTGCAGGCGCTGGCGGCGATATAGCCTGCTCAACCGATTAACACGGAATGGGGCGGGCCCTATCATCCCTTGTCATCATTGCACTGATCTGGGATACCCTTTGCCGTGTCCACCGCCGTGCTCGAACAGACTCTGCGCGACCTGCCCCGGCTGGGGACGCTGGTCAAGGATCGCCCGTACCGGCAGGTCTGGCGGTTCGAGGTCAACGGCAAGGGGTACTACCTGAAGTTCTACCCCCGCCCCGGCTCGCGGCTGAAGCGGACCTTTCGCGGCAACCCGGCGATGCGCGAGTTCGTGCGGTTGCAGTGGCTTCAAAAGGCCAAGGTGCCGGCGCCGCGCGCGGTGGCGGTGCTGTCGGGTTACGTGATCAAGGGCGTCAAGGGAGACGCGGTCATCTCCGAGGCGATCGAGCCGGCCGTGCAACTCGACCGTTACCTGAATGATTTCGAGCTTCGCGGCGAGCGCGCGCCGGATCACCTGGTGCTGGCGCGAAAGGTGGGCGAGCTGGTCAAGGCGTTGGGTGATGCGAGTTACGGTCACGACGACCTGCACCTGGGTAATTTCCTGCGCAACCAGGCCGGCGAGGTCTACCTGCTGGATGCCTACGCGGTGACGGCGGGCGGGCTGAAGATGAACCAGCTCCTGCGGCTGGGGCACAGCGTGGCGCGATACGCGACGCGACAGGACCTGCGGCGCGGTTGGCGGTTGCTCGCGCCCGATTCGGAGATGCCGCGGACGAACGTGGTGAGCCCGAAGATCTGGCGCAAGTCGGCCGGGCGCATCCGGGGCGATAACCGCTACTTCGGGAAGCTGCGATTTGACGACGGCTGGTCGGGCGTGTTCGTGCGGCACTGGAAGTATCCGCACCGGTTCTCACCGGCGAGCAGGCTGGTGGTGGGTGAGGCGGAATGGCGGCGGGAGTGGCCGGTGCTGTGGCAGAAGGTCGAGGACGGACTGCTCGAAGTGCTCAAGTCGAGCCGCAGCGGGGACGTGATGGCGGGGGAGGTGACGGTGGCGGGTCGGCCGGTGGAGGTGATCGTCAAGCGGGCGAGGCGGAAGCGATGGTATCGCTACGTGAACGAGATCGGGCGCGGGTCGCGGTCGTGGCGGGCGTGGAGGAAAAGCTGGAACCTCTTGATCCGAAACATCCCGACCGCGTGGCCTCTGCTGGTGATGGAGCGGCGGGTGATGGGGTACGTGGTGGATCAGGCGATCGTGTTCGAGCGTGTGCCGGGCCGGACGCTGGCGACGACGAACCTGGATCTCCTGAACGCCGGGGAACGCGATGCACTGCTGCGGCGATGCGGACGGATCTTGCGGCGGATCGAGACCGTGGGGTTCTGTCACTTCGACGCCAAAGCGAGCAACTGGATCGTGATGCCGGATGAGGTGCGCGGCGCGACGCCGGTCCTCGTGGACGTGGACGGCGTGCGGTTCTACCGATGGGATACGTTCGGCATCCAGCGGCTGTTGCGGAGCCTGCGCGAGGAGCATCGCCAGTACACGCCGGCGGACAGCCTGGCGCTGTGCCAGGGCTACGCGCCGTTCACTCGGATCGAGCGCGAGGCCGAGGCGCTTTCGCTTTCGGAACGGCAGGAAGTAGCGGCCGAATGAACAGCTCAATGCCGGCCAACTTCTCGCCGCAGCGGATCCTGATCATCAAGCCCAGCGCGATCGGGGACGTGGTGCACACGCTTCCGGTACTGAGCCTGGTGCGACGGCGGTGGCCCGCGGCGAGGATCGCGTGGCTGGTCACGCCCGCGTGCAGCGGGCTCCTCGAAGGGCACCCGATGCTGGATGAGGTGATCCTGTTCGACCGCAAGCGGCTGGGCGGGATGTGGCGCAGCCCGCGCGTGTTCGGGGAGTGGCGGCGGTTCACGAAAGGCCTTCGCGAGCGGCGGTTCGACCTGGTGATCGACCTGCAGGGGCTGTTTCGCAGCGGGTGGCTGGCGCGCAAGACCGGGGCGGCGGTGCGAGTCGGTTTTGCCAACGCGCGGGAGCTGGCGTGGCTGTTCTACACGCACCGGGTGCCGATCGAGACGATGGAGCAGCACGCGATCGAGCGGTATCTGAAGCTGGCGCGGTTCATCGGTTGCGATGAGACGTCAGTCGAGTTTCCGTTCGCGACAACGCAAGAGGACCGGGAGCACGTGCGCGACCTTCTGATCCGCTCAGGACTCAGGACTCAGCACTCAGGACTTGAACCGTATGCCGTCCTGCTCCCCGGGACCAACTGGGAGACCAAGCGCTGGCCGGTGGAGAAATTTGCGGGATTGACTGGGCCGCTGCGGGAGCGGTTCGGGGTGGCGTCGGTGTTGGCGGGGGGTCCGGATGCAGGCGCGATGGCGTCACGCATCCCCGGCGCGATCGATTTGACGTGCAAGACGACGCTGAAGCAGCTCACGGCGCTCCTGGAAGGGGCGAGCCTGGTGGTGGCGAACGACTCGGGGCCGATGCACATCGCGGCAGCGCTGGGGCGGCCGCTCGTCACGCCCTTCGGGCCGACCAACCCGGTGCGCACCGGGCCGTTCCGACGGATGGAGAGCGTGATCCGGCTAGGGATCGAGTGCAGCCCGTGCTACTCGCGGCACTGCTCGCATCAGAGTTGCCTGCGGCGGCTGGAGGTCGAGCCGGTGGTGGAGCTGGCGGCGAGGCAGATGGGGGTGCGGGTGCAAGTCTCTATCGGCGAACCCGCACGCCGATGAACTGCCGCGCGAGGAAGAACAGGATGGCCGAGGCAATCGACATGATGATAAAGGTGCCGGCGGCGGCGATCGGGTCGTTGCGTCGGCTGTGGGATATCAGCACGCTCACCAGTGCGATCGCGCCGAAGGCGCCGCAGATCGTCCCGGAGGCGGCGAAGAACAGGCCCAGCAGGTTCTCGACGATCAATTCGAGCAGCGCGAACCCGCCCTTCCAGTCGGTCGATGGCTCGTCGAGCCCGGAGCGGTACTCGAGCGTGCGAGGGGGATGGGACCTTGATCGGGGTGACGCCATGGCGCGATAGATTGTACCGTGCCCGTATACGCTTTTGCGATGGCACAGAGCAAGCACGAGATTCAGGCCCTTCTGGCCGGCGCGAACACCGAGCCGCGGCACCGGTTCGGGCAGAATTTCATGATCGACCAGAACCTGGT
>DATBFY010000622.1:0-7804 GCA_036558265.1 Tepidisphaeraceae bacterium | reverse complement strand
GGTTCACCCCGGCCACCGTGATGTCGTACCGTTGCGACGCGAACCCGCCCCGGCTGTCGTACACCCGCAGCTCGACCGTGGCGGTCTGCGGGCTGCCCGTTGTCGGCGTCCACGAGATCAGGCCGCTGGCGGGGTTGATCGTCATCCCGTCCGGCGACGCATACAGGAAGTAAGTCAGCGCCCCCACGCCATCCGGGTCATTCGCGAGTACCTGGTATGCGTAGCCGGTTCCCACCGTCGCCGCCGTCACCGGCTGCGACGTGATGAGCGGCGCTGTATTAGCAGTTGGCAGCGCGAAGACGCTGTGCCCGAAGTTCGCCCGGGTCCCGCCCGGGTCCCCGATGGTAATCGTCCGAACCGCGGTCGATTGCCCCGGATGCAGCACGCCCCCCGCCAGGCCCTGCCCGATATCCAGCAGAAACAACCCGTTATTTCCCGGAAGCGACCCCACCGGCTGACCCGCGAAGTACGTCGCCGGATCGAAAACGAGCAGCAGCGGCGCGAGCAGGTCGTTCGTCGCCTTGCTCGTCACCTTCACGTCATAAGAAACCGTGCCATTGGCCCGATCCGACCGGCTGGCGACCAGTTGGATGTCCACCAGATCCGAGAAATCCGACGCCGACGTGAAGACCGACGTGAAATCCTGCAGGGGATGGAGTTGATCCTGGCTCAGGAGCGACGCGAGCGCTTTAAACGTCCAATGCTCGGCCTTGAGCGAGTTGAAATTCAGCACCGCCGTCCGGGTGTCGGGGTCGTAATTGATCGAGTCGATCGTGACCGGACCGCTCACGTCGCCGGTGAGGGAGTAGTTCGCCGGATTGGTGACTGATGCCAGGTCCATATCCCGGTCGAACGTGACCGAGAAGGAGGTCAGCGGCAGTGCCACGATGGCATTCGCCGGCGGATTGGTCCCCAAAACCGACGGCGCGATCGCAGGATTCAACACGTCGATCTGATTCGACTGCGACAACAGCACCTGCCCCCGCGCCGTCGTCCTCACGATATCCCCACGGGTGCCTCCGCGAGCGATAGGGGTGGTCCGGAGGGTCGCCAGATCCACCATGATCAGCTCTGAAGGCAGCAACCGCCGCGACCCGGCGTTGTTCGAGACGAAGAGCAGCCCTTCCAGCTTGGTCCCCGTCTGCCCGAACGCCAGCGAATCGACGGGGCTGGCGAAGTGGAGCATGACGTGGGGTTTGGCCTTGTTGTCGAAGCGGACGATGTCGCCGCGTTGTGGCCAGACCGCGGCCCATAGCTCCCCCTCGGGGGAGAAGGTCATGTTGCCGACGCGGAGGTCGGCGTAGTGGCGGAAGGCGCCGGTGGCGGGGTTGAAGATTTCGATGCCGTCGCCGGATGAGACGTAAATGTCGCCTGTGATCGGGTTTACGGCGATGGTCTGGGTGATCGAGTCGCCGTATTGAGCAATGATCTTTAATGAGGTGGGGTCGAGCTGGAGGAGCGGGCCTCCCCCTGTCGCACCCCAGATTCTCCCTTGCTTATCCATCGCCAGGTCGAAGATGGGGAAGGGGAGGGTGATGATCGGATCGCCCACCTGTCCGCCGGTCGGCCCGACGCGGAACAAGCTTCCGCGATTGGGGCCGCCGCTGACGATGACCGAGCCGTCGGGCAGGGGGAGGATGGCCATCGGGCCGATGTTGGCGTGGGACTGCTGGATGCCGGTGACGAAGGCGCTGCCGGAGAAGGGGGCGAAGACGGTGTTGAACTCGGAGGGGCGGGTGGCCGGATTGGTGGCGGGCACCTGGCTCTGGGCCTGGACGAAGATGGGGTTGGTCGAGGGTTGCGGCGAGGGCTGGGCGGGCGGGCCGAGGTCCTGGGTCGTATCGGGGACGGTCGGCAGGTTTCCGAGGTTCGCGCCCGAGCCGTCATCGGGTGTGGTGAGGCCGGTGGGCGGCTCCTCGCGGTTGCCGGCCAGGTCGGTGGCGAGCGCGATGAACTCGTAGGTGTGTCCGGGCGTGCCGTTGTAGACGGCCGACGTGTCGGTGGACTGCCGGAGCCAGATGGTGAAGTCGCCGCCGTCCTGGGCGACGTAGACGGTGACGCCCTTGATGCCGGAACCGCCGGCATCATCCGTGGCGTTCCACTTGACGAGGAAGTCGGTGCCGCCCGGCGTCAGCGGCGTTGCAGTCAGCGCCGTGGTCGGCGCGACGCCGTCGAGCGTCTGCGAAAGTTCCAGCGTGTCCTCGGGCGCGGCGGTGTTGAGCAAAACCCGCGCCTTGGCCTTGATCAGCGTGCCCGTGGGCAGGTCGGCCTTGGGCGTGGCGGTCCAGGTGACGAAGCCTTCGCCCGCGCCGTTGGCGTCGTCGGGCGGGAGCAGGCCCTTGGTGGGGTCCTGGATCAATTCGCCGGTGTCGGGGTCGATGGCCTGGAAGAGCCACGACACCGTGTTCGACTGCACGTCGATGCCGGCAGTGACGCGCAGGATGAACCCCTTGGAATTGACGAAGTCGAAATCGCCCTGGAAGACGCCGCGGCCGGACGGGATGTGCACCTGGATTCCGCCGATCTGCATGTCCCCCAGGCGGAACGATCGCGGGTCGAGGTTCGGGTCGAGCTGGGTGACGATGCGCACCTCGCTGGCGGTGGAGGTCGCATTTGCCGCGTTCTGGAAGTGGACCGAATAGGGCAGCGGCTGACCGAACGGCAGGAACTGCTGGGCGCCGATGCCCAGCGGGCCGTTGATCGTGGCCAGGCGGTTGTTCTGACCTGGCGCCGCGAAGAACTGCGAGAAATCGGGCGGCGGCGCGTCGATGAACGAGGGATCGAACGTGACCTTGCCGAATGGCACGTAGATGTTGAACGCCTCGAAGACCGTGCGTCGCGAGAGCTTGAGGTCGAAGTCCGACGCGTTGGGAATGGCGGCCGAGCCGATCTTGCTGTCGTCGTTCCCGTACCACTTGCGCACCTGGGCGAAGAACGACGGCAGGTCGGCGTTGGAGATGATCTGCTGCCCGGCCGGCCCGGCGAGGATGCCGGCGGCCAGCACCGACATGAGGCTGGTGAGGTTCGGATCCAGGCGCACCGCGGGGGGCACGTCCTCGGGCCGCAGGAGCCCGGCCTGCTGCAGGCCGGTGAGGTAGAGGGCGGTCCAGGCGGCGGGGTCCGATGCCAGCACGCGCAGTGCCTGGCTGGCCGAATCGTCGGCGATGATCGCATCCCGCAGCGCCAGCGCCTGGGTGGTCTGCTGGGCGATGAATTCATCCCGCGTCATCGGTGTCGCCGACGCGGTGATGTGGAACTTGAACGCGATGTCCTCGTCGTCCACGTCGTCGAGCAGGTGGGGATTCTTGGCGAGCAGCTCCTTGAGACCCGGATAGGTCAGCGCGGTGAAGGAGAGGCCGGCGAAGCTGCCGGCGCCCAGGTCGATCGCGTACCCGGGCGCGAGGATCTCGCCGGTGGTGTTGACCTGCGAGTTCAGGTCCGCCCAGGGCACGTTGGAGACGCCCGGGCTGCCGCGCAGGTTGGTGCTCATCACCACGTACTTCAGGCCGAGCACGGGATTGATGCCCAGCTCGGGCAGGCCGAACGTGAAGTTGACGTAGGGCAGATCGACGTTGGTGAGGTTCTCGAGGGAGAAGCCGTAGAGTCCGGCGTTGCCCGGCGCGATGATGCGCGGCCCGCCCAGGCCGACGCGCACGTCGGGCTCCATGGCGCGTTCGACGAGGTAGCGATAGGGGACCGTCGCCGATTCGCCGTTGGGATTGGTGACCCGGATGTCGTAGAGGCCGTGGGGGGCCGTGCGCAGGTCAAAGATCGCGATGATCCTGGTGGAATCGACGACCTGGTATTGCACCGGCTCGAACTCGGCGATGCCGGGGCGTACGAGCTTGACGATCGCGTTGGCCTTGAACTGGGCGCCCAGGATGGTGGTGGTGACCCAGCGCGAATCGCCGCCCTGGTCCGGGATGACGTTGGTGATCGAGAGCGGGATGACATCGGCGAGCAGGGTGATCGGCGTATCGTTGCCCGGCTCGGCCTGGCCGCGCACGAGGATGAAGTACGTGCCCGGCTGAGTGGAGGGGATGACGGCGGTCTGGTTGGCGGCGAGCGGGCCGGTATAGGAGGCGTCGAACGTGATGCCGTTGGGCACGTCATTGAAGCGGAGGAACAGCTCGTTGAATGCTGTGTCGGCGGGGGTGGTCAGGTCGACCTTGAGCGTCTGGTCGAGGCCCACGGAGACCTGGAAGAGGCGCACCTGCCCGGGATCGAGGTTGGTGTCGAACGGCACGCCCAGTTGCAGCGTGTCCACCGTCACGTTGAGCGGCGATGCCGAGGCGGTCTTGTTGTTGGACTCGTCGGGGCCCTCGAACACCTCGTTGAAGATGTCCGGGCGGACGATGATGCGGTATTGCCCGGGCTTGGCGGGCGGAAGGTTGACGTCCAGCGGCAGCGTATAGCTGGCGCCGGGCGCGAGCGTGCCGGTGTGGCGGACGCGCCCCAGCGGCACGTCGTTGATGTCCCAGACGTTGTCGGTGGAGAGATAGAGGGCGTCGCTCCAGCTTCCCTCGGCGGGGTTGGCGCCCTGATTCTTGACGGTCCATTCGAGGTGCACCGGATCGCCGGACTTGGCGGAGCCGGGCAGCGCGATGTTGGTGACGATCAGGTCGGATGGGGGCGGAAGCTGGATCAGCAGCGGCTGCGGGCTGGGCGTGGCGTTGTTCAGTTCCTTGTCGAGCTCGAAGACCTCGGCGTGGGGGTGGTCGGCGTAGCGGACCGGGTCGGCGATGACGATGACGTAGAACGCGCCATTGAGGTCGCGCGGGGCGGCGAAGCTCTCGGTGAACTGGTACTTGCCCGAGGCATTGAGCCCGCTGGTGCGGCGGCGGGCGCCCAGGAACCGGTCGGCGTTCAAGTCCAGGAACTGGTCGCGCGAGAGGTAGAAGAGGTCGTCCCAGGCGTTCTGCTTGGTGGGCGTCGGTCCCAGCCCTTTATTGGTGACCTGGTAGGTGACGTCGAACGACTGGCCGATCAGCACGCTTTGCGGGATGGTGATGGAGGTGACCTGGAGGTCGGGTGGGGTCGCCAGCGTGATCGCCAGCGGCTGGGCGGTGATGTTGTTCCCCTCGTCGCGGTATTCGCCGACGCGCGCCAGGGTCTGATCGATGCTGTCCTCGAAGCGGAGGCTGGGGTTTTCCGGCGGCAGGGGGCCGGCAAGGTTCGAGTCGGTGAAGACCAGGATGAAGAAGTTGCCGACGACGCCGTCGGGCAGATCGACGTTGAGGTTGGCGGTGTAGTTGGCGTTCTTGGCCAGGACGCCGAAGCGTTCGAAGGCGCCCAGCAGTTGGTCGCCGCCGTCGAGGGAGGGGTCCTTCGAGAGGTAGACGCGGTCGAACCAGTGGGCCTCGCGGGTGTCGCGGGTGCCGATGTTGCTGACGGTGAAGGAGAGGGGGATCGTCGCGCCCGAGGAGGGGGGCGTCGCGGGGACCACCAGGTTGGTGACCTTGAGGTCCGGTTCGCGGTAGGTGACGGGGATCGGCGCCGAGCCCATGTTGTTGAAGCCGTTGGCGCCCTCGTAGACGCTGGTGGGGAAGAGCGTGTCGCGGGCGGCGGCGTTGTCGCCCTGGTCGGGCTCGAGCTGGGTGACGTCGGCGATCACGTAAATGTAGAACTGGCCACCGATGCCGCGCGGGAGGGTGACGTCCTGCGTCTGGGTGTAGGTGGCGTTGCTTGCCAGCGGCGTCGTCTGCGTATGGACGAAGGTTCCCAGCGGGATGGCGCGGCCCTGGATGAAGGTCGCATCGGGGGAGATGAAGACCTGGTCCTGCCAGTAGCGCGTGCCGGGCCAGACGGTCGCCCCGAAGTTCTTGACCGTCCAGGAGATCGTGGCCTTCTCGCCGGAGAAGTTCTGCGGCGGCGTGACGACGGCGGTAACCTGCAGGTCCGCCGGCGTCGTGGTGACGGACGTCGCGGTGGATTTGGTGTTGTTGTCGGTGAACGGGCCTTCGAAGACGTTGCGACCGAAATCGGTGACGACGATGACGAACTGCCCCGCGGTGGCGGGGGATAGGTTGATCGTCTGGGTCTGGGTGTACGACTTGCCCGCGCCCAGGATCCCGCTGTGCGCGAAGTTCCCGAGCGTCCAGAGCCTGGCGCCGGTGAGGGTCGGCTTGTCGGAGAGGTAGACCGCGTCGATCCAGGAATCCTGGAGGGTGTCGGCGGCTCCCTGGTTCTGGACGGTCCAGGTGACGTTGAAGGGGCCGCCCGCGAGCGCGGTCGCGTCGGGGGTCAGGGTGGTGATGACCAGGTCCGCCGGGGGGCGCAGGACGACGGTGATCGGGCGGGCCTTGTAGTTGTTGTTGTCGAGCTCGTTGGGGTCGTCGGGGTTGATGATGTTGCTGAGCGTGTCCTCGGTGACCACGTCGTATGCGTCGGACCAGGGGGTGATGAACATCTCGCCGCTCAGGGTCGCGGGGATGTGGACGTTGACGACCTGGTCGTAGCTCTCGCCGGGTTTCAGGGAGCCGTTGTGAGCGAACGAGCCCAGGAGGATGTCGCCCTTCTTGACGTTGGGGCGCTTGCGGTCGCGGGTGAGCCAGACGGTGTCGGTCCAGGCGGCAACGTCGGTCTCGCCGATGCCCGGGTTGCTGACCGTGAACCGCACCTGGATGGTCGAGTCGTCGAAGGTCTGCGTGGGAGCGACGACGTTGGACGTCACCAGGTCCGACGGCGGGAGCGGGATCACGTTGAGCGGCTTGGCGAGCAGGTTGTTGTTGTCGTTGGGGAACTCGTCGATCGAGTTGTTCGCGTCGGCCTGGACGAGGATGAAGACGTTCCCGCGGTAGCGCTTGGGGATGACCAGGCCCGGCGTGAGCGTGCGGTAGGTTTCGCCCGGATCCAGCGCGGAGCCGCTGTCGAACGAGCCGATCAGCACGTCATCGCCCGAGACCTGGTTGTCGAGCGACAGGTAGACGTTGTCCTTCCACTGTCCGGCGGTGGCAACCGTGCCTTGGTTGATGATCTTGAAATCGACGGCGATCGTGCCGCCCGCGGAGACCGACGCCGGGATCGTGACCGACTGCACCTGGATGTCGGGCTTGACCGGGAGCGAGACCAGCAGCGTGCCGTCATCCACCAGCGCGTTGTTGGCGATCGCGCCGTTCTCGAAGAGCGAGGCGGTGGTGTTGGTGACGACGACGGCCTGGAAGAGCCCCTGGAGCGTCGTCGGCAGCGTGAACTGTTCGGAGCGGTCGTAGAACTTGCCGGCCTGGAGGCCCGCGTTGTAGCCGAAGGCGCCCAGCGGGATCAGGGGGGCGTTGGGATCGCCGGCCTTCTTGAGGAAGACGCTGTCGGTCCACGTTCCGCTGGCGTCGCCGGCGCCGATGTTGTGGACGCGCCAGGCGATGTCGATCTTCTGCCCGGCGAGCGCCGTGACGGGCGCGGTGATGTCGTCCACCGTCAGGTCGGGGGGCGTCGTGAGCGTGATCGTGACCGGGCCGCCGACGGCGGAGTTGTCCTGCGTGTAGATGAACTCGAACGGCCCGCCGGTCTTGACCACGACGAAGAACGTGCCCGTCAGACCGTCGGGCAGCGTGACCAGTGCCTCGCGGGAGTACGAGCCGCCCACCGCGAGCCGGCCCTTGTGATCGAACGAGCCCAGGCTGGTGACGATGTTGTTGCCGGCCGGGTCGGTGGCGAGGAAGACCGAGTCGGCCCAGCTCGCGGTGTTGGTGATGCCGATGCCGTTGTTGGTGACGGTCCAGGAGACGCGAAGCGGCTGACCCGAGCCGCCGGTGGCGTCGGGGGTGACGTTGGAGACGGAGAGGTCGGCGTAGGGGATGGGGACCAC
>DATBFY010000621.1:0-13590 GCA_036558265.1 Tepidisphaeraceae bacterium | reverse complement strand
GCCGTAGCCCTGGATCTCGACGGTGAGGACCGCCCCTTCATGCACGAACCAGACCTCGCCGGAGAGCGTGACCACCCCCGGCCCCGGACTGACGTTGAGATCGTTGTCGAAGGTTTTGGCGGCATACGGCGTCGTCTCGTTGGGGAAGAGATGCCCGTTGAGTCCCACGGCGGTATAGCCGATCAGCTCGACGTCCTCCGAGCTCTCGGGGATGCAATTGAAGAGCACGGAGCCGCTGGCGCGCCAGTCGAGGACCGGCATATCGGCCGGCTCCGTGAAGCCAGTCGCCCCAACCGGACAGACGAGGTTGCCGGTTTCCGTGCACCCGATGAACGGGTCATCGGTGTTCTCCGGCGGCTCCGGCGGCGGATCCTCGACCGGCTCGTCGGGAAAGGAATCGAGCGGGGGAATACCGGGCGTTTCGGGATCGGGTCCGGCCGGGATGGCGGGATCAGTGCCGACATCGGTGCTGCTCCCGTTGCAGTCGATCACGACGGAAGAATGGACGGCGCCGATCACCCCCGTCGCCCCGCCAACGCAGTCAATCAGCATCGTGTCGCCTTCGCGGCTGACCCCGGTGACGATGTAGCGTTTGTCGCTGGTCAGGTCGATGCCATAGCTTTTGTCTTTGACCAGGATGAGTGACCCCGGTCCGACCTTGGCGTCATTGCCACACTGGATGCGCACCGTGTCGGGCTCACGGTTGTGCTCACCCATCAGCCGCTGCGCGATCCACTTCGCCAGCTCCTCGCTGTCGATCAGGTCGCTCGAAAACTCCTGCGGGCCGACGTCGACGCCGGGACCGAGCTTGGCGTGGTCGGCGTTGGCGGTGGCGATGATGCTCTGCTGGCAGCCGGCGAAATCCTCACCCTCGCCCCAGGGGAAGGAGAGCCCACGCACGATCCAGTAATTCTGCACCTGGTCGAGGTCGCCCCGCGCGCGCTCGTTGGCATAAAAACTGACGCCGGTCTGACCGCGGACGAAGGTGCGGGCGTAGGAGATGGGCTCGACATACCAGTAGGGCGCCAGGGAATAGGGGAAGCGGAAGATGGTGCCGTCACCGAGCTCGATCGTCGCGCACCAGAAGACGCGGTCCAATTCGGCGATGAGGTCGGCCCCGGATTGGCCGGCCCGCCAGTACGGCCGGTACTGCGTGGGGTCGGCCCCATGCAGATCGGCCGTGCCGAGGTGATAGTTCCAGCCGTGAATCTTGCTCGGCGCGTAGTCGATGTCGCAAAAGTCGAGCACATCCTTGACGATTTGAATATCGGTCTTGCCGGCCAGGGCGTAATCGGTCGTCCGGGTGCGTCGCAGTTTGGCGAGTTGGCCGGTGCAGGACAGGCTCACCCCATGCGGCTCACCGACGCCGGAGATGCGATTGACGATGCCGGTAAAGAGCGGCCGGCTGTCATAGTCGCCATCGGGCGTCCAAGCGCCTTTGTTGATGTGCGAGATCGTGACCGCCATTGTCGTATCGAGGGCCGGCGTGGTGCCGGCGAGGGCGACCTCCGCCACCGTGGTCACGCTGCCGATCAGCTGCTGCTGAATCCGGACCGGCGCCGCCGCCTCGACGCTCGCGCCGTCGAGCTTCACGCGCACCAGGAACTGCCGCAACACGGTCGTCATCAGAGCACCACGAACTCGGCCTGGGCCGTGAACCGCGTCGCGTCGTGGCCATCGGCCTGGACGGCGGTGAGACTGGTCAAAATCGCGGTGTAGGTGGCGAGATCGCCGGCCTGGCGCGGCACGGAGAGACTGGCCGTGCCGGGGCCAGCAATCACATGCACGGAGGCAGCGAATCGTCCGTAGCAGGGCAGCACGGTGACGCGGGTGGCTTTGCCCGCCAGGTTGTTGCGGTCCTCGAGGCTGGCGAGGCGGATCTGGGCCGAGTACATCCTCGCTCCGTCCGGGTTACTTTCCACGGTTGGGAATGTCCCCCCCTCCCCCATGACCTTGAAGGGAATCCCGGCAAAACTCGACAAGACCGGCCTCCTCGATCAGATGACGGACGCCAACGACCCGAATGTCGCGCTCCCACAGCAAGACGACGCGATAGCCTGCAGCCGCGAAGTCACGGAACCGGCGCTCGTCACGCGCAGCATTCCGCACTTGCGTTGCGCAGTAGGGCCCATCGGGGTAGACCGTGGGATTGCAATGATAAAAGTCGCCTTGAGCCTCGATGATCGTGCCGGTCTCAGGCAAAAAGGCATCGACGATCCATCGGCCGATTCGCCGTTGCGCCTCGTGGGGAATGCCCATCGCCGCCAATGTCTCGTACAGTTCCACTTCGATGGACGTTGGGCCCCGCCGTTGAATCTTGGCGATACCGTGGCAACTGTTTGAACAGTAGACTCGGCGCACGCTCGGCAAGTCTTCGAATGTGCGACCACATTGCTGGCAAACATGGGTAACCCGCGGCTGTTTCCTGCCATTGGGCTTCCCCCGGTGCCATGCACGCGAACACGGCTGGGAACAAAACCGACCCTTCCCTTGGCGAATACTTGACGGAACGGCGTCGAACGGATTGCCGCATTGCTCGCAGGCTCTGCTGACACGCGTTCGCCGAGGATCATCCGAACGGCCTCCGCGCTGGGCCGCATCGCTACACGCGTGTGAGCAATAGTGGTGGGCCTGATCGCGTTTCTGGTAGCGCGCGGGACGCTGATAGCGAATCCCGCACTGATCGCATATGCGATCCACGCGTGGCGGTTGTGAGCATTCCATGGAACAGTAGAAGCGGTACCGGACGTGTCCCGCGTCGGCTTGAAAGGCTCGGCCACAGGTCTGACAGATCTTCGTACGGTCATGGCGTTGATAGGCGCGATAGTGATCGGGAGTACAGAATTGGCGGCGCTGAAAACGGGCCGG
Organism: Tepidisphaeraceae bacterium; assembly: GCA_036558265.1. GTDB lineage: Bacteria > Planctomycetota > Phycisphaerae > Tepidisphaerales > Tepidisphaeraceae > RYN-433. The sequence goes on along the minus strand of DATBFY010000621.1, from coordinate 10,722 downwards.
GCCCTCTTCCTGGCGACGAACAAGCATCGCGCCACAGAACCGGCAGAATCGCTGCCCATCAATGACCAATGGGAGGGGAAGTTGCGCCATTGGTCCGGTGCTAAACTTGTCGCGCATCGCAAGGGTCCTATCCTTGAGGTGCCATGCCAGGGCTGTCGCAAGCAGCGCCTGGCACTCATTTTGTAGGGATAAAGTATACCAAGATTCGACCCCATCGGCGTCTGCCTGCTCACCTTCTCGATTCCAATTCCAAACGGCCGAAGGCGTCATCGAGCGCCCGGTAGACCCGTTGCGCCACCGTCTCAGGATCGCCGCTACCGTTGACGGTGATGCTGATCCCGCCGGCGATCACCGTGCGAGCGCCGCCGCTTGCTGCCGTCACCGGCGCCAACGCGGCGAGCGGGGCCGGGCGCGGGGCGGCGATCGCCGTTTTGGCCGCCCCGCCCATCCCGCCGATCAGGGCGCCGATCAGGTCCTCGCCGGCCGTCGTGGCCTGGGCCTCATGCCCGGCGATGCCATCAAGGAAGGTCTGCGAGAAATTGGTCGCCAGTTCCATCGCCACGGTCGAGGGCGAGCGGATGCCGAGCGCGGCTTTCGCACCGAGGTAGGCGGCGTAGGCGACGGCGTAGGCCGCCTGATAAATCCGGTTGCGGCCCGCCTGGATGCCGTCGGCGAGGCCGGCGGCGAACCATTGCCCGGCGACGTTGCCCCAGTCCTTCGCATCCTGCGGAATCCCACCGAAGGCGACATTCAGCTCACGCCGCAGCGCGCCGATGGCGTTGGTCGCGGCGGCGGTCGAGGCGGCGACGCCGGCGGCGAAGTTCGGACCCACGCTCGCCCCGGCGGTGGTCGCGCCATCGGCCACCGCGGCGACATCGGCGGCGATCACCGTCAGTTGCGGCGTCGCCTCGTCGGAGACCACGACCGGGATCGTGATCGGCGCCTGTTCCGCCGCCAATCCGGCGGTGGCCCCACGCGACGGATCGAGGAGGAAGGCGTCGCCGCGCACGACCGGCACGACTTCGACGGTCTTGGTCGGCAAATCCCGCTGTTCGATGTCATCCAGCGCCTGGTCGGCGGCCTTGGCGTCGACCGTGAACGGGATCACCTTGCCGTCCTCGGTGAGCAGGCCGACATCCTCAAAGAGCGCTTTGACCGTGGCGTTAGCGTCGCTGGCGTTGACGATATATTCGGTCACCGCTTCCGGCGGGATCGCGCCGACGACGGCCAGATAGGCGAGCAGTTGCACCATTTGCAGCGCCGTGGCGACGGCCGAATCCTGCATCGCCGCGATGTAGCCGCGTTGCTCCTCGGTCAGGTCCTTGACCGCGCCGTCGGCCTCATCGTGCTTGGTGACGTACTTGTCGAGCGCAATGACGTTGCGCACGAGCTCGGCTTCTTCGTCCTGAATCCCGCCGGCGCTGCGCTGGGTGAGGTGAATTCCGGCTTCGATCGCGGCGTTGTACTCCTCACGGGAAATCCGACCCTGGGCGAGCAAGGCGTCGAGTTTGGGCAGGTTGCCGGCGGTGCGGAAATACTGATTAATCGCCTGGCTGAACTGGTTTTGGGTGCCCTCCCCTTCCTGCAGCTGCCGTTCCCATTCGGCGATCACGTCGGTATTGACGCCAAACACGTCGCTGACCAGATCAATCCGGCCCTGCCACATCGCCAGATCGTCTTGATTGTTGGCGATCGCGTCCTCGACCCGCGCGATATCGGCTTCGACCTTGACGAGGGCCGAGGCGAACTCGAGCGCCTGGCGCACGGCCGGGGACAGGTTGACGACGCCGATCTTATCGAGGGCGAGCACGGTGTCGGTGACACTGAGCTTGGCGTCGGTAAAGCCGGTCTGCATCCCATCGAGGGCCGGGGCCATATCCTCGACCCCGCGCACGGCATCGAGGGATGAGCGGATCATCTCGTCGAGGCTGCCGGTGAACTGGTTCGTTGCCTGTTCCGCATCCTCGGCGTTGCGGGTAAACGGCAGGAGGAGGGAGCGCCCGGCGAGGAAGGCGGCGTTGGTCGTCGCCTGGACGGCTTTCGAGAGGCGTTGTTGTTCTTTGCGCTTCTTGATCGTTTCCTTGACGTTCTCGGCGAGGGCCTGGGTCTCCTCCTCGGTCGTCTGCGTCGCGTCCTGCTCGACCAGCATATAGTCGGCGGTATGGAGCGTGAGGTTCTCCATCCGCGCGGCCAGCTCGTCGCCCGAGATGCCGGCCCGCCCCTGGGTGTCGATCCAGAGTTTGTATTGATCGAATGACTCGCCGATGATGCGGGTGACATTGCCGATGTCGATCCCCTGCGTCTCGAGCACCTGCTCCGTTTGCTCATTGATCTTGTTGAATTGGTCCTGGGTGAGGATGCCCTCTTTGTACTGGTCGAAGAGTTCGCGCAGGCTCAGATTCGTGCCTTCGACCACGGTCGAGAGATCGCCGGTCCCGACCGTCGTCAACAACGACTTAAAGGCATCTTCAGCGCTGTTGGTGTTGTCGTGAATCTCGGTCAGCTGCGCGTTGAGGGCAGTCAGTCCCGTCACCAACGAGGCATCGCCCGCCAACTTCGCCTCGTTGATCGCCCGCGCCAGACCCTGATAGTCATCGCTGAGCGTTTTAATCGCCCGATCGTGGTCCTGGTAGACGCGGATGGCGAGAAAGGCGGCGGCAGCAGCAGCGGCGACCGCGATCCCGACCGGACCCATCGCCAGCGAAAAGGCCGCCGCCGCCGCCTGTGATGCGCGCAGAGCAGCGACGATGTCCTTCAGGCCCGCGACCAGACCCGCGATCTTGACGGCGGCCGAGGCCATGACCAGCAAGCCAGCGCCGGCGGCCACTGCCGCCCCCGCGACTTGCTGCATCGTCTGCGACATCCCGGTGAAGCCCTCGGCGAGTTTGCCGATGCCCTGCGCCGCCGCCGCCACGGCGGGCAAAAACAGTTGGCCGAGCGCGGCGCTGGCGTTCTCAATCTGGGCGCGGGCGGTCTCGGTCGACGTGCCGAGCTGCCCCTGCTCGCGGGCAAAGGCGCCGGCGGCAGGGCCAAGTTGGTCGAAGATCAGTTGCGTACGGGCGAGTATCTTGTCTTGTTCCGTCAATTCACTATTGCTGCCGGCGAGACCGAGTTCCAGCGCCTTGGCATTCACCGCGGCCTCATTCACGCGGATGTTGTACTTCTCGATCGGGTCCGCTTCGCCCCGGAGCGCGGCCCGGATCGCGTCCAGGGCCGCCTCCGTGCCGCCGGCGGCGTCGGTGAAGGCCGCGAGATCGGCGGCGGCGGTGATCAAGCGCTGACTTAGGTCCGCGCTTTCCGCTTCGCCCTTGCCGATGGAGAGGAAGAGCGACCCCAGCGCAACCGCTGCCTGCAAGGCCGCCCGTTCTGAGAGCCCAAGCGCGGTGGCTGCGCCCTCGGCGAACGTTTCCATCTCGTCGGCCGCATCGCCGAAGACCTGCTGGGTGCTGGCAATCGCCGCATTCAGGTCGCCGGCGGCATCGACCGCCAACCCGAGTCCGCCGACCATCGCCGCGCCGACGATGCCACCGGCCAGGGCGGCGGATTTCAGGGCCTCATTGCTCTTCGTTACCTGGGTGGTGATTTGTTCGAGACCGGCGCCACTCGGGGTAAGGTTCCGGCTTAAGGATGCGCCGACACTGGCCGATTGCCGCTCTAAGGCGGTGAAGGCGGCGGCGGTCTCGCGGACACCCCGGAGGTCAGCTGAAATCCTAATCTCACCATGAGCCGCGCCCAAGCTCGCCGAGCCCACCGTCATCAGAACCACCTGGCCGTACGATAATAGGCAGAGAACAGCCGCCGCGCTGCGGACACAGCCGGCGGCATGGCATCACAGGAAAGGACCCTGCAATGCGCCCCAAGGATACCGCAGCGTTCCCCATCGGCTTGATCGATAGCCGCGAGCGGTTGCGCAACGCGACCTATCGGGTGGGGGAGACGATTCCCCTTGGCGTGAATGTCACGGGCTGGCGCTATCGTGACTGTCGCGCCTGTGGTACGGGCTTCATCCGGCGTGATCCCCGCGGCGACGTCTGTTCCGTCGCGTGTGCACAACAGCCAGGCGTACGCAAGAAACGCCACCGGACCGGCGAGACATTCGTCTGCGAATCCTGCGGGCAGTCCTTTTATCGCTACGCGGCCGACATCCGCAAGGGCGCGGCTCATGGAAGCCGGATGCGCTATTGCTCCAAGGTGTGCGAGGCCGTCCACCGGGCGGCGACCAACGTCGAGCGGACCTGCCCCGGCTGCGGAACCAAATTCGTCGTCTGGGCCAGCCGGAGCGCCGGCGCCGAGGCGAACGGGCAGCAGGTCTTCTGCTCGGCGTCCTGCCGAGACCGGACGTGCGCCGAAGCGCGGCGGACAGCGGTCGATGTTCGCTGCGACGCCTGCGGCACCAACATTCGGCGCGTCCCGGCGAGGATCCGGGAACACAACTTCTGCTCGCGCGATTGCCAGGCGAGCATGGTGCATACCTGGGCGAGCGGACTGCGAACGGCGGTCATGGTCCCGTGCCAGACGTGCGGCGCCCTCGTCAGGCGACCACCGAGCGGACTCCTGAAGCGCGTCTTTTGCTCCTTCGCGTGCGAACGCAACGGCGTTGTGGTTCCCTGCGCCGCCTGCGGGACACCCGTTCCGCGCCGCCTCGACCAACACCGGAAATACGCGAAGACCTTTTGCTCCCGCGCCTGCCAGGCCACGCAGGTCCATACGTGGACACGGAGTGGGCGTGGCCTGACGGCGAAACGGGCTGATGTCGGATTCACGCGCTCCCGCTGGGAAGCGAACGTCTGCCGCATCTTGATGGCGATGGGCCTGGCGTATGAGTACGAACCGCGCGTCTTCGCGTGTGCTGGGGTGAACTACATCCCCGATCTCTGGGTTCCCGCCTGGCAGACATGGGTCGAGGTCAAGGGCTGGCTGACGCCGAGCGGCGCCGCGAAGATCGCGGCGTTTCGCGCGGCCTATCCTGAGGAACGCCTCGTGGTGATCGACAAGCCGGTTTATCGCGCGATGGAGCGCGAGTGGGCATCGCGGCTGCCGGCCTGGGAGTTCGCGTCCCGTTGACTCACCCCGGGAGCCCCCACGTCGCCGGGTCGATCTCCCCGCGCAAGATAGCGCGGGCATCGGCCAGGACCGCATCATCGGCTGGCCTCGCTTCCGCCGGCGGCCGCACCGGCTCCCCGCGTGAGCCGTCGGCCTCCGGCGGGGGCGGAGCGAGCCCGACCGCCTGTTCCCACGTCCACACCCGCGCCTCGCCCCAGGTCGACCCCTTCGGCGGGCGCGGCGGCAGTTTGACGCTCACCCGTTTCGTTTCCGCGAGCCGGGCTTCGACGCGCGTGCCGGCCACGTACGTCGCCCGCAGGAGTTGATAGGCCAGCAGCGGTTGGGTCACCGGGTCCACCCCGAACGTCGTCGCCGGGTGCAGCCCGTAGGCGCTCGCCAGGAGGTGATGCTCGTGCAGGATCGCCAGGAAGCGCGGGTGTTCCATCAGCGGATGCGGCAGGGCGAAAGGCGTTGAGGTAATCGGGCACCCCCTGAGCCCAGAGACAGAGCGCGCTTTTGTCGGCCGGATCGACCAGGTGCAACGGGATCGCGCCGTCGGCGCTCGCCCGCTCGGTGGTGAAGCGCGGGGCGACGACACAGGCCAGCCAAACGGTATCGAGCACCCCCAGCCACTCGACGAAGCGTTCGGTGACGAAGGCGGTCGTCGCCTCCGGCTCGTTCGCCCGGCCGCGCTCGAGGAGCTCGAAGACAAACCCGGTCAGGCCGTCGGGGATGCGCCCCGCTTCCAGTAATGACCAGATGTCACAGCGCACGGCGAGGACCGGCTCGCCGCCGGGGAGCGCGACTTCGACCGGCGTTTCATGGGCGAGCCGTTCCTGATGGCTGGCGCGGGTGCGGGCCAGCCAGCGGGCGCTGAGTTCGCCCCCACGATCCGCCGCCGCGTTCGCCCCGTTCTTGCCCGCCATTAGGTGATCGCCGCACTGGTCTCATAATTCTGCCGCTTGAGCAGGAAACCGCTCGCATTTTCCACCCCCTGGAAGTCGAGCGTCGGCGTGCTCCACTCGTTCACCGTGAGCGATTCATCCGGCCCGGAGGTGATCAGCGCCTTATAGATCGTCACCCGGTAGGCGCTGCCGGTCTGGTCCTGGGAGGGCGCCTGGCCGACGATCTGGACGTATTGGGTCGATTGCGCCGCCGACTCCTCCAGGCTGATGATCACGTTCGGGGTCGAGCCGGAACTCGTCTGCGTATTGCCGGTAAAGGCGCCCAAGGCCGCCAGGTTCATCTTGCCGAGTTCGACGCTGCCGGTCACCCGTTTCGGATTGCGGGCCACGGCGATGACCGAGTTATCGCCTTCGAGCTCGTCACTGTCCGATTCGATATTGAAACTGAGCGCCCGGATGCCGGGCGTGTCGATCGCGGTGCCCGGCACATCGCCGGTGAGTACGTACACCTTGAGATCTTCAAGACCTCTGGGAATTTCGCCGAAGTTTGGCATCTCGATCTACTCCTCAGACGTGGCGCCGGTGGTCCGGCGCAAGACGTAGCGGCCAATCCCCTCGTATTCGGTCGCGCCGACCAACCGCAGATTCGTCGGCACGGTGGCGAACGGCGATTCGGGCTCATCCGGCAGGCGGAACTCATGCCCGCTCGGTGACGCTTTGATCTTCTCGGCATCGGCGTAACGCACCGGGATGGTGCGGCTGCCGGCGGCATGCCCCCAGCGGTACTCGCGGGAGAGCCCATCACGCGGGCCGAGCTCGCGGGTGTGTCCTGGAAACGGGATGATCCGGATCCGCATCGCCGCCTCGAGCGCCGCCAACTGCTCCCGCGTATACGGGCTGAGACCGCCCTGCGGCGGCAAGTTGTGGCGGGTCAGAAAGACCCGGTACTGGGTGACCGGGTTGTCGAACAATGCCGGCTCGCCGACCCACGTCACGGCAACCGTCCGCGCCTCATCATCGGCGGCGGCAGCATCTGGCGGTTCGCCGAGCACCGTCTCGACGCCGGCGTCACGCAGTTGGGCGGCGTGCCAGGCGGTGATCCCTTTGACCGGCGGCAGCATTAGCCGGCGCTCGGGGCCGGGGCCGCGTCCGGCGTCGCCTTGGTCGCGGCCAATTCGTCGGCGTCTTTCTTCGCCGCCGCCTTCTCCTCGGTGGTTAGATCGCGCACGATCCCGCCGTGCGCCCAATCAATCGCGTAGTCCCCGGCCGGCAGGTTCTTGCCCTCAGCCAGGGCGGCGTCGAGCGCCGCTTGGGTTGGTTTCGCCATGACGCATCCTCTCGACTAGTTCACGTTCCGCCACAGCCCCGCGACTTGCAGGCGCATGCGGTCGACGATCGCCGCCGCCAGGGCGGGATCGTCCATCACCCCCAGCCGGCCGACGACCAGGGTTTCAAAGCCGGTGCCGCTCGCCCCGGCGAAGCGCCAGCGGTGGAGCAAACTGTAGGCTTCCTCCCAGGCCAGCGCCAGTTGCTGCTTCCCGGTCTCGGTGTGGGCGGCATAGAGCCAGACTTCGGGAAAGCCCATGACCGCGCTATCGACGGGAGCCAGGGCCGCGCTCTGCTCGCCCCGGTCGACGATGACGGCGCTGGGGCGAACATGCGGCCCGGCAAAGGCCAGCGGCGTCGCCCCCGGCGGCACGAGCCGACCGGCGGTGTCGACGTCGCCCCGTTTCAAGGGTCGCTTGTAGATGCCGCCGACCAGGAGCGCGGTCAGGGTGGCGCTGCTCGTCAGGCGGCTATGAAGCTGGTCCTGCACGGTGGCCATTACTTCACCAACCGGGTGATCGCCGCCATCAAGGGTGCATAGTTGGCCTCCAAGGCCGGCAGGATCGCGGCGTAGGCGCCGGCGTTGGCCACCTCGAGCCAAATTCCGTAACTGACGGCATGAAAGAGCACGATCACGATGCCGTTGGCGATCCGTTCGCAGCGCCCGGTCAGGCCCTGGCGGGCGTGGCTGGTGCGGTCGGTCCAGGGTGCATCCCGTTGGGCCGCGGCCTGGATGCGGTCGGCGAAGAGCCGGCCCAGTTCTTCCAGGGCGTCGAGCAGCCGCTTCCCCCAGGCGACGGTTTGCCGCGCTAAGACCTCGGGGCCGGGGCTCCAGGTCAGACTGGCGTCGAGCAGACCGGCCATTAGGGCACCCCACTATCGAAGGTGAACTCGGCCACCGTGCGGTAATCGGGCAGGCGTTGCACCCGGCCGACCGTGCAAGCCCGGCCGTCGAGCAGGAAATGATCGCCGGTCAGCCCGAGGAAGGGACCGTCGCCGAGGACGGTCATGATCCGGCCGTCGACCGGCGCCGCCAGCGCGCCGTCGGTGGCGATGCGCGGGGCTTTGCCCGGATTGAGGCGGATGACCAGGCTCTGCGGCGCCAGGCTATCGGTGGCGCCGCTCTGCTGGTTGTCGCGCAGGAAGGTGATCGCCTCGACCCGCGCCGCCCGGTTCTCGAGCGCGCCCAGATCGGCGATGGTGCGCGGGTCAAGGAGCGTCGGCATAGGGATCGTTCCAATTCACCCGCACGTCTCGGCGCGCCGGCGGGAGCGGCCGGGCGGCGAGGAGGGCCCCGCCGGCCAGGCGTTGATACTCGCGGATCAGGGTGGTGATGTTGTCCATCAACTGCGAGCCGGTGTACGTCCCGGCATCGCCGATGAAGGTAATGGCGCTATGCATCAGCCGCGCCTGTTTCATGTTCAGCCCGGCGATGGCGGCGCGGTAGACCGCCGCCGGGGAGTAGGCGGCGCCGTCGGTGTCATCGATCCCCGGCGAGGCCACCCGCGCCAGTAGGCGGTCCAGCTCCTCCGTCGTCAGCTCCGGCGGCAAATCGGGCTGGACCAGATCGACCAGCATGGCGCGGGCCGCGTCGAGGTTCACGACGCAGGTTTCGCCGGTTTGGCGGCCCGTTTGGCGACGCCGGTGACGGTGTAGTCCTCGTCCGGGGTCTCGTCGACCGCCGTGCCGAAGAAGCCGGCCTCCCGGACCTCATCCTCACTCAGCGCCGTCTCACCCTTCGGGTCCGTCGGTGGCGGTGGCGGCGCCGTTGGTTTCTTCGTCTGCTCGCTCATGGGTCCTCCTACGATGCCGGGCTCGTCAACACGGCCGCCGGATAGCGATTGGCCTCGGTCGGCTGCGCGCGGTTGACCGGATTGCCGGCCACCCAGCCGGCGCGGAAGACGACGCGGACGGCGGTTAGGTCCTGCTGCATCAGGTTGTAGGTGACGAGCGCCGCGGCGTCGGTGATCACGCCCTCGGTGTGGACGGTGACCGTGAAATCCTGGCGGATGCCGACCAGGAAGTTCTCGCGCTGCAAGGCGAAGGCCTCGGGCGAGGAGACCGCCGCCGGCCAACCGATCCCCATCGGGTAGACCGTGGGAATGCCCCAGACATTGGCCGTGCCGCCGTTGACATCGAGCAGCAGTTGCCCGGTCGAATCGCGCGCCCCGCGCAGCCGCGCTTTCATCGTCGGGTTGGCGACGATGCCGGTGGCAACGTAGCCGTCGGCTTCGAGTGTGCCGAGCAATTGGTTGATGTCCTCGGCGATGCCGCCGGCGGTGCCGGCCGCCGTCCCGCGCACCGCCACATTGCCGGCGGCGGTGGCGGCGGTGGTGAGGTCATCGGGAAAACTGGCCGGGGCGTTCGTGCCGAAGAAGACGGCGGCGTCGAAGGCGATGGCGACCGCTTCGATCAGTTGCGGTTCGATCATCCCCAGGATGTCGACCGAGCTATCGTCGAGCACGCTGTTCGGTATGACGACGATCGCCGCGAGTTCCTCGATGTAGAGATAGGCGCTGGTCCAGTTGGTTTCGGTGGTTTGCTTGAGGCCGACATCGGTCGGGTTGACCCAGTAGGCGGTGGGCAGGGCCGAGGCCAGCGGCACGCGGGTGGCGTTGGTCCCGACCGGGACGTTGCGAAAGAGTTGGATCGCGGCGGACTGCTGGGTGATGCCGCGCATCATCACATCGGAGACTTGCTCGGTAATCAGCGCGGCCGCATCGGTCCGGCTGATGATGTTGGCGTAAGGCACCTGGCGACTCCTCATCCGCCCGCGCGGAGGGCGTCGCCGGCAATTAGCCGGAGCGACCGCTCAACTGGCGCAAGGCGGCATTGGCGTCGACCTTGCCCGCGCCGTCCGCGTTCGTGCCGGCGCCGCCATCGGCGGAACCGGGCCCGCGGAACTGCTCGGGATAGGTCGTCTTCACGGTCGCCAGCACGTCATCGAGGTTGGAGATCGTTCCGCTCTCGTCGATCTCGAGGCTCTCGGCATCAACGAGGCGCCACACCGCCCGCGGACTGATCGCGCCCGCCTGGCGCGCCGCCTCCGCAAGCGCGGACTGCCCAACCGCAAACCGCCACTTCTGGGACAGGCTGTCCCGTTCCGTCACGGCCTGGTCGCGTTCGCGCTGGAGTCGTTCGAGGTCGGTGCCCTTCTCGTCGGCCGCCGCCTGGGCCGCCGCTTCGAGCTCTTTCACCCGGGCCCGCAACTGCTTGGCTTCGCGCCGCAGCTCGCGGGCGGCCTCGAGCGAAATCGTCTCCGCCTGGGAGTCAGTGCCCGCCGGGGGCGTCCCGTTGGAGTCCGCCGGGGACTCGCTGGGGGTCTGGTCGTCGCTCATCGTGGCTCCTTGCCCGACCAGTGCTGGCCGGATACTAGCAGACGTTCGGCGAAAACGAAAGTCGGTACGGTCAGGGCGTCACTTCCTGCCGGTTCAGCGGTTCCATCCCA
>DATBFY010000620.1:0-4593 GCA_036558265.1 Tepidisphaeraceae bacterium | reverse complement strand
TCGTGGTCCTTGAGCATCCGCTGGTGGACGCTCTCGGCGTTGTCGAGCATCGTGACGTAGAGGTCGGCGTTGAACTCCTTGATCTGGTCGAAGTCGAAGGCGGCGAAGAGGCCGTGCCGCCAGCGGAAGGTAGCGTGGGTGTTGACCAGGACGTGTTCGTGCTTGTCGGCGATGCGGAAGATCTCCTTGAACGCGGCGCGGCGGAGGGTGTTGAGGCGGGTGATCGGGAGGTTGAGGATGCGGCCCTGGGGGACGTCCGGGGCCTCGGCGTACATCATCTGGCCGAGGTGACAGACGGCCAGGTCGATGCCGTTCTTCTTCGCGATCTCCTGGACGGCGTTGAGATAAGGCCCCTTGTCCACGCCGATCTGACCCGACACGAATGCGCGCATAACGACGACCTCTCTTGCGTCGCGAGGATTGTAGCACGCCAAGAGCGCGTTACGGCGCCACGTAAGTCCCCGAACCGCGGATGTACGTGCTGTTGACGTCCGGGTAGACCTGCGAGGAGGCGTTGGGAACTTCCGTCCCGGTGGGCATCCACATCGCCGGATCCGAACCCTGAAGGTCCCCGAGCGTTTCCACGTGTCCGTCGAAGAACCCGGCATTGAAGCGGTACGAATCCGCCTGCCCGCCCGCCTTGCGGTTGCCGTGACGGAAGGCGAAGAGTCGCGCGTCGCGACCTGGCGTGCCATTGCCGGGGGCGGCGGCGCGATCCCATGAAGCCGAGAAACTGCTCCAGGCGCCGACGTCCGAATAGATCCCGCCGAAACCGCCGTCGTATGCGAAATCGTAATCCGGTCCGTCTCCCTTGGCGTTGGTGTACCGGCCGCCGTCGGCGATGTAGATCTTGCGCGAGGCGTTGGCCACGCTGGTTATCTTGGGGGCATAACCCGGCGGGACGGCGTAATCGCTGCGCGCATACTGCTTGCCCGTCTGGCCGGACGTTCCCGATTGAAAGCGGGTGTACTGAAACACCGCCGCCGTCGTGTACGAATTCAGGTAGACCGTCCCCGCCCCGGTGCTCGAAAAGGGCGTCATCAGCACATCATTCTCCGGGCAGCGGAACGCCGGGAACGCGTTAAGCCGCGCGAACCGGTCCGACCGCTGCGCCATCGTCCCGCCGCGCTCGAACTCGATCCCCTGCATCAGGGCGATGGGAGACTGCCAGTCCCAGATCTGGCAGACCTCGGGGCAGTTGTTGTCGTTGAAGCTGGCGCCCGGCGCCAGCAGGAACGCCCCGGACGAATTGGCGCCGCCGGGGAAATAGCCTTTGTTCTGCGCCACATACAACTGCATGCCCTGGAGGATCGAGCGGAGGTTCGCGCCGCACGCCACGGTGCGCGCCTGCGACCTGGCCTTCGACAACGCGGGCAGCAGGATCGCGATCAACAGTGCGATGATCCCGATCACGACGAGCAGCTCGACCAGCGTGAACCCACGATTGTTCTTACGTTTGTGATCGTCCATATAGGCTCTCGATCCGCTACGGGTTGGCGTCCCGATGAGATTTCTTTGACTGGTATTCCGCCTCGGTCGGGGGCGGCGCGTCGCCCGCTTTGGGCCTGGGGTTGTGACCCACGACCAGCCGCCCGCACTCAGGGCAGAAGGTCGGCCCCCGCTCGCCCACGAGCGTCTTGAGCAGCACAGCCGTCGGCTCCTTCTTGATCCGCCCATCCTTCGTCCAGTAGCACAGCTCCGCGGGATACCCGGTGTTTTGGCCGCTGTAGGGCGACTTCACGGGGATCGCCTCGCCCAGTTTCAGCGTGTGTTCGAACGACTTGCCCGTCTGCGCGCAGATGAACGTGCGCTCGCGCGCCATCTCCGCCGCCGCGCTGCCCCCGAAGTATGAGCGGATACTGATGAAGACCACCACGGCGGCGACGGCAAGGATGCCGGCCGACACCGCCTTGCCGACCCTGGATTCGAAAAACTCCCGCAATCCTTCCATGAAACGCCCTTTCCCTTCTTCGCTCGCCCGGCCGGACGTGATGCGACTGTGCAGGCCGGACTCGTGAGGGGCGGTATTCTATAACTAACCCGCGCGGGCCGAAAGAAATTCTTTTGTCCGCGTCTGCGACTACGGCTGCTCTACTGGCCGCTGCGCCTCATCCCACGCCCGTCGCCACAATCGCTCGACGCGTTTCACCGCCCAGGCCATCTGATACGCCTTCATCTCCATCACGGTCATCTCGTGCTCGCCGTACTTGCCCTTGAAGTGGAAGAACGCGTTGGCGTCGAACTTGCCGATCTTGCCTTCGGGATGGTCCGGCGTGCCGCCCTGGCCGTACGCTTCCATCGCCGCCAGGCCGATCAGGGGCAGGGCGTCGTAACTCGCCAGTGACACCTCCAGCGTCGCCGTCCGCAGGTCCTCGTTCTCCACCGGATCCTTCACCTCCTCCAACTGCCGCTCGAAGATCGACCAGAACTCCTTGCGCAGCGGCATGTAGTCGGCCTCTTCATCGTCCATGAGGCGGTATTCCATGTCCGCGTGGACGTTCGGGCTGTTGCGCTTGTCCGCGAAGTAAGACCGACTCTTGTAGTCCTCCGTCGCGTGCTGCGGCTGGGTGTTGTCCTCCAGGTAATGCGCCAGGTACCCGGCCCAACGCGTCGCATGCTCGTCGCGCGGGAACTGCCCGGGCTTATCCACCAGCCGCTTGTCGCGGATCGACTTGACGAGCTGCGCGTAGCACTGTTCGATGCGGAAGGGCAGCATCCCCGCCTTCTTCCACTTGTCGTCCTTCATGTTGTCCGGGATGTCGAAGAGGAACGGCTTGTTCTTCAGGTCGTGGCGGTAGCGGCGCTTCTCCTCCTCGCGAATGAAGTATTCCAGGTCCACGTAGTGAAGCTTGGACTCGCCCACGCCGAACGGCTCGACCTTCCGCTCGTTCTCCCCGCTGCCGCCCGCGATCGCCATCATATCCGGCACCGTCGCCCAGTAGCAGACGCCGTCCACGCCCCGCGGCACCAGGCCGATCCGCTGCTTCATGAAGTACTCGCGCTCCTGGTCGGGCGTCAGCACCTCGGTGCACGCCATCCGCAACCAATCTTTCATGGCCGGCGGCGTCTGGGGGTCCACCAGGAGATGCTCGACCGCGATCCGCGTGAGCTGGATGTGCTCCTTGTTGCTCCACGCGAATGCCGGCCATGCGAGAAGCACGAGCGCGCAGATTCCGATGACAAGTATTGAACGCATCCGGGTCATTCTAGCGACGCCTCCGCAACGCAACGATGATGATGCCGGCCGCCAGTGCCAACGAACCAGGTTCCGGCACCGCGTTTGCCGCCTTGGGCGTCGGCGTGCCCTGCTGGAAGTCCACCAGGTTGTCGTTCGTATCGCTGGCGTTGGGAATGCGCTGGAGCGAGAGCCCGATCGTCGCAGGCGTTGTCGCCGCGGCGGTCTCAAAGTTGTTCGCCGTCCCCCACCCCACGATGTCGAGCGTCGTCCCGCCCGCGTCGGTCAGCTTGATCGCCCCGCTCGACGCCGACAGGCCGTTCGTGGGGAAGATCGCGTCCGCGTCCGGGTCCGCCGCGCCGCCCGTGCCTGCCGCCCCGGTTCGAACCAGGTAATATCCGCCCGCCGGGATCGTCGCCCCCGCGGGCAGCGCGCCGACAAGCGTCGGAAAGTTGCCCGCCGCCTGGCTCGCCGATCCGTAGTTGATCACGTAACCCGACACGTCCACCGGGTTCGCATCGGTGTTGAGCAGCTCGATGAAGTCCGTGTGGTACGCCGCCACCGCCTGCGAGCTGCCGCCACCGGGATAGACCTCGTTGAAGAGGACCGCCGCCGGCGCCGATGCCGCGCAAAATCCAAGCATTCCCACCGTCACCACCCAGATCAACCGCCGCATGATGCTCTCCCGCCCCGATGGGGCTACGAAACGCTTCCATCCCTTTTTCTACCCAGCGCAATTTTCTGATGTGCCTGTTGAGCAAAGGTGATTCCAGCGCGAAGAAATGGTGAAACTACTTCGCGCGGATGCCGATTTCCGATCGCTCGCGGAGGAACTTAACGCGGCGCGTCGAACGAATCAAAATTCATCCGATCAATCAACGCGCGCGGCGACGGCAACAGGCGGCCAGTCCCACCACCAGTGCCGCAAATTCAGGCTCGGGGATCAGCACCGGATCCCCCGAAGCCGACGCGATGTAGATCGCCTGCCGATCGTCCGCGAACGTCACGCGAAACGCGAGTTGCCCCGCGTCGGTGAACGGCGACGTGCCCGACGTCAGGCTCCCCGAGTAATTTGGAAATATTGCGATCTTCGCCGCCGGCCGCATGCTCCCGTCCCCCGCGTCGAGCAATGTCCCCTCCCGCAAGAGTTCGCTCAGTTTTCCCGTCGCGCTATCGGCCAGGTAATACACTTCGTCATTTGACGCATTGATGTCGGGACCGGCGAGCGTGCCCCGCAGCAGAATCTTGCCGGAGTTGGTCAACGCCACCGCCGTCGCCGAGAGCGTGTCGGCATCGGGGATCCCCGCAACGTGCGTCCCGTCGCGCAGCACCAGCCGCACGTCTGTTGGTGAGGTGGCCGTCCAGGTCCCGCTACCCACCTGTGTCTCAGAATCGGTGGCCGAGACCAGCGCGGCGCC
>DATBFY010000619.1:0-3124 GCA_036558265.1 Tepidisphaeraceae bacterium | reverse complement strand
AGGTCGTCATCCAGATGTCGATTTGCCCGAACCGCTGTTTGAGAACTTCCTTGAATTGCCGGAAGAATTCGAGGCTTTCGGGGGCGTTCGGCACGTCCACAAAGATTCGGGTGAGATCGTCGCGGTAGGTCTGGCCCTGATGCTGCCACCAGCCTTGGATGGTCTGCGTCTCCGACGAAACCGCGCCGAAGCGCTGTTCCAACTCGAGCAGCGTCTGCGCGATCACTTCATTCGGCACGGGCTTGCCGTCGTTAAACCGCAGCGGCAGGAGGATTTCGAACCGCCGGAACGTGTCGCTCATAGCTCGCCGGGCCCTCGACCGTAAACGTGATTCCTTCGACCGCCAGGAATGGCAGCGCGGCCTCGGGCACGAGCATCTCCCCCGTCGCCCAACTCTTGAAGGCGAACCGCCCCGGGAGATAGCCCAGGGCTTTCAACTTCTCATCTGGACTTGGAAACCGAATCAGAACCATACATGAAGCATACCGTCTATTACGCTCTCCGGCAATTCCAGTACATTTGGGCCAAATCATGCAACTCCTCACCAACACCGGCGGCCTCGCCGCCACCAACTGCTATCTCATCGCCGACGACGCCACCCGCCAGGCCGTCCTCTTCGACGCCCCGGACCATACCGTCGCACCCCTCCTCGATGAGGCCAAGCGCCGCGGCTACGACCTGATCGGCCTCTGGCTGACCCACGGCCACTTCGATCACATCGCCGACCACGCCGAGGTGACCAAAGCCTTCTCCAACGCCAAAGTCCTCATGCACCCGCTCGATGTCTCCAAGCTGAGGGATCCCCGCTCTTCGGTTTTCCCCATCCCCTTCATCATCCCCCCGCGCGAGCCGGATGGCCTGGTTGAAGATGGCCAGCGGCTGTCGATCGGCTCACTCGAGCTGGAAGTGATCCACACCCCCGGCCACGCCCCGGGGCACGTGATGTATCACTTCCCGAACGAGCGGCTCCTGATCGGCGGCGACCTGATCATCTGCGGCGCCGTCGGGCGAACCGACCTGCCCGACTCGGACACCGACCAGCTCGTGCAATCGATCCAGCGAGTGATGCAACTCCCACCCCACACGCGACTGCTTCCCGGCCATTGTTCCCCCACTACCCTCGCGGAAGAACGCGAGACCAACCCCTACGTCCGCCAGGCACTCGGGCTCGACTGACCTGTCACTCCAGGTTGTGGAGTTCTTCCCACACCACGTCCAGGTCGAGATAGACGCTCACATCGGCGGCGCCGTTGTCCAGGTAATCGGCCTTGCTGATGCGCGAGCGGTTGAGCGCCCGGCCGATGGCCTGATCGACGCGGGGGTCGTCCTTGGCCGCCTGGCCGATCGTCTGCTTGTCGGTCAGCGGAAGGCTCTCGATCTGGTTGCGGAGCTTGGATTCGGCTTCGGACTCGGCCGCCCGCGCCGCCATCAGCTTCGAACGGTTCGACGTGCCGCGGCCCGTCGCGTCGATCCGGCGATCCACCCATGCGGGCGGCCGGCTGCCGACCAGTCCGAACGGCTTGGGATGACCAATGATGTCGTTTCCGATGCCCGGCCCGCCGCGCTCGCCTCGACCGCCACCGGCAACGGCGCGGCCAACGGGCGTGACCATCTGACGCTCGAAATCGCCCTTGACCTGGTTCCACCCCTGGTCGTCCGCGGGGAGCGCGACCTCCTTCTGCTTCTGCGCAAAGCCCCGAAATGCCGTGAACGTGTCGTCCGGCCCCGCGGCCAGTTCCACGCGGGCTTCCAAGTCATCGGTGAAATCCGCCCGCGCGGCCGGCTGGGAGACGAACCACTGCTGCATCGAATCCCCCACGTCCTTCACCGCCAGCACGTCGCCGACGGTCGACTGGTGGGTCAGCGCGATCGGACGGACGCTCGCCAGCGACCGCCGCGCCGCATCCGCCTTGGCCGCCGCGACGGCCTGGTCGCGCACCGCCTCGGGCACGTCAAGCCATGGGTCCTTCTGCAAACCCATGCGCGGGGCCCGGCGCGGCCGGGCAACCGGCAGCCGCGAGGTCGCGGTTCCGGTCGCGGTAAACGCCCGGGCGTCCCAGTCGTGCGTGGCCCGATCGAGCTCGCGCGGGGAGAGCGGCGATTCCTTGGGATTGGCGGCCGCGGCACGTTTCAACGCCTGGGCGACAACCGGGCCCGAGATCTGCAATTCGACCTGGCACGTCTGGTCATCGATCCAGCGCGGGCCGCCCATCTGCTGGGCGCGTTCGAGAGTCTTAACCAGCTCGTCGGTCGAGCGGGTGCGTCGCAGGAATTCGCCAACGGAGAGGGAGCGGGACAGGGGCGTGCGTGAGACCTCGTCCAGCAGACCATTGATTGCATCCTTCGTCGCAGCCTGAACTTGTGAACGCGCAAGGTCTTCCGCAGCCGCGGACCCACCCGCCGCCAGCAGCCACCCCGCGAAGATTGCCACCGCAATACATCTCATTGCACGTCCATTACTTATCGGCAGATGAACGAACACCCACGAGCCGCGCCGGGCTCATGCAATCAGACACCAAACCGGGTGCAATGTTAGAACCCGGGACCGACCCGACCGTTGAACCGTCGATATCTCAACGTGACGTGGGTTCCCGCCAATATCGCAAATTCCAGAAATCCTGATGCGCGCCGGTGACGCGCGCCGCGCCACTCCCTTGCCGCGCGAAAAATAAAAAATCTCACGCAAAAACCTCAGCAAATCCGCGCCTCCCGCCAGCCTGATCGCGCCCCGCGCGTCACCGGCGCGCACAGAACCGCCTTCTTTCGAAGGCCACCCATGCGCGCAAACCGCTTCCTCCCTCTCCGCGAAAACTCGCCATCGTTTCGCTCGGCGCAAAACGAAGCCAGATTCGCCCGCCGGAACCTGCCAAAACGCTCCAAACTGCACCATCGCGCGTGCCGGCGCAAAACGAAGCCAGATTGTCGCTCACCCCGCCCCCTTCTCCCCCAGGAGCGCCGCTACGTACTCCTCCGGGTTGAACCTGGCGATGTCCTCCGGCGTCTCGCCCAGGCCGACGAACTTGACCGGGAGTTTAAGCTGATCGCGGATCGAC
This sequence comes from Tepidisphaeraceae bacterium, assembly GCA_036558265.1. Lineage (GTDB taxonomy): Bacteria > Planctomycetota > Phycisphaerae > Tepidisphaerales > Tepidisphaeraceae > RYN-433. The sequence continues at coordinate 71 of DATBFY010000619.1, read as the reverse complement.
AGGATCACGCCGCCCTTGGCGGTGCCGTCGAGCTTTGCCAGGAAGATGCCCGTGGTGTTGATGGCATTGCC
>DATBFY010000618.1:0-2302 GCA_036558265.1 Tepidisphaeraceae bacterium | reverse complement strand
GTTGATGTCGCCCCGCGCGTCACCGGCGCGCAACTCCGTCCCATGGGTGGAGGATGCGCACATGATTCACGAAACGCCTCAACGTAGGGCTCGCTTCAGCGAGCGGAAATCCGTCACCGCGTCGCGCAGCGACCCCGCTCCCACGACCTCCAAAAACTTCCGAAAACTTCCGAAAACTTCCGATCCCGGAAAAAAATCACGCGCAAACCGCCTCGCTTCAGACCCCATCCCCCTGTCACCGCTCCGACCGGCTCGGCGCAAATCGAACCCACATCTCCTGGCTGCTTCATCGCTCGCTGCCTCTTTGGCTTCCTGGCGTCTGGCGCCTCGTCACCGGCGCAAAACCAACCCAGATCGTCCGTGCTCCCCCGACACCGTGCTACAAAACGCTACAATTTGCTACAACTCACACAATTGCATTTCACGCCGCACGTCTTGTCTCGCCCATCGGCCGCGCGGTAGCATCCATACTTCCACTTCCCACAGAAGCCCTCATGTCCGACCAGCATCCCACTCGGCCCATCTCCTGCCCCGATTGCGACAGCCCCTCCCGGCGCGAGTTTATGAAGACCACCGTCGCCGCCGCCGCAACCTTTGCCGCGATCGGCTTCCCATCGATCACCCCGGCCGCCCAGGTCGCCCCGCCGCAAAGCTCCTCCGAGACCCTCGCCGCCCAGCTTTACGGTTCCCTCAAGGACGAGCAGCGCAAGGCCATCTGCTTCCCCTTCGACCACGCCCTGCGCAGCGAGGTCGACAACAACTGGTTCATCGTCAAGGACAAGCGGGTCAAGGACTTCTTCTCCGCCGACCAGCGGGCCCTCATCCGCGACATCTTCATGTCCATGCACAGCCCCGAGTACGCCCCCAGGGTGCTCGCCCAGGTCGAGCACGACAACAAGGACATCGGCGGCCTCGGCGGGTGCTCGGTCGCCCTCTTCGGCCAGCCCGGCGATAACTCCAAGTTCGAGTTCGTCCTCACCGGCCGCCACGTCACCCGCCGCTGCGACGGCAACAGCGTCGCCGGGGCGGCGTTCGGCGGGCCGATCTTCTACGGGCACGCCGCCGAGTCCTTCAACGAGAAGCCGGACCACCGCGGCAACGTCTATTGGTACCAGGGCCTGCGCGCCAACGAGGTCTTCAAGGCCCTCGACGGCCGCCAACGCCAGCTCGCCCTCATGGAGATCAGCCCCCCCGGCGAGCGCGGCACCGAGACCGTCGAGCTCCCCGCCAAAAAGGAAGACCTCGACGGCATCCCCATGACCGAGCTGACCCGCGACCAGAAGGACCTGGTCCGCAAGGTCCTGGCCGACCTCCTCGCCCCGTTCCGCAAGGTCGACGCCGACGAGGCCCTCAAGCTGATCGAGGCCGGCGGCTTCGACAACCTGCACATGGCCTTCTACCACAAGCTCGACATCGGCGACGACGGCGTCTGGGACGTCTGGAAGCTCGAGAGCCCCAACATGGTCTGGTACTTCCGCGGTGCGCCCCACGTCCACACCTGGGTCCACGTCCGCGAACCGGCCAAGGCATGACCATCAGACGCCGCGCAGGAAGTTGAGCGAGAGGACCAACCCCTCCTTCTCGCGCTCCGGGCTGCCGTAAAAGTTCTCGTCCTCCAGCTCCACGCTGACCATCCCGCCATACCCGCCGTCCTGCAGGATGCGCAGGATCTCGGGCCAGTTCGCCACGCCGTGCCCGGGGATACTGTAGCGCCACGCGTGGGCGCCGTAGAGGTGACGGGGTTGGCCGATGCTGTCCTGGTAAAGCCCCAGTTCGTAAACCGCGTCCGGATAAAGAACCGTATCCTTCGCGTGCACGTGCCAGACCTGCGCCAGGAACTCGCGCAGGAACCGGACGTGCTCCACCCCCAGCCGGATCAGGTGGGATGGGTCATAGTTGATCCCGACCGACCGTGGGTCGGTGTCCCGGATAAACGCCCGGCACGACTCGGGCGTGCAGCACAGCGCCTGGAAGTGCGGCGCCGGCCCCGGCCACCCCTCGATCGCGATCCGCACCCCCGCATCGGCCGCCGCCTGCGCGAGCGGCGCGAACGTTTCGACGGCCAGCTTGTAATTGTCGGGCCGCTTCTTCGTCGGATCGTCCGGGATCAGAACCGTGAAGAACACCTTGACCCCTGCCGCAGCTATCGCCCGCACGTAGCGGATGTTCCGCTCAATCCGATCCCGCCGCTCGCCCGGATCGCTCACGAGCAGCTTCCCCATCTCCAGCAGATCCACGCTCCCCAGCCGCAGCCCCGCCGCCCGAACCGCCTCTACATCCGCCGTGGTAGCCTCATTCAGAT
>DATBFY010000617.1:0-3675 GCA_036558265.1 Tepidisphaeraceae bacterium | reverse complement strand
GGGGCCGCTTGCAATGCTCGCACACCTCCTGATCCGCGGTAACGGGCCGACGACACGGGGCGGACGGATCGCCGCGGCGCTGTTCCTCACCGCGATCGTTGCGGCTTTCGCCGGCGTGTGCGGATACGAGACGTGGCGCGCGTACCTTGAATCGCGATGGCCGCCCGCACCCTGCACGATCCTGGAGAGCGGCGTGGACATTTCGCGCGACGGCCGGCACGACGACACGCCTTACGTCTTTCGCATGAAATACGCGTACTCGTGGAACGGCGGGCGCCAGGTCGGCACGAGTTACCAGCACGAATACACGGGCCACGCGCGGGCGGCACAGGCATACGGTCTGGCGCGCACCTTCGCCAAGGGGAGCCGGCACCAGTGCCGCGTGAACCCGGACGCGCCGACCGAATCCGTATTGCGGTCCGACTGGTCCATCTGGATTGTCGGCGGACTTGTCATTTCCGGGGCGCTGACGGTGGTGCTCGTACCCGGATACGTCATCCCGCAGTTTCGACGCACCGCTCCCAAGCCGCGCCCCTGGCAGAAGACGGCCCGCGCCAACGCGGTGGCGGCGGGCGTGTTCCTCCTGATCTTCCTCGGCGTCTTCGCGTGGCTGTCCGGGATCCCGATCGCCAACTGCTGGCGGGCGCGCGATTGGCTGGCCGTCCCCTGCCGCATCGTCGATAGCCGCGTGACGGCCGAGGAGATTCACGGCGAACACCCGGTGACGCTGTATCGGGCCGACGTGTTGTTCGCCTATCGCCTGGGCGAGACCGAGTACCGCTCGAACGATCACGCGTTCACGGACCTGGCGACGCCGTATTACGCGGCAGGGAAGCGGGCGATCGTGCGCGAGTTTCCGGCCGGCGCCGCGTCGATGTGCTACGTGAATCCTGCCGATCCCGCGCAGGCCGTGCTGTCGATCGCGGTCGGACCGACGGTGCTGTTCGGCGCCGTGTTTCTGGCGCTGGCGGTGGCGGTGCTCTGCTACATCCTCTCGCAGCGACGCCGGAATCTGGGGATCGGCGGCGACGATTTCCCGCGCCTCAAGCGCCTGGGCGTGCTCCTGGCGTCCGCGGGGCTGGCCTGGGCATGGATCACCGTCGCCGATGACGTGCGCGCCGACTACCGCGCCGGCGAGGCGATCTGGGGCGGCGTGGTGATGGCGTGCGTGCTGTCGGCGGCGATGATCGGTGCGGGGGCGATGGTCGCGCGGTCGTGGGTCAGCCGGCGTCCTTCATGAAGCGGCTGATGCCCGGCTTGAAGATCACTTTCCCCTCGACCACGACCAGCTCCTCGTCCAGGAAGAGCTGGACGGACTTGGAGAGGACGTTGGCCTCGAGCTCGAGTCCCTTGCGTTTCACGTCGTCGAGCGTGTCGGCGCCGACGTTGATGTGGAAGACGTCCTGGAGGATCACCGGGCCCTCGTCGAGCTGCTCGGTCACGAAATGGGCGGTGCAACCGTGCACGCGCACGCCCGATTCGAACGCCTGCTTGTACGGCGCCGCCCCGGGGAAGTACGGCAGCAGGCTCGGGTGGATGTTGATGATCCGGTGGCGGTAGGCCTTCACCAGTCGCTCAGGCAGGATCCGCATGTAGCGCGCCAGGACGACCAGGTCGATCTGCCGCTGCTGGAGCTGAGTGCCAAGCCAGTCGAAGTGCTTGTCCAGCTCGTCATGCGGGTGGTGGGCGAAGGGCAGGTTGGCTTCCCTGGCGATCGGCTCCAGATCCGGATGGTTCGCCAGGACGACGGTGATCTCGCCGCGGATCTTGCCGGAATGATGGTCGTGGACCAGTTGCTGGAGGCAGTGGGGTTCCCTGGAGACCAGCAGTGCGATCTTCTTCCTGCGCCGCTCGCTGTGCAGGTGCACGCGCACCTCCATCTCCAGGCGCTTGCCCAGGCCGAGCAGGCCGGTGATCAGCTCCGAGAGGTCGACGTTCAGGTCCTTGAGGTCCACCAGCATGTCCATGACGAAGAATCCGTAATGGACGCCCTGCTGCATGTCCTCGATGTTGATGCCGCGGTCGGCCATGTAGGTGGCGAACTGCGCGACGACCCCCTTCTGGTCCTTGCCCAGGACGCTGACGACGGCCAGGACGGATTTGCGCTGCGGCTGCGCGGACACGATGGCCAGACTGTCAATTGTCCGCCGTCAATTGTCAATTGATTTCGCCGCGTCGGGAGCCTTGGCCGGCGCGGGCTGGAGGCGGAGCTGGTCGGGATCGATGCCCTTGGCGGCGAGGTTGACGCGGACGGTGACGGTGTCGGGCGCCGTGTGGCGGTACTCGAGCCACCACGCGCCCGTCGCGTGCGCGCCATGCGTGCGGCTGGCGAGGTCCTTCGACACCAGGACGTTCACGCGAAGTTTGGGGACGGCGGCCAGCGCGCCCAGGAAGTTGTTCAGCGACCTCGTGTCGCCGTCGTACACCAGCGTGGTCGCCCAGTCGGGCTCCCAGTAGCTGATCTGGCCGTCGATGAAGTGGAACTGCCTGTCCTGGATGACGGCGGTGATCGCGGCGGCCTTGTTGGGGTCGAACGTCTTGCCGAAGAGGATTCTCGGCGAGTGCAGTTCCTCGGTGAGGGCGCTGGCGAGCGTCGTGGACAGGAGGACGGCGGCGAGCGCGGCCAGGGCGGGCATGAGCGTTTTCATGTCGATCTTCCAATGGTTGTAACTGCTGGATTTGGACGCCGGGCCGTGCGCCGGGTTCCCATAAAAGCCCGGAAATGACGTGAAAAGTGGCCGGATAAACGTAACCGCCGGGCGCGCTCGGCGGGGGTTGCGCAGGCGGAGCGGGGCGGGGACATCGGGGGTACACGCAAGATGGTAAGTCACTGGCCGCGCGCCGTTGTTGGGGTATTCTGTGGCAAGAACGCACGATCGGCCGGGTGGAAACGGCGGTCGATCACCTGGGGACTGGCGCACGCAGCGGGCGCGCGTGTGCGACTGGACCAAAACGCGGGATTCGCCGCGCGGGATGTTCCCGCGCAGCGCACAATGCATCGCGAGTTATCGCATTCGTTTCAGCATTTTTGGAGTTCCACGATGTCGAAGCGCACGCTCTCGATGGGGAAGACGGTTCGTCCCTTCGCGGCCAGCCCCCGGGCCACGATGTTCGAAGGGCTCGAAGATCGGCGGTTGATGTCGGCGGTCGGCCCGGCGGCACTGCCCAACGGCGCCGCCAACGACTCGGTGTTCGACGCGAACACCGACACGCTGCACGTCATCTACTACGACACCGCCGACAAGTCGCTCAAGTATCAGTCCTTCGGCACCGACGGCTCGTCCTCGGCGGTCACGACGATCGACAACAGCGGCGATACCGGACAGTTCCTCTCGCTCGCTGAAGATTCGACCGGCGTGCTGCACGCGGCCTACTACGACGTGACCAACGGCGACCTGAAGTACGCCCGCCGCGACCTCGCCGGCGTCTGGTCCACCACCACGGTCGACTCGAAGAACACCGTCGGCCTCTACCCGTCGATCGCGCTGGGCGCCAATGGCAAGCCGGCGATCAGCTACTACGTCAAGAACAGCGGTGACCTCAAGCTGGCGAGCTTTGACGGCTCGGCCTGGAACATCTCCACCATCGCCGTCTCGGCCGACGATGTCGGCCGCTACTCCTGCATGATGCTCAACCCGACGACCAACAAGCTGGCGGTCGGTTTCGAGAACACGT
>DATBFY010000616.1:0-4533 GCA_036558265.1 Tepidisphaeraceae bacterium | reverse complement strand
CGCGACAGACGCAGATCACGACGGAGCTGTCGGAGATCATGGGGGGCGTGGAGGCGATGAAGAAGTAGTTCGCGCGCGAGATTTACAATCAGGAGGATGGGAGAGAACGACCGGGGCGCGTCCCAGCGCCTCGGTCGTTTCACGTTGCGCCCGCGATGTGTGGGCCGGCCGGTTCGCGATCACGCGTCATGCGCTCTGTGTTTGACTCGCGCGCCGGTGGGCACGCGAAGACCACGGGCGAACGAGTTTGCCCATGCCACCCGAAACGCCGCGTCAATCGTCTACGATCGGTATCAGTTTGCGGCGACCGGGTCCGGGCGCTTGGCCTCGGCGGCGTCGGTCACCAGCAGCGGCTGGACGGTTTGCCGCAACTGCTCGGCGGCTTGCTCGATGGTGGGGACGACCTGGCTGGTCCCGGCTGACGTCAGCCGCTCGGTGGCGCGCTCCAGGCTCCCGGTCATCGTCCAGAGGCCGACGATGATCTTCAGGTCCGGGAAGCGGGAGCGCAGGCGCTTGACCAGGTAGCGCGCGTGGGTGACGGCGGCGGGGGGCAGGGCCGAGATGATCACGACCTGGACCCCCTTGCGCTCGACCAGCTCGAGGTACTCGCTGGCCAGGCGGTCGACCGAGGCGTACTCGGCGCAGTATCCGGCGTGTTCGAGCACCTGTGCGAGCATCATGGCGGCGATCTCGTCGGCGGCGTCGCGTGCGGGGAGGCAGAGCACGCAGCGGTCGTAGCGGGCCAGGTCGTCCGCGACCGCCGTCGCCGGCGGTTCCTTGCCCGTTTGCGTTTCCGTGTCGGAGATCTTCCGCGGCTTTTCGCCGATCTCCTCGACCAGGTCCCGGATGGCCTGTCGGATCATCGCCTGCTTGCGTTGGTCCAAACGGTCCTTGTGCCAGTCGTCCTCCGCCAGGCTTATCGCGGGCAGGACGATCTGGTCGTAGACCTGTGCGACGGGTTGTTCCTTGAGGTATTCCGAGAGCAGTTCGTCGGCCTCCTCGACGTCCTCGGCGAGCAGGCGCTGGTAGAAGCGGTACTTGGGCGCCAGGGCGGGTTCGTCGCCGAGGAGGATGTTGAGGAATTCGAGCTGCGGGACGTACTTGCCGGTGACCGCGATGAGGACGGTCAGGGGGGTGGAGAGGAGGAGGCCGGGCGTGCCCCAGAGCCAGGTCCAGAAGACCGCTGCCACGAGAATGGCGATGGTGGAAACGCCCGTCGAAGCGCCGTAGAGCCACGGCTCCATGAAATTATTGCTCAGCAGTTCGACCAGGAGGAACATGCCGACGACCGCCACGGGCACGCCCATGCCGTGGTAGACGGCCAGGGAGAGGGTGATGGGGAACGCCGCCCCGATCCACGGCCCGATGTAGGGCACGAAGCGCAGGATGGCGGTGAGCATGCCCCAGAGGAACCAATTGGGGAACGAGGGATCGTTGTGGCCGAACGTCAGGCCGATCACCCAGAGTCCCAGCGCGATCGCCAGGCCGTAGGTGCCGTTGACGATGCACTGGGCGATGAGGTAGCGGCTGATGCGCTGGGCGGCCTCGTCCATGGCCTGGGTGGTGAGGTTGATGCGCCCCTGCCCGATGAGGCGGATGACGCGGTCGCGGAGGTCTTCCCGCGCGATCAGGATGAAGATGACGAAGATGGTCACGATGCCGGCGGTTGCCAGCGGTTCGATCAAAGGCGAGAAGGACTGGTAGAGGTTCCTGAATGGGTTGCTGCCGCCCGGCGGCTGGTTCACGACCACGACCGGGATGGCGTTGGCGTTGGCGGCGGCGGTGGCGGTCGCGTCGGCGGGGTTGACGTTTACCTGCGATCGCCCGTCACCGGGCGCGGCACCCGGCGCGGGTGTCACGACGGCGACCGCCTGGGTGGTGGGCTTGGACGCGGGTGTGGTCGCGGGGCCGGTGGTGGCGTTCTCGGTCGTCCGCTTGAGCACCTCGATCGCTTTTTCGATCGACCCGCCGCGCGTGAAGCGTTTTACCCAGGTGACCTTTTCCTCGATGTTCTGCTGGTATTGGGGGAGCTTGTCGGCGACGTCCTTGACCTGTCCGAAGAGGACGAACCCGAATCCCGCCACGGCGCCGCCGACCACGATGATGAGGATGATGAGGGCCGCGATCCGGGGCAGTCCCCAGCGCTGCATGCGCACGAGCAGGGGGGCGAGGAGGAAGCTGATCATCGTCGCCAGCGCCAGGGGGATGAGCACCTGTTTGGCGAAGTAGAGTCCCGCGATGACGATCGCGATCGATGCCAGCAGGTTGAGACGCCCGGTCTTGCTCGGATGCAGGCTTTGCGCCATACCCGGGATGTACCCCGGCGGTCTCATCACAGGGAACTGCAATTCTGATGGGGCTTGCGGAAGGTGTCGTGGTTGACGTTGTGGCGTCCATCGCGGCTTGTCGGGGCGGGTCCGATATCTCGGGGGCAAGGATCGCACGGTGGGCGCAAGCGACCCGGCTCCGATTGCCGATAGAAACGGTGGAGGCCCGCCCGCATGTCCCGTGCAATCTTCCCGCTGATGCTGCCGCTGCTGTGCGCCACGCTCGCCTTGTCGGCGCTGGGCGAGGCCCGCGCGCCCGCCAAGCCCGCGGCGGCTGCCGCAGCCACCGCCGGAGACCCCGCCTGGACGACGGCGGTCGAACGGTTCGCCACGGCGCTGGTCGGCGGAGACGATCACACGATCGAGTCGATGCTCACCCTTCGCGCTTCGGTGCGCCGATTCGACGGCACGCGCAACGATGAGACCTGGCGCCTCTTCGAGCGGGTGATGAACTCGACGCTGGTCGGCCAGCACGCGTACCTGCACCCGCCGCTGGTGATGGCGGCGGACATCGCCGCCGATTTCAAGAACGCCCCGGCCGTTCCCGCCAAGGCCAGGACGCGCTTCGTCGTGGACGATGACGACGAGATCAAGCGCGCCAACACGACCGCCGTGCAGTGGATCGAGGAACAACTCAAGGCCGCCAAGGGTACGCCGGTCGGGGTCATCGTCCTCTGGACCCCGCGCCCGACCACCCCGGGCAGTAAGCCGAGCGCGCCGGTGGTTTACGACCCGGTCTTCATCCTCTTGCGCGGCGAGGCGCCCTCAGGATCGTCGAAGCAATACAAGGTGAGCACGGTGCTGTACGGCCTGCCGGTGCCGGAGCCGACCGACGGCCCGCGCTAGTACACGTCGTTTCGCTCGCCCCATCCCAGGTTTTCGGGTTCGCCCTGTTTTCGCACGCTGATCGAGCCGTCGATCTCGAGGATCGCCTCCTCGATGCTTTCGAGGCGCTGGATGCCGTGCTTGCGCAGCCCCGCGCGCAGCTCGCTCAGGCTCACCTGCTCGTGGCGGAGCGCGCGGTGCAGCACCTTTCCGTGCCGGATCAGCGTCGTCGGACGACCCTGGATCAGGTCTTCCAGGCGCTTGAAGCGGGCGGTGAGCACCTCGAACAGGAAGCTCCAGAAGATCAGGACGCTGGCGAGGATCAGACCGCCGGTCAGGCTGCCGTCGTTGCCGTTCATCGCGTTCTGGACGGCGTTGCTGATCAGGAGCAGCGCGACGAGTTGCCCGGTTCCCATCTGGCCGACCTGGCGTTTTCCGCCGACGCGGAGGAGCGCGAAGACCGACAGGTAGACGACCGACGCGCGGATGATGAATTCCCACCACTTGACGGTTTGGAGTTGCCACATTCGTGGCGATTATTGCTTTCCGTTCGTCCACCCGCCACGTTCATAACGATTTCGTCCGACGTCGCGGTCGTCGCATAATCTGCCCGACGCGAAATCGTATCATTGGTAACATCTCGACGACGACCGCCGCGCGACACGGGTGGAACGTCCCGAGCGTGGCAGGACTGTGAACGGATCGGAGAGCTCGTCATGTTGCGTGCCCAACGCGTCATCAATGCCCTGAGCGTCATCGCCGCGCTGGGGGTCCTGTGCTTCCCGTCCTGGCGGTGCGAGGTTGAGGCGGCCGGGCCGTCGGGAAGCACCAGCGTGCGTTATCGATTGGGTTTCGGGCCGATCTGGTCCCCTCCGCAGCCGTCGCGGCAGATCGTGGGGGTGGTTCCTGAAGGAGGGCAGCCCTCGATTCGCGTGTCGCCGGAGTACGACGCCACGATCATGCGGCTGGTCGTGATCGCCACGTTGAGCGCTCTTACGCTGTTCGCGGAGCGCATGGTGTGGGCGTATCGGCTCAAGCGGCGATCGAAGCCGTTACGGTCTCAGCAGAACTCGGCGCCGACCTCGTAGCTGCCCTGATCGGTCCGGCGGCACGAGATGATGCGGATCTCGGACGTCAGCCGCTGGTCGCCGACCGCGATCTGGATGAGGTAGTAGGCCCCTTCGGGCAGCGGGCGGGGAAGCTCAAAGGCAACGCCGTGCCGTGAGAGGTTGAGCGCGGCGACCTCCTGGCGTTCGTCCGCCGGGCGAGCGCTGGTGGGGCTGACCACCCACGCCTGGGCGACGTGCGGGGCGCGCGTGCTGCGACGCCGGTCCTGGGGCGGCGCATGGGCGGGTTGCGCACGGGTGCTCATGGTTGTATT
>DATBFY010000615.1:0-5197 GCA_036558265.1 Tepidisphaeraceae bacterium | reverse complement strand
AAGAAGCCGACGCCGTCGAAGAAGGGGGAGGATGTGTTTAATTTCTGAAGCACCAAGTTCCAAGCTCCAAAATTCAAACGAATTCGAATGACCAAGGGATCAATGACCCAAAAAGCCGGCGGCGGAGGGGGTCGTTTGGGTCATTCGAATTTCGAATTTGACTCTGCTCTGCTGAAAAGACAGCTTCTCCGAATGCTCATGAATGCCGTGATGGTGCTGACGCTGCTCTTTGCTGTCGGATTGGCGGGCCTGGTGATTCGCAGCTTAGTCGTGGTGGACGTATTCTGGTGGCAGAGCCCGCGAGTCGCCTCCTACGTCGCGTTCGGCGGAGGTGAGCTGTGGCTCAAACGCACCGTCATTAGCGCGTCGGATGCTTACCGTTTCGCCCCCGGTTTGGGTCACTGGTCCCTGGACGACAACTGGTGGGTACTGCGGCGAAACTCGACCTTCCGGTGGAACATGTCCGGCACGCCCTATACCAGCAATTGCTCCTCGTCCGTGGACCTGCACGTCCCGGGCTGGGCCGTGACGTTCCCATTGATTACCGCGATGTTTCTCGTGCACAGGGCGCGCGTGAGGCGGAAGCACCGGGTAAATTCGGGTCTCTGTGCGCGCTGCGGCTACGACCTCCGAGCGACACCGGATCGCTGCCCGGAATGCGGGAGCGTGCCTGGAACTTGGGCGTGATCGACACGAGGGCGCAGCGGGGCCGTTCGGGTCATTCGAATTTCGAATTTGATCGTTCGTTTGAGATTTGATGCTTGTGATTTGGTGCTTCCTCTCACGCCGTGGCCGGTCCGATAACCGCGCGGACGTGAGCCGGCTGCACTGATCCCTCATCGTCAGGTCCGATCATGCCGATGTTCGGCTTGGGGCGCGCGCGTCTTGCGCGCACGCGCATTTCCCATGCGAGGCCTATCGACATGACGGGACAACGGAATACGACGAGCTGGACGTGGTTGGCCGGAGCGGGGATCGCGGCGGCCGGGGTGTTGGCGGGCGCCGCGGGCTGCACGCGCGTGAACGACGCCTGGGCGGCGTTGACGGCGCCGCGCGGGGACGCCGACGAGGTCATCGCCAACCCGGCGCCGGTGGCGCAGGGCGAGGATGCGGCGGCGAATTCGACGACGGCGGTGGATGATGCGGACGATGTGCCGCCGCCGCCCGCGCCGGCCGAACCGATCAAGGTTCCGGTGGTGAACATCTTCGGCGAGCTGGACGGGCAGCAAACCCGCCCGCGCACCGAGGCCGCGGATTTCGGCTTCCAGCAGCACACGTTCAGCGACGAGGGTTACGACGGGGACGTGAGCGTGGACCCGACCGGACACTGGATCGCGTTCACCAGCACGCGGCATACCGAAAAATCCGAGATCTACCTCCAGCGGGTGGACGGGACCAGCGTCATCCAGTTGGCCAACGACCCCTCCGACAACGCCCAGCCCTGCTTCAGCCCCGACGGCAAGACGATCGCCTTCTGCTCGACCCGCGCGGGAAGCTGGGACCTGTATACGATGGACCTGGATGGGCGGAACGTAACGCAGGTCACGTCCGGGCCGTCGCAGGACATGCACCCCAGCTTCAGCCCGGACGGAACGCGCCTGGTCTACTCGTCGATCGGGGGGCGCAGCGGGCAATGGGAGCTTTGGATCGTGAACCTGACCACGCGCGAGCGGAAGATGATCGGGTACGGCCTGTTCCCGAACTGGAGCCCGGATAAGTCACTCGAGCGGATCGCGTTCCAACGGGCGCGGCAGCGGGGCAGCCGGTGGTTCAGCCTGTGGACGCTGGACCTGGTGGACGGTGAGGCGAGGCGCATCACCGAGGTGGCGGTGAGCTCGAACGCGGCGATCATCAGCCCGTGCTGGAGCCCCGACGGAAAGCGACTGGCGTTCTCGACAGTGGTGGACCCGGCGCAGACGGTCAAGGGGCGGCCGCGGGGGCAACAGGATATCTGGATCATCGATAACGATGGGGCCGCCCGGCAGCGGCTTACGGACGGGACGTCCACGTGTCTATCTCCGTGTTGGTCCAGCGATAACCGCGTCTATTTCGTGAGCGACCGGGGGGGCCACGAGAACGTGTGGTCGGTGCGCACCGAGCCGGTAACGCCGTTCCGCGTGGCGGGGGCGGGGGCGGCGGTCGGACCCCGCCCGAAGAAGGATCCGGGCGGTGAGAAGCCGGTCGCGCCCCGGACCGAAATAGGTTCCACCGACGCGGAACTGGAAAAGTAATCCGCGTCTGCTAGTTTCGGCCACGACGCGAAAGACATCAGGGGGCGTTCTCAGGGATGAGGGCGCGAGTTGCAGGTGATGCGGAGCATTCTGGCGATCTTCACGCTGCTGGTCACGGGCCTGCTGGCCGGCGGCGGTTGCACGGACCACCAGATCCCGTACGGCCGGGAAGAATCGAGGGTCCTCCCGACGCGTCACCGCCAGGTCTGGGCGGTGGCCCCGGTGATCAACCTGAGCGGCGAGCACGGGGTGGATCCGTTCCTGCAGGCGGACCTGGTGTTCCAGCAGCTTCAGCAGGTTCGCGGGGTCACCGTGGTGCCGGTGAACCGCGTGGCCGAGGTCTACGTAGCACTGCGCATCGACCGGATCAGTTCGCCTGAGCAGGCGGCGCTGGTGTGCGACCTGCTGCAGTGCGACGGGCTGCTCGTGCCGACGGTGACGATCTACGACCCGTACAACCCGCCGAAGTTCGGCGGGTCGGTGCAGCTCTTCGTGAAGCCCGGGACGTTCGTGCGGCCGCCGAACGTCGACCCGCGCGATCTGGCGAAGCGCGCGACGCCAAAACAGGTGGATCCGATGCCGACCGTGGCCGGCGACGTGATCCAGGTGGTCGGGATGTTCGACGCGGCCAACGGCAGCGTGCGGGAGCGGTTGCACGCGTACGCCGCCGGGCGGCACGACCCGGTGGGCCCGCTGGGCGAGAAAGAGTACTACGTGCGGATGGAGCGATATTGCGGGTTCGCGTATTCGGAGCTGATCGAGCAGCTCATCGCGAGCCCGAAGCTCAGAGGGCTGTAACCGACTTTGTGCGTGAACGGTGCGCGTGCGGTCCGCCGACGGCCTGAGGCCGTCATCCTGAGCGCAGCGAAGGATCTTGCCGAGAACGACGATGCCGGTCCATTCGCGGCCAGATCCTTCGTCGGCAGAGCCTCCTCAGGATGACGGTGGCGCGTTGACGCATAAGGTTGTGTAACGCCTGCGACTCCGCGGCGCCTGGTTGGACGGTGACGCGCGAGGGAATCGACCCGCGACGAACAACATGAGGTAAGGGGGTTTGGCGTCGCGGTGACGCGGCGCCCGCCGGACATGGAGGTCCGGGACCCGTGCGCGCGCGAGTCCGCCGCCGATGGCGGCGGGGTCGCGGCGGTTTTATCGGGTTGAAGTTATGTGACCGGTGGAGTTTGCCGATGAATCCAGTAACGCCGCCAACGGCAAGGATTCGATTGGCGCGGTAAGGGGCGTCCGGCGTGGATCGGCCCGACGCCCAGGAGAATGCGACCCATGCAGCAGCAGCAACAGGGCACGACGAAGAGCCGGGCGATGCGGACGCTGAGCCTGGTCAAGGGCAACCAGCAATTCTGCTTCCGTTACCAGGTGGGAGAGGAAGGCAAAGTGCTGGAAAGCCTGATCGAAATGGTCAACCGGCGGGAGCTGCCGTTCGACTGGTTCGACGCCGCGGTGCTCAGTCATCAGCTCGGCCAGCATTTGGCCAAAGAATTAAAGGCCTACTTGCCGAAAAAGGCTGCATGAAGGTTATCGGGACTTCCCGCGTCGGAGCCGCGGGGCGGACCCGGAGAGTGTATCGAGACCCACAGGCGCCCGCGTGGTGATGTACGCCGCGGCGCGTGACTGGGGTGGGGCTTGCGATCGTGATCGGTTGGCGGTGTGCGGAGCGCGTCGCGTGATCACGGTCAGGCCGGCCTTCATCTCTCGTCGTGGGCCACCGGACTCGCCGGCCGTGTGGCAGGTGTGCGCCCCCAAGGTCTTTTCGCCGCCCCGGCTCCATTTATGATCGCACCGACAGCAGACACCGCCGTCCCGCCCCTCTACCCCAACGCGCCCCAGCCCAAGAACTTCACGCCGCTGGTGAGGCAGTTCCTCGACTACCTCAAGCTCGAGAAGCACTTCAGCGACTACACGGTCAAGAGCTACGGCGCCGACCTGATCCAGTTCGGCCAGTTCATCGCCGGGGAGATCGGTCACGCCAACGCGTCGGCCACTCCCGCCGCGACGCCCCTGACCGGCGAACAGCTCGACGAGCGGCAGCTCAAGTGCGAGCCGCTGACGGTTCGCGAGTTCCTGGCGTACCTGTACGCGCAGAACTACACCAAGAGCACGACGGCGCGCAAGCTGGCGACGCTGCGGAGCTACTTCAAGTTCCTCATCCGCCGCGGGCTGCTCTCGGTCAACCCGCTCTCGACGATCCGCACGCCCAAGCAGGAGAAGCGGCTTCCCAAGTGCCTGGACCTGGAGCAGGTGCAGAAGCTGCTGGACGCGCCCGACGACAACGAGCTGCTGGGCGCCCGCGACAAGGCGATGCTGGAGGTGCTCTACTCATCCGGCATCCGCGTGAGCGAGCTGGTCGAGCTGGAGATGAGCGACCTGGACCTGCAGGAGGGCATCCTCCGCGTGCGCGGCAAGGGCCGAAAGGACCGCCTCACCCCGATCGGGTCGCAGGCCATCAAGGCGCTGCAGCGGTACTTCGAGCTGCGCAACGCCGGCGAAAACAAGGGCCCGCAGGGCGAGCAGCAGCAGGCGCACGGGCAGCGCGTCTTCTTGAACAAGCATGGCGAGCCCCTCTCGACGCGGTCGGTGCGGCGCAAACTGGACAAGTACCTGGTCGAGGCCGGACTGGACCCCGGCATCAGCCCGCACACGCTGCGGCACAGCTTCGCCACGCACCTGTTGAACAACGGCGCCGACCTGCGGAGCGTGCAGGAGCTGCTGGGCCACCAGTCGCTGAGCACGACCCAGATCTACACGCACCTGACGACCAGCCGGGTCAAGCAGGTCTATGACGACGCCCACCCGCGCGCCAACGCCGACACGATCCCGCACCCGGCGGCCAACGAGACGCAACAGCAACCCGCGCCGCACAAGCCGTACTATCCGGCCAAGGCGGGATAGGTCCGGATCTCGAAATTCGTCATCTGAAATCTGGAATTCGAAGAGGCACGGGACGCGCG
>DATBFY010000614.1:0-14271 GCA_036558265.1 Tepidisphaeraceae bacterium | reverse complement strand
AGTTATCGAAATAGGTGGCGGCCAGGCCGTTGCCCGACAGCATTCGTCGGGGTTCCATCTCCTCGATGACGCGGCGGATCGGGGGCGCGCTGACGGCCGGAGAGACGGCAGCGGCTGGCGTGGTGCTCCCCTTGAACCAGGCCCCGAGTTTTCGAAGCAGTCGCGATACAAAACCGAACATGAACTTTTCTTCCTTCCCGGCGGAACGAAAACCCGCCAAGGCCCCGGGAGAACGCATTCGCCGCGACGCGAGCACGCGCAACCGGAGGGTTACACACTGGAATGGAACTGCGGGAAACGTCCGTGGCGACACGCGGAAAGGCGCACCGCACGTTCGGGAACGCTCACACCGGCCGGCAACACGCACCGGTGAGGTTGGCGCTGACTCAGAAGCGCCCAAGACCGGGGGTCGATGGGCGATGAGGGAACCGCCCGGCCTCTTGATCGGTCGCCGCACTCGGGAAGGACGACGGCCGCTTGAACCCGAATTGGACTTCGTAGCCCGGCGAGATCGCTACACCCACGCCGGACGTGCCGCCCCGTTTTAGGCATATCCCCTTGTGAGTCAACCCTTGGTGCGAGGTTTTCTCGAAAAAACTTAGCCCCTCAGGGCACGGCTTAGCCGACCCGGCCACGGGCCGCCCCATCCGCCGCAACGGGCACCCGAACGACCCAGCACGCCGCGGCCAGCAAGCCAACCACCGGCGCCAGCAATAGAAATGTCGCGGCGATGGAGCCACGGTGGCGCTCGCCCAGGGCGAGAATGTACGGTCCAAGGGCGGAGGCGAGGACGGTCATGACCTGGGCGGCGCCCTGGATCCTGCCCAGGTGGGAGCGTCCGAAGGCCTTGGCCCAGCAGCCGAAGAAGACGACGGTGATCACCCCGCCGGCGCAGCCCATCAGGAGCGCGTAGAGCATGAGGCCGGTCGCGCCGTGGGAGAACGGCAGGATCAGCAGCGCCGCCGTGACAATCGCCATGCCGACGGCCATCAGTTTTCCGTGGGGCCACTTTCGCGCCAGCCAGCCGCCGACGAAGTTGGCGACCAGGCCGCCGAAGGCCAGGATCATGCCGGCGGTGAGGAAGGTGTGCTCGTCGTAGAAGCCGCGTTCGCGGACGATGGCCTCGGCGAAAGTGGTGACGCCGGTGAAGACCAGGTTGAAGACGGCCGAGGAGACGGCGAACGTCCAGAAGGCGGGGGTGGCAAGGGCCTGCCGAAAGGTGGCGCCGACCGGGGGCTCGGTTTCAGTGGGCGCGGTGCGCCCGCCGCCGTCCACCGCCAGGCCGATCGACTCAGGCGTTCGGCGGACCAGCAGCCACGCGAGCGGGGCCAGGCCCAGCAGGAGCGCCCAGCCGATGCCGGCCCAGGTTTCGCGCCAGCCGGCGCGTTTGACGGCCATCTCGATCCCGCCGAACGCGGCCATGAAGCAGATGGAGACGATCGCGGCGTAGACGGCCATGGCGGCGTCGATGCGGCGGACGAACCACTTCCCGACGATGGCCATGCTGACGACCGAGAGGGCGCTTTGCCCGAGGCCCAGCGTGAAGGTGAGCGTGATCGCGAGCGTGGTCGGTGAGTGGACGCGGCTCATGGCCAGCACCGCCGCCCCGAGCAAGAGCGCGTTGAGCGTCAACACGAGGCGCGTTCCCAGGCGATCGATCAGCGGGCCGCAGGCGAGGGAGAAGGTCGAGCCGATCAGCGTCGCCCAGAGAGTAATCAGGCCGAAGGTGACCTTGTCGAGGCGGAGGTCGGCGAGCAGCGGCTCGGTGATGATGCCGCGGCCCAGCGAGCGCCCTGGGAACGTGGAGACCATCGCCAGCGCCGCGACGACCAGCACGACCCAGCCGTAGTAAGCGCGCACGCGCTCGCGCGGCGGCTGCATGTCGAGGGCGAGACTGTCGCTCATGCGGGTTCCTCTATTGTGGGTCCAGCGCGGCGTTGAGCAGGTCGGCCAGGCGATAGCCGGCCAGCGCCGCGCGGGTGCGGGCGATGTCGCGGGCGGTCTTATCGTAGCCCTCGGGGAGCTCGGGAGTGGTGGCGCCCTTGTCGGCGGCGTTGGCCTCGCGCGTGAGGCCCTTGAGCTTGCCGCCGGCGTAGCAGACATCCCGCGCGATGGCGAAGCTCTCGGCGGACCAGTCGGTGAACTTCGTAGAGGCGAGTTCCTTTGCCAAGGAGTCTCTCGGGTGGGCTTCGAGTACTTTGTCGGCCACCGCGTCCACGAGGCGCGGGGCGATGTAGCCGCCGAGCAGCTCGTCCCAGAAGGCGTGGAGGTTGATCACGTTGCCGTGGTATTTGACCATGAAGAGGTTGCCGCCGCGGTCGCCCTTGGGATAGGCGGGGCTGAACATCGCGCAGCAGTGCAGGGGCTGGTGGACGTCGCCGACGAGGTGGACGAGCCAGGCGAGGGCGACGCCGCGCTGGGCGGCGGGCGTATCGGCATCCCTGAGCCGATCGACGCTCCAGGCGAGGGCCTGGAGGATGTTCTGCGCTGGCTTGCCCTCCTCAATCTTGTCGCCGGTCGGCGGGAGCTCGAGCGAATCGCGATCGATCCCGTCGGCGAGGATCGGGAAATCGACGTAATGCCACTCGGGGTGGTGGAACTCGCGATCCTTGCCGCGGCCTGTGCGGATCAGGTCGGGCCAGATCGCGCCGCGCAGGAAGGTGCGCAGGCCGAGGTCGCCCTGGCCTTCGGGTGAGTCCTGGGGCGGGGCGAGGTAGGTGGCGTACTGCGGGTGCCCTTTGAGGATGGCGATCACGCGGTCGCGCGCGGCCGGGCGGAGGCTGCGCCAGGCGACCTCGGCGACGACCTGGTGACCAGTGTAGTTCCAGGCGGCGGCGCGGTTGGCCGGGAGGAGCAAGGCCAGCGCGATCAGGGTGAGAATTCGTGAACGGCACTGCCACATGGTGGCGCGGACGCTACCAGTCGGCGGGGTAACTTTCAAACGACCGCAGCGGCGGCTAACGTGCCGTCACGACGGACCGCGTATCGGGAGACGTCTCGCGTGCCCACGATCGTCTATTACGTCAGCGGCCATGGCTTCGGCCACGCGAGGCGTACCGCCCAGGTGTTGCGGACGCTTGCGTCGCTGCGGCCGGATGTGGACGTGATCGTGCGCACTTCGGCGCCCGCCTGGCTGTTCGACGGCATCGAGCGCACGACGGTCAGTGTGCCCGCGCAGGTCTTCGACCCGGGCGTAGTCGAGCGGGACACGCTCAACTTGGATCCGGCGGCGTCGGTCCGCCGGCTCGGCGCGTTCCTCCAGCACAGGGTCGAGATCGTATCGGCGGAATACCGGTTGCTCCGCGACGCGGGGGCGAGTCTGGTCGTCGCCGACATCCCCTTTCTTGCCGCCGATGCCGCCGAATCGGCCGGGCTCCCCAGTGTGGCCGTCGGCAACTTCACGTGGGACTGGATCTACGAGCCGTTTGTGATGCCGGACACACGGTGGCTGATCGAATCGATCCGCGCGTCGTACGGCAAGGTGGAGGCGTTGCTGCAGCTTCCGCTGGGCCACGAGGTCGCGGGTTTCCGTCGGGTTATCCCCGTCCCGCTGCTGGCGAGCAAGGCCCGCAACGCGCGCGCCGCCACGCTCGCGCGCCTGGGCCTGGATCCGCAGGAGTTCCGCCCGCGCGTCCTGATCGCGATGCGCGGCGGCTTGGACGAGCGCGCCCTGCGGCACGCCGCCTCGCGATCGCCGGGCGCCTTGTTCCTGACGCCACAGCCGATTGATGACCCCAGTCTCAATCTCCGCCCGATCGACTCGCGCCTCGTCGAGTTCACGGATCTCCTGGCCGCCTGTGACGCCGTCGTCTCCAAGCTCGGTTACGGCATCCTCTCGGACTGCATCGCCAACAATGTCGCCCTTCTTTTCCCGCCGCGCAGCGGATTCCGCGAGGACGAGATCTCACGCCAGGTCTGCCCGCGGTACCTGCGCATGCGCGAGCTGCCGGCGGCGGATTTCGTCGCCGGCCGATGGGATTTGCACCTCGATGCGCTCCTGGGCCAACCCCCGCCGCCCGAGCAACTGGCCACCGATGGCGATCTTGTGATCGCGCGGTACCTGGCCGATCACGTCTGACCCGGCAACGACGCCGCGTTGCTCCCCTTGTACTGCACCTGCACCCCGACGACCGTGTTCGCGTCGATCGCCTTCGCCTGGGCTTCGAGCGATGCCACCCGCTGCTCCAGCGCGCCCAGCCGCTGGCCCAGGCTGCTGACGCCCTGTTCCAGCGTGAGCACGCGCCGCCGAAGGTCTTCCAGCGGATCGACCGGCGGCGGGTTCAGGCGGGCGGCGACATCCGTGATCTTCTGCGCCTGCTCCGGCGTCGTGTTGTCGTACAGGAAGCCGCCCCCGATCCGCTGCGGGAACCAGCAGATGCCCTTGACGCCGTTGCGCACGCAGATGTCCACCTGCTCGTCGATGTCGGCCAGGGTCGGGCCCTTGCCGTTGCCCTTGTTCTGAAAGCTGCACTCGAGGATCGCCCACCACGCCACTGCCGTCAGATTCAACTCACCCGCCCACTTTTTGAGGAGGGTGAACGCGCGGTCGAGCAGGTCGTTGCCGTAACGCTGGTCGTCGGCGTTCTTCGGGTACCAGTCGAACGAGATCTCGGTCAGCGCGGGCATCAGCGGTTTCTGCCCCTGGCCGGCGTACCAGGGATAGCCGCCGGTCACCTCCGGCCCGCTTAAGTTGCCGAACACCGGCTTGCCGGTTGCCCGGCAGCGGTTGGCCAGAGTCGTGTAGGACGCGACGTAATCGTCGATGATCTTCTGCTGTCGGGCGACCTCGGCCTGGTCGCCGTTCGTGGTCGCGACCTTGATCGCGTTGACCGCGGGCAGGATCACGCGGCGGTCGGGCTCGTCCTCCATCATGAAGCCCAGCAGGAACGGGTCGCGGGCGTCGTCTTCGGGGCTGACGCCCGGGCGATCGTAATACGGCAGCCCCGCAGCCGCGGCCGCCGCCCGCCACTGCGCCTGCGTGACGTGCCCGCCCTCGGATTCCGACTGCAGCAGGCAGTTGACCCCCCTGCCCTTCCATTTGGCGAAGCTTCCAAGCGGCTGACTGTAAACACCGATCAGCACGGGCCGGACCTCCAGCGGTGGTGCGAAGCCCCCGTCCCCGTGCGTAGGCCATTCGTGATGGATGGTAGCGGTGTTGGGGCGGTGCGTCTGCCGGCAAAATCCCCGCCGGCGCCCCTGAAAAGGCCGAGGTGGGATTCGAACCCACGAATAACGGATTTGCAATCCGTCCCCTTAGTCCACTTGGGTACTCGGCCACAAAGCCACCGGGAGAATAGCCACCCCCCTCCCCCTGATCAAGTCGGCTGCCAAGGCACTCCCCCCTCCTCCCCTCGGCGCTCAACACTTGTCCCCAGCGGGCGTAAAGCCTATATCACCGGTCTGCCGCCGGCGTCTGGAGAACGCCGCGCGTGCCGTTCGCCGGACCGGTGCAACTCGTCGTCGTCATCGAACACTGAATACTCTCAACAGGATGCGCATGAACGCCAAGCCCGCCCCGCGCCTCGCGCGACTTGCCTTTGCCGCTGCCGCCAGCTTTGCACTCGCCACAGCCTCTGCCTTCCCGCCGAACGCCCTCGCGGCCGATCCCGCCCCGGCCAAGCCCGCCGCAGCCCCTGCGGCCCCCGCCAAGGCCGACGCCGCCAAAGACCAGCCCAAAAAGGACGCACAGAAGAAAGACGAGCCGAAGAAGAAGGAAGAGCCCAAGCTCCCCTATCCCACCCCGTCCAGCCCCGAATGGAAGCTGGAGATCATCAAGGAGAAGCCCAACATCCACGTCCCCTCGGTCGTCACGACCGCACCGGACGGCCGGATCTTCGTCGCCGAAGACCCGATGGACCAGCAGGGCCCGGGCAACAAGCCCGGCGACCGCATCCTCTGCATCCACCCCGACGGCAAGGTCACCGTCTTCGCCGACAAGCTCTACGCCGTCTTCGGCATGGCCTACTACGACGGCAAGCTGCTCGTCCACCACTCGCCCAAATTCACGGTCTTCAAGGATGACGTGGCCTCGGGCACGGGCAAGGACCCGGTCGATTACTACGACACCGACAACCCCGCCACCTGGGGCGGCGGCAGCCTCAACGACCACATCCCCGCCCAGTTCCGGCTGGCGATGGACGGTTACTTCTACATGTCCACCGGCGACAAGGGCATCTATGGCCTGGTCTCCAAGATCGACAACTCGGCGATCGAGATCAAGGGCGGCGGCGTGGTCCGCTTCCGACCCGACGGCACCCACTGGGAAGTCTACGCCACCGGCACGCGCAACCACATGGACATCTCGATGAACGACCAGGACGAGATCTTCTCCTACGACAACACCGACGACGGCCTGGGATGGTGGACCCGCTTCACCCACCTGGTGGACGGCGGCTTTTATGGCTACCCGTTCGACTACCGCCCGCGGGACGAGGACGCCGAAGGCCAGGCCCGCTGGAAGGCCGCCAAGGACGTCGTCGCCAAGGCCAAATCCGACTACGACGCGAAAGTAAAAGAAGCCACCAAGAACGCCAAGACCGACGAGGAGAAGGCCGCGATCGTCGCCAAGCTGAACCTCGCCAAGCCCTCGCAGCTCCTGCCGCCGTTCCACCCCTACACGCTCTGGGCGATGGAAGACTACGGCGGCGGCTCGCCCTGCGGCGCGGTCGCCTACAACGAGGACGCGCTGCCCGAGGAGTACCGCGGCAACCTCTTCCACTGCGAGTGGGGCAAGAAGGCGTTCGAGCGCTTCGTCGTCGAGCGCAGCGGCGGCACCTACAAGATCGTCAAGCGGGACGACAAGTTCCTCAAGGGGGGCACCCAGCCGTTCCGCCCCCTGGGCGCCTGCGTCACCCCCGACGGCATGGGCTTCTACATCACCGACTGGAACTTCGACGGCTGGAACTCCAAGCAGGACGCCGGGCGATTCATGAAGCTCACCTGGACCGGCAAGAGCCAGGCGACGCCCAAGCCGGCGTGGTACGTCCCCGCCGCCATGGGCCAGAAGTTCGAGGCCACCACCCGCGACCTGATCGCAGGCCTCACCCACCCCGCCCAGAGCGTTCGCCTGGTCGCCAGCCGGCGCATCGGCGAGCGCGGCAACAGCGTCGTGCCGGCGCTGGTCGCGCTGCTCAACGACGCCAACGCCCCCAAATACGCCCGGTGGCACGCCATCTGGACGCTGGATCGCATCGACAACGGCAAGGCCGGCCGCGAGTCGATCATCGCCCTCTTAACCAACCCCGAGGTGGACGTCACGATCCGGATGCAGGCCGCCCGCCAGCTCGGCACCCGGCGCGCCAAGGAAGCCGTCAACGCCCTGGTCGCGGCACTGAGCGACTCCGATGCCGCGATGCGCTTCCGCGCCGCCACGGCCCTGGGCCGCATCGGTGACCCGCAGGCCGTCACCGCCCTGATCGACAAGCTCACCGAGAAGGACTTCTTCACGCACTACGCGATCTTCAACGCCCTCAACCGCATCGGCCGCCAGGCGCCCGAGGCGTGGGACAAGATCGTCGCCGCCCTCTCGTCGGACAAGGAAGCCGTCCGCCAGGGCGCGGTCTTCGCGATGCGCAACACGTTCGACCAGAGCCTGGTCAGCGCCTTGTCGAACTACGCGAACAACAGCGCCAACCCCGTCGCCGGACGCACCGCCGCGGTCGAGGCCCTGGCCCCGATGACCAAGGAGCCCAAGCCCTGGAATGGCAAGTGGTGGGGCACCCAGCCGGAGCGCAACTACCTGCCGCCGGCGCACGAGGTGGATTGGTCCGGCACCACCAACGCGCAGGGCACGCTCCGAAAGGCCCTGGAAGACCCCGAAAAGCCCATCCGCTCCGCCGCCGTGGTCGGACAGCAGGTCGCGCCCGACCCGGCCGTCGGCGATCTCCTGGTGAACCTCTTCAAGTCGGACAAGGACGCCAGGAGCCGCAAGGATGTCCTCAAGGCCCTGGCCGCCAGCAAGGCGCCGGGGGCCGCGGCACTCGTGACCCAGATCCTCAAGGACCCCAAGGGCTACGCCGAGCTGACCGCCGACGCGCTGCGGCTGGCGGGCGACATCGGTGGCGACCCGATGCGCGACGCGGTCGTCGGGCTCCTGGGCTCGGAAGTTTCGGCCGACACGCTCGTCCAGGCGGTCGAGACGCTGGGCAAGATGAAGGACGCCAAGGCCGTGCCCGCGCTGGTCATGCGCACCGGCGACCAGCAGACGCGCGTCGCGCTCGCCGCGACGCTGGCCCTGGGCCAGGTGCACGGAAAGCCGTCGCTCGACGCCTTGCTCGATCGCCTGCTGCACGACAACCGCACCGACGTCCGCCGCGCCGCCGCCGTCGCACTGGGCAACCAGCGCACCGACAAGGCGATCGAGCCGCTCCTGTCCGTCTACAAGGACAAGGAGATCGGCAAGGACGTCATCAAGGCCCTGTGCAACACTCCCAACATGAAGGCGCTCGACGCCTACCTCGACGGGATCTCCAGCAACGACGGCGGCCTGCGCGGCGACGCCCGCCGCGCCATCGGGCAGATCAAGAAGGACGCCCTCCCGGTCATCGAGGCCCGCCTCGATACCAACCCCCTTTCCTCCCAGGCCATCAGCGAGCTCCAGAACCTCTACGGCAAGGACGTCCCCGAGAAGGAGCGCACCGGCAAGCTCTGGAAGTTCGATACCAAGAAGCTCGCCCCCGAGGCCTTCGCCAACTTCGCCAAGGCCCACCCCGGCAACCCCGACAACGGCAAGAAGGTCTTCCACAACGAGGCCGCCGCCTGCATCAAGTGCCACAAGGTCGGCAACGAAGGCGCCGACATCGGCCCCTCCCTCTCGGGCGTGGGCACGAAGTACGACCGCAACTTCCTGGTCGATTCGGTCCTCTACCCCTCCAAGCAGATCCTCGACGGCTACCAGCAGAGCATCCTGCGCATGAAGGACGGCGACGTGCTCTCGGGCGTGGTCAAGGGCGAGACCGACAAGGCCCTCACCCTCTACGACGCCAGCGCCAACAAGACCGAGGTCCCCAAGGACGACATCAAGGAGCGCGAGCACGGCAAGCTGTCGCTGATGCCCGAAGGCCTGCAACTGAGCATGAAGCCCGAGGAATTCGCCGACCTGATCGCGTACCTGGAGACGCTGAAGGAAGCGACGAAGAAGTAGGGCGACTCAAGAGCGTAAGGGCATAAAGCGCGGCCGACGCGAATCGGCCGCGCTTTATGTTTTGCGCATTACGTCTTTACTCATCGCCTCCCCCGACTATCCTCCCGCCCATGCAATACCGCACCTTCGGCCGCCTCGGCTGGCGCGTTTCCTCGATCGGGTTTGGCGCCTGGGCGATCGGCGGGTCGTGGGGGCCGCAGTCGCTCGACGATTCCGTCAAGGCCCTGCACACCGCCCTGGACCTAGGCTGCAACTTCATCGACACCGCCCAGCTTTACGGCGACGGCAACTCCGAGCGGATCATCGCCAAAACCCTCGCCGAGCGCAAGGCCGCACACCCGAACGAGCGCGTCTACGTCGCGACCAAGATCCCGCCGACCGCCGACGGCGACTGGCCGCCGACGCCTTACGATCGCATCGAGGATCGCTACCCCGAGAAATACCTGCGCGAGCGCCTGGAGCGTTCGCTCCGCGACTTGAAGACCGACTGCATCGACCTGGTGCAGCTCCACACCTGGACGCGAGCCTGGAACCGGAATCCCGTCGCGCTGGAAACGCTTCGGCGGTTCCAGAAGGAGGGCAAGCTCCGCGGCATCGGCATCAGCACGCCCGAGCAGGATCAGAACGCGCTGGTGGACCTGATGCGAAACGGCTGGCTCGACGCGGTGCAGGTCATCTACAACATCTTCGACCAGGAGCCGCAGGCGGAGTTCTTCCCGGCCGCACAGGAGCACAACGTGGGCGTGATCGTCCGCGTGGCGTTGGACGAATCGGCACTGGCGGGCAAGCTCACGCGAGCGACCCGCTTTGGCGACGACGACTTCCGCCGCAACTACTTCGCCGGCGACCGCCTGGAGCGCACCATCGCCCGCGTCGAAAAGGTCCGCCAGGCCATCGGAACCGACCAGGGCGACCTGCCGACCGTCGCCCTCCGATTCGCGCTCAAGCCGCCGGCCGTCTCCACGGTCATCCCCGGAATCCGCAACCCCGACCAGGCCCGCCGCAACTGCGCCGTCTCGGATCTGCCGCCGCTGCCGGACGACGTCGAGCAGCGCCTCCGCCCGCACAACTGGCGACGGGGCATCTGGTATGCGGGGAAATAAGAAGAGTTCCGCACGGCGGAACCTACTTGGCCCACTTCTGCTTCCACTCTCGAAGGAGTTCGAACGCCTGCAACGGCGTCATCGCGTCGAGGTTCAGGCCGGCGAGCGCCTTGAACAGTTCCGCCGCCGGATCCTCAAAGAGCGGCAACTGGTTCTCCGCCTCGGGCCGGCGATGCTTGAGCCCCTTCTTGAGCGACACGTGGTGTACCGCCAGCTCCGAAAGGAGCTGCCGCGCCCGCTCCAGCACCGGCCTGGGCACGCCGGCCAATCGCGCCACGTGTATGCCGTACGACCGGTCCGTCCCGCCCTCGACGATCCGGTGCAGGAAGACGACCTGGTCCTCCCACTCGCGCACCGCCACGTTCAGGTTCCGCACCCCCTTGAACCGCTGCGCCAGATCGGTGAGCTCGTGGTAGTGGGTCGCGAACAACGTCCGCGAGCGGACGCTGGATGCCACGTGCTCGGCGATCGCCCACGCGAGGCTAAGACCGTCCAGCGTGCTCGTGCCGCGCCCGATCTCGTCCAGCACGACCAGCGAGCGCGGCGTCGCGTTGTTCAGGATGTTGGCCGTCTCGGTCATCTCCACCATGAACGTGGACTGCCCGCCGTGCAGCTCGTCGCTGGCGCCGATCCGGGTGAAGAGCCGGTCCGCCACGCCCACCGTGGCGCTTTTGGCGGGCACGTACGAGCCGACCTGCGCCAAGAGCACGCACAGCGCCACCTGGCGGATATAGGTGCTCTTGCCCGCCATGTTGGGCCCGGTGATCAGCATCAGCGAATCGTCCGGACCGAACCGCACGTCGTTGGCGACGAACTGGCTGCCGAGCTGCTGGTCCAGCACCGGGTGCCGCGCGTCCACCAGTTCCAGCACGCGGTCGTCGCTCACGGTGGGCCGGCAGTACCGCCGCTCCTGCGCCAGCACCGCCAGGCCGCCGAGCACGTCCAGGCGCGCCAGCGCGGCCGCGAGCTCCTGCAACTGCCCGACCGCCGGCAACAGCGCCTGCCGCACGTCCTCGAAGAGCGTCTGCTCCAGCGCGATCGCCCGGTCGCGCGCGCCCAGAGCCTCGGTCTCGAAGCCCTTGAGCTCCGCCGTCACATACCGTTCGGCGTTGGTGGTCGTCTGCTTGCGCGTCCACCCGTCGGGCACCTTCTGCTTGTGCGCGTTGGACACCTCGATGTAATAGCCGAAGACCTTGTTGTACGAGACCTTGATCCGCTCGATCCCCGTTTGGGCGGCGAGCTGAGCCTGGTACTTGGCGAGCCACGCCTGCGAGTTGGTCCCGATCTCGCGCAACCGGTCTAACTCCGCGTCATAGCCAGCGGCGATCACGCCGCCCTCGCGCAGGTGCGGGGCGGGGTCGGGCAGGATCGCCGAGGCGATGAACTTGCCCTTCTCCTGGCAGAACGACTTGAGCGCCAGCAGCTCGGGCGCGACGGCCTCGAAACTCGGCAGTTTTTCGAGCCGCGCGAACAGGCCGCCGGGCAATCCGTCCAGGCACTTGCCCAGCGCGCACAGGTCGCGCGGGCTGGCGCGATTGACCGAGAGGCGCCCGACGATCCGCTCGACGTCACACACGCGCTCCAGCTCGCCCGAGACGAACGCCAGATCCGCCGGCGACGCCAGAAGCGCCGCGATCGCCTCCTGCCGGGCCGTGATGTGCTCGACGTCCCGCAGCGGAGCCCGAAGCCACTGCCGCAAGAGTCGCCCGCCCATGGCCGACCGTGTGCGATCGATCGCGCTGAGCAGTGTCCCCTCGGTGCCCCCGCTCCGCACGGTGCGATCGACCTCCAGGCTTCGCCAGCTTGCCGGGTCGATGACCAGGTGATCGTCCACGCTGTGCCGCCGCAGCGGGCGGAGGTGCGCCAACGACGACCGCTGCGTTTCCTCCAGGTAGGACAGCACCGCCGCCGTCGCCAGGACGCCCGGGTCATCGTCCGCGAAGCCGAAGCCCGCCGTCGTGCCCGCCTGCCACTGCCGCTGCACCTGCTCCCTGGCGTGGTGGGGCGTGAACTGCCATCCCGGGCGCGGGGTGATCGCCTTGATGCCCAGCGCCTCGATCGCCCTGGCGATCTCGTGCGGCTGCCCGCTGGCGTGCTCGGGCACCAGCACCTCGGCAGGGGCGAGGCGGGCGATCTCGTCCAGCACCTGGCCCTGGCTGGCGCTGGTCGCGACGCAGTCGCCGGTCGAAAGCTCCACCCACGCCAGGCCGGTCTTGAAGCCGTCCGCCTTGGTCACGTTGAACGCGACCGCGGCCAGGTAATTGTCGGTCCGCCCGTCGAGCAGCGGGTCATCCGTCAGCGTGCCGGGGGTCATCAGCCGCACGACCTCGCGGCGGATGACGCCCTTGGCCGTCGCGGGGTCTTCCATCTGCTCGCAGATCGCCACCTTATGTCCGGCGGCGATCATCTTGCGCAGGTAGCCCTCGACCGAGTGGAACGGGACGCCCGCCATCGGGATCGCGTCCGCCGCGTCCGGACCGCCCTTCGAGCGCGAGGTGAGCGTGACGCCGAGCACCTTGTTGCAGAGCTTGGCGTCCTCCCAGAACATCTCGTAGAAATCCCCCATTCGAAAGAAGAGCACGTAGTTGGGGTATTGGCTCTTGAACTGGAGATACTGCTTCATCGCCGGCGTGGCGGCGGACAAGGGTGGGACGGACGTTCTCGTCTGCCCATTCCCACCTTCCAGGCTTTCGGCACCCTCAGCGCGCGCGACCACCCCTTCGCCGCCATCCGCCTCATCCTTCGGAGACTGCTTCACCTTCGCCATGTGACGCGTGAAGGTAAGACACCTCCGCGCTGCCCGCAAGCCGGCCGGCTGCCCATCCGGACTAACGGACCGGCCTGGGATTCGCGGCGGACGTCGCGACTCGGTTCGAGTCGGCGATGACCTTCTGCTCCTCGGGATCGAGCTGGTCGAAGAGGCGCTGGGTGCTCAGGTCGAACGAGCGGCGAGGGCGGTGATCGGACGTGGCGCGCTGGGAGCCGTTGTGAAAGCACCAACCCGCAGCGCCACCGGCGATCGCACCGCGCAGGTCGGTCAGGAAGTCGTCGGCGGTCGGTTCCCACTTCGTGTAGCCGCGGCGGAAGGGTTCCTGATAATGGATCGGGACGTTTCGCCCGATCCGCTTCATGAGGGCGAGGGTCTGCTGCGTGCGCTCCTGGGTCGCCGCGGGAGAGCCGGCGTCGCGCGGGCGGTGGGGCGCGACGAAGTCGAGCCCGGCGGTGACCAGCGCATCGCGGAGGTCCTGCTCGCCCAAGTCGTGGCCTCCAAAGGAGGCGGTGACGAGGAGATTGGGGGCGAGTCGGCGGACCTGGTCGCGCAGGGCCTTGAGTTCGCTGACGGGGACGCGGCGGGCGTCGCCGATGTCGTGTTCGTTCGCCAGGTCGAGATACCAGTTGCGATGGTCAGCCAGCGCGGGAACCAGGGTGTCAATGGCGCGCTGGTGCGCGGCCAGGTCGGGGAGGTGGCCGGGGCCGGCGCCGCGGGTCAGCGTGACGTCCACGACCAGGCCTCGGCGGTCACACTCGGCGACGAGGGACTTGAGCTTGTCGAGGAACGGGGCGCGCGGTTGGCCGCGGACGTCTACCGCGGAGACGTCGTGATCGAAGCTGGCCCAGGTGGCCCAGACGCGGATCCAGTTGAAGCCTTGACGCTGGAGGTCGTCCAAGTCGCGGCGGAAGAGGGCTTCGGGTTCGCCCAGTGCGGCGTAGAGGCTGAGACCGAGAAGGAACGTGGGGTGGTCGTTGACGGTGAAGCGGGTGTCGCGGATGGCGAGGATGGTAGATGCTTGAGGTTTCTCGGCGGCGGCGGCGGCCGCGGTGACGATGGCGACGAGGACGAAGATGAGCGGCGAGGATTGGGTCATGAGCTGGAACGTTGAGGGTTCATCGTACCGATCGCGGTGCGCGATTTGATCAAAGGTCGCGCCAGCCCGAGCCGATCCACGGCATGTCAAATCCTTTGACGTCGAGCCGCAGGCGGAGGATCAACTGGGCGGCGTGGTGCTGGAGGTGGCGGGTGTTGTA
>DATBFY010000613.1:0-6326 GCA_036558265.1 Tepidisphaeraceae bacterium | reverse complement strand
CTCAACGCAACCTTCGGCAACGCCGCCGAGATCATCATCGGCTGCATCGCCCTCTCCAAGGGCCTCAACGACATCGTCAAGGCGTCGCTCACCGGCTCGATCATCGGCAACCTGCTGCTGGTCACCGGCATCGCCATGGTGGCAGGGGGGTGGCGACGCGAAAAGCAACTCTTTTCCCGATCCGCCGCCGAGGCCAATTCCGGCATCCTCGCCCTGGCGACCGGGGCCATGCTCTTCCCGGCCATCTTCCACTTCACCGGCGAGCGCCTCCACGACCTCAAGCTCCACGAGCACGAGGAAAAGGTATCGCTGGCGACCAGCCTGGTCCTCCTGGCCGTCTACGCCCTGGGGCTGCTCTTCACCCTGCGCACCCACCGGCACCTGTTTAGCCGCCAGCCTGCCCGCAGCGACGAGGACAAGCCCGGCATCGCCGCGATCGGCAGGCACGCCTGGTCCGTCAAGCGAAGCCTCATCGTGCTGCTGGCCGCGTCGGTGGGCGTGGGGATCGTCGCCGAGCTGCTGGTGGGCTCGGCCGAGCAGATGGCCCATGAGCTGCACTGGAGCGACGTGTTCGTCGGGGTGATCCTGCTGGCGATCATCGGTAACGCCGCCGAACACTCGACCGCCGTCCTCCTGGCCATGCGCGACGACATGGACACCGCGATGACGATCACCTACCAGTCGAGCATCCAGATCGCGCTCTTTGCCGTCCCGTTCCTGGTGCTGGTGAGCTGGCTGTTCCACGCGACGGGCATCTCGCCCGATCACGTGCGCCCGCTGAACCTGATCTTCTCGCCCATGGAGGTGGTGGCGGTGGTGATCACGGTGGGGATCGTGGTCGTGCTCTGCATGAACGGGGAGAGCAACTGGTTCGAGGGCGTGCTGCTGCTGGCGCTCTACGCGATTCTAGGCATCGCGTTCTTTTATATCCCCGCCGGAACGGAGGTTGGGGTACAATCCGCCGGTCCGGCGACCGCGCCCTCGGCGCACCCTTAGTACCTGGGGTGCGGAGCGCGCGTATGATTGTGCGGGAGGTTTTGCTCATGCCCCTGCTGAACAACGAGATTGCCCGACGCGAGAACGGACGGGTGCAGCTTCGCCCCGGCCCCCTGCGGGTCCGCTGGAGCCTGGACGACCTGGTCACCGCAGACGGGCACAAGCTCCACTGCGCGTTCACGTGCAGCGTGTCGGCATTGTCTGAGGCCGCCGAGCGCCGCATGCTCGAGGAGGTCTTCCTCGGCCGCGGCCACACCGTCACCGCCGACGCCGTCGTCGCGCACTTCACCCCCGGCCTGCGCAGCGCCGCGGGCAAGCTCGCCGGTCAGCACACCGCCGTCGAATGGGTCGAGCAGGACGCCCTCCGCCAGCCGATGATCGACGCCCTGCGCGACAAGGCGAGGGCGATCGCCTTCTCCGCCGGCGTCGACGTGCTGGGCCCCTTCGACGTCTCGTTCGAATCCCCCACGTTCAAGTCGCAAAAGCTGGAGGAGATGGAGCGCACGCTCGCCGAGCGCCGCGTCGCCGGGCAGGTCGAGCACTTCGAGCGCGCCTCGCGCCTCCTCAAGCAGTTCAACGACCTGCGCGCCGCCGCCCCCGACCTCACCGCCGCCGACATCTTCAAGCAGGTCAGCCCCGCCGACCAGGGGATGATGCTCCAGACCCTGCTCCTGGCGGCCGGCAAGGCGCAATCCACCGCCTGCCTCTGGGCCGTCGCGGGCAACTCGCTGATCAAGATCGACGGCCGCGCCACCCCCGCCACGATGGAGCTGGTCGCCCTCCCCGCGACGCTGGGCCCGTTGCGCAGCGTTCAGCCCGCGCGGCTCGAAGGGCGCGACGTCCTGCTCGTCGGCGCACGCTCGGGCATTGCCGTCTTCGATCCGCAGACCCGCGTCACGCAGCAGGAATACGCCGACCCCTCGATCGACTCGCAGCTCGGCTTCTCCAGGGCCGTCGTCTGGGATGGCCAGATCTGGGGCTGCCACGGCGACGCCGGCGTCGTCGCCTGGCGGTCCGGCCAGACCCAGTCGCCCGCGACGGTCATCCGCCCGATCGATTTGCGCGGTCCCAACAATCCCCCGCCGCTCCCCACCGCCCCGTCGCCCGCCACGTCGATGATGTCCATCTCCACCCGCACCAACGGCATCCGCAACCTGACCGTGCTCGACGAAGGGCGGCTGGTCCTCTCCGTCGGTCACGTGCTGACGATCCTCAACGCCGACGGCCACGGTCGCTCCACCGTCGCCATGCCAACGGGATCGGAAATCGTCGGCATCTTCGCCGACGGCAACCGCTTGGTCGTCGTTCAGGACAACGGCACGGTCAGCCTGCGCGACCGCGCCACGCTCGAGCCGCTGGCCCAGCAGCGGCGCAGCGGCCACGTCACCGCGACCACCCTGCTCCCCTGGCTGGGCTCCAGCCGCCTGCTCCTGGCGACCGACGAGGGCCCGGTCTACTGCGTGGGATTGGACGACGAGCTGGTCACCAGTTACCTGAGCAGTCACCGCGGGATCCGCGTGATCGCCGCATCCGCCGACCTGGTCGCCGGCGTCTCCGCCGACCGCCAGCGGGTCGTGCTCTGGAACAGTTGGGACGGGAAGAAACCCCTGGCCGAACTCTCCGTCTCCGGCGCCGCAAGACACCGCGTGGGCGACATCGAGTTCGCGTAGGGTTTCAATTGTTGTGGCTTACCACCCCGTGCGCTTGGCTCGCTCGAGCATCTCGCTCGCGGGGCGCTGGGGCGGCCACTGCTCCTCGCTGTTCGGGGCCGGCGCCGCGGGGGCCGGCGCAGGCGGGGCCGAGGTCTCGTCCACGCGGATCGTGCCCACCGCCTCGCGCTGCAGCAGCGACGTCACCGCACGCGGGTGCGCGACCAGGTGCTTCCTGACGAACGTCACCACCTGCTTGCTGCGCAACGCGTTCACGCAACTGTTGGTCTCGCCCCGCTCGTCCAGCAGCAGCACCGGCTTGTTCTTCATCAGCCCGCTGAACCGCGAGAGGTTCATGTCCTCGGCGTCCACCTTGTACGCGATCTCGAACGCCCATTTGCACATCGGGCGCACCCACGTCAGCCACGGCTGCCGGGGCCCGATCCGCTCGTTGAGGATGTCGTCGAACTGCTTGACCGGATGATCCAGGACCAGAGCGGCGACGCGGCCGTCCTGCTCGGCGGCGATCAGCGCCGCCGTCGCGCCCGTGCCGATCTTCAGCATGCCGATCGCGTCCGGGTCCACGAACGGCCGGCGCCGCAGCAGGTCGATCGCCGCACGCACGTCCTGCGCCTCGTTGAGCCCGAACGTGCAGCCGGTGCTGGCGCTGGGGCCGCGCCCGCGGAGGTTGATCGCCAGCACCACGTACCCGGCCTCGTGCAGCGGCGCGACCAGGGGCAGCACCTGCTGCCGCGACGCGCCGAAGTCGTGCACCAGCACCATCGCCGCGTGCCGCTTGTGCAGGATGTCGTTGCCCTCCTTGAGCACCTTGCGCGCGTCGAGCACCGGCACCAGCCACCCTTCCAGCTTGGTGTTGTCCAGCGACAGCAGCTCGACCGGGTCGTAGTACACGCCCTGGCTGGTCGGATCCATGATTCCCGGCGCGGGCTTGGGATGGGTCGCGGTCACGACCAGCACCGACACCAGCACCGCCAGGATCGTCGGGACGAACATCAGGCGGTAGAACAGCCCGCGGAGGAAGCGCGAGAACGGCGTGCCGACCTCGTCCTTGATCTGGCTCTTGTTGCGGCGCAGCACGTCGGCGAACAGCACCTTGAAGATGCGACCCACGAACTTCAGGACCGTCAGGCACGCCCGCCAGCGGGACTTCTTCCGGGGCGAGGGCTTGTTCTCCTCGTCCAGGAAACTCGGGTTCATGATCGGTCGCTTCATCATGGCAGCTCCCGGGGTGTGGAGTCCGCGGCGCGGCACGCCGCGCCCGGGCCGATCGATCGGGCCGGACTCGTGCCGTCATGTGTTGATCTACGATACGTTTTCGGTTCGTGCCACCGTGGCAAACGGGGCAACACTGCACGCGCCCGCCAACGCCGCTCCCACCTGTCATCGGCTTGACCTATTTAGACCTGAATCGTATTTTCCACGCTGCTACGGGAGCCGTTCCGGAAGTTATCGGGCGTCGCGCGCGTGCAGCAGATGAAGCCGTTCGGCGGAGCCGATCGGGGTGCACGGTGAGCCGCGCGTCCAGCAGTCCCGGACGCACAACGCGTCGTAAAATGCATAAAGTGAGGTCACGGATGGCCAAACGGAGTAAGCACGCCACCGCCCTGTTCGAGGTGATGGCCCGCTCCAGGGGCTCGGCGGGGGACAAGGCGGCGGACACCACGGAAGATCCGACAGGGGCAATGTCGGGCGCGGCGGACAAGATCGCCTGCGTTTCGACACCCAGGTGGTGGTTCAAGTCCAAAAGCCGCCCCGAGGTCAAGACGATCGCGCCGGGCGAGCCGGTGCAGTCGGCTTACACCACGCCATCCACCCTCGAAGAGCCCGCGTCGCCGCGACCCGCCGCAGCGTCCGCGCCGCCCGCGAGCATGGGCCCGCCCCTCGCCTCCTCGATCGACGTCCCGGAATTCACCCCGACCGCCCCCGCGCCCCGCGTGCAGCCGCCCGTCGCCGTCTCCGTGGACCCCGATAAACAGCAGATCAGCCTGCGCATCTCCTACACCAGCGCGCTGATCGGGGGCTTTTCGGTCTTCATCGCGCTGGGGCTGGCCGTGCTGATCGGCAAGGGTCTGTCGCGCGGTCCGGGCCCGGCACTGGCGAACGCCAGCACCGCGGTCCTGCGCCGCAACCCCCCGACGCCCGGCGTGATGAACGTGCAGCGGCGAAGCGAGACCCCGCAGCAGCAACGCGTCGCGCAGCCGCCCAACGACGCGGTCGAGGGGCCCGGCAACGCGGGCGGGGCTCGCCCGTCGTCCGCCGTCTCCACCGGCACCCGCGCGACCCAGCAGTCGTTCAATGAGCCGCGCCCGCCCGCCACCTTCTTTACCGACGACCCGCACCGCATCAACGGACTGAATTACGCGATCATCCAGAGCTTCCCCTCGCAGGAGATGGGCAAGCAGGTTGCCGAGTTCCTGACCAACAACGGCATCCCCTGCACCGTCGAGCGCGACCTGCCGGGCTGGGGGACCCCCGCCTCCTGGAAGGACGGCTGCACCGTCGTGGGCATCCGCGGCTTCGACAAGGTGCGGAACAACCCGGCCTTGGAGACCTACAAGCACAGCATCATGGCCGTCAGCACCAAGTTCACCAACGGCCGCTCCGGGTTCAAGGCGTTCGCGCCCCAGATGTACCAGTGGAAGAAGGGGAACTGACCGGTCGCGCACAAGGGCGATGGTCCTCAGGGCGTTGCCCTGCGGCTATTCGGACTTCCTGGTTTGGTTGTCCCCGCGCGCCAGGCGTTGAAGCTCCTTGACCTCGCGCGGCAACAGCTCGCGAAACTTCCCCGACGGCAGGCCTTGGATCGTCAACGGACCCATCCTGATCCGCGTCAGGTCTTTGACCTTGTGGCCCACGCCGGCCAGCATGCGCCGCACCTGGCGGTTGCGCCCCTCGCGGATCGTGATCTCCAGGATGCTCCGCTCGCGCATGCGCTTGACCACCCGGATGTGACTGCGCCCGGTCTTGAAGCCCTTGCCCTCCCTGTCCGCCAGCCAGATTCCCTTCTCGAGCCGCTCCAATTCCTTGGGATCGACGTAGCCGTCCACGACGGCGCGGTAGGTCTTGGCGACGCCGTAGCGGGGATGGGTCAGGCGGTTGGTCAGGTCGCCGTCGTTGGTCAGGAGCAGCAGTCCCTTTGAATCAGCATCGAGCCGCCCGACCGGGTAAAGTCGTGCCGGAAACGCGTGCCGGAGCAGGTCGATCGCCCGGACCTGCTCGCCCTGGGCGACGTTGGTGCTGTAGACCCCCCTGGGCTTGTTCATGACCACGTAGTACCGCTTGCCGGCGACGCGGTCGCGCAGACGCACCCGCTCGCCGTCCACCTCCACCTGGTCGGATTCGGGGTCCACCAGGACGGGCAATTCACGGACCGTTCGCCCATTCACGCTGACGCGGCCGTCGAGGACCATCTGCTCCACGTTGCGCCGCGATGCCACGCCGGCGCTGGCCAGCAGCTTCTGAATGCGTTCTTTCACATCTGCATACTTACCCGAACGGGGGCGATCTTTGAACGCCCGGGCCGCATACGGCCGGTTTTTCTCTTCGCGGTCGTCGGTCACTCACTTAGAATGCCTTCGCAATTCTCGTGGGTCGCATGTGTCGTCGGGTTCGTGCCTGGTCACATCTCTAACCGCTGGGAGAAACGTCATGACGAACGCA
>DATBFY010000612.1:0-7433 GCA_036558265.1 Tepidisphaeraceae bacterium | reverse complement strand
TAGAACTGCGCCTCCCCAAGCTGCATGCTGTTGGCCGCGTTGTCCTTCACGGTCGGG
Source organism: Tepidisphaeraceae bacterium (assembly GCA_036558265.1). Classification (GTDB taxonomy): domain Bacteria; phylum Planctomycetota; class Phycisphaerae; order Tepidisphaerales; family Tepidisphaeraceae; genus RYN-433. Next base: position 7,376 of record DATBFY010000612.1, on the reverse strand, counting down.
AAGATCATCTTGTAGGCGCTGTAACTGGTCGAGTTGGTCACGTTCACTGCGGGCGTGAGCGTCAGCCGCGTGTCGGGCAGCGACAGGCTCCCCGACGAGATCATCGTCCACGGCTCGGCCATTCCTCCGCTGTTGTCCGTGCTGCTGATCGGGGAATTCGTGCCGAACAACTGGTACGAGGTCGGGTCACGCCGCGTATCGTCGTTGGCCGTCCCGAGCACGAAGCTCTGCACGATCGACGGCGCGCTGGGCACGACGATGAAACCCGTGTTCAGCTTCCCGAAATTCAGATACTTGGTGTTGATGTCCCCGTCGATCACCTTCGCGGGCGTTTCCCCGGGGGTCGGATACGAGCTGTTCACGATCGGCGGATCGGTGTCGATCGCGAGCACGAAGTCCCCGGGCTTGAAAATCCCGCCGGCACGCGCGCGAGGCGCGGTGGCACACAAAACCGCCGCAGCGGCCGCAGCCGCGAAGACGGCAAGTCCAGAACGCTTGCTTGGCATCTCTCACTCTCCCTGAAAGTTCCGATTGACGACGTGATTCGACACGAAGATACATGAGTTAAACAGCGCGTCAACAAAATCCTGATGCCCGATCACGCAAAGTCCCGACATTCCGCCTCCCTAACTTCTCTGACCGGCGCAGGCATTACAATCCGCACCATGCCGCCCTTTGCCTCCCGAGCCGGGCAGAAGCTCGACCACGCCCTGACCACCTTCGGCCTCGACGTCTCGGGCGGCATCTGTGCCGACCTGGGCTCCAACGTGGGCGGGTTCGTCGATTGCCTGCTCCAGCGGGGTGCCGCCAGGGTCTACGCGGTCGAAAAGGGTTACGGCGTGCTCGAATGGCGTCTCCGCAAGGACGCACGGGTCGTGGTCATGGAACGAACCAACGCCATGCACCTCGAACTGCCCGAACGGGTCGGAATGGTGACGATCGACGTCGCCTGGACTCGCCAGCGACACATCCTGCCCGCTGCCCGGCGCGTCCTGGGTCCTGGCGGGTCGGTTGTGACCCTCATCAAGCCTCATTACGAAGCCGATGCGGGGCGGCTTAAGAAAGGCGTCCTTCCCGAAAGTGAGGTCGATTCGGTGGTCGAGGCGGTCACGAAGGATTTCACTGAGGCCGGCTTCATTGTCGCTGCGACGACACGGAGCCCGATCGTCGGGTCGCAGGGCAACGTCGAAGTCCTGGCCCTCCTGCATCAGGCGTGATCATTTGCCGCCTGCGAGCAAACCACAATGGATCAACGTGGGGACGACTTCCTCCTGCGGTGTCAGACCCGCTGAACGCAGCATCTGGCGATACTCCTGGGCGCTGTACGCCCGTCCCTCGGTCAGGCTGAAGAGGGAGGATGAGTAGAGCGCGACGGCAAGCGGCCCGCCCAAATCGTCATCCAGAAAGACGTCGTGAACGACCACGCGACCGCTGGCGGGGAGGATGGCGGCACAGCGGTTGACCAGCGCCTGGCACTGCGGCACATCCCAGTCGTGGAGCACGTTGGAAAGCAGGACGACTTGGCAGCCGGCGGGAAGGTCGTCGGTAAACATGTCTCCGGCCAGGAGTTCGAGGCGGTCGCTGACGCCGTACGCCGCTCCCATCTCGGCCGCGACCTTAAGCACCTCCGTGCGGTCGAAAATGATCGCGCGCAACCCCGGATGGCGCTGCAGGAGCGCGATGCTGTAAATGCCCGTCCCGCCCCCGACGTCGAGCACCGTATTGACGCCCTCCATCGAAAGCCGCTCGGCCACGGCGGGCGCGACGTTCTTAGCGCGACCGGCGAGGGCGAGCGTGAGGCTTCGGGCGGAGGCCTCGGACTCCATCGCCGACTCGATCCCCTCCCGGTAGATGAACGCCGCCCCCGCGCCGCCGGGCTTGGCGCCGGCCGGACGATTTGTGCGAAGCCGCTCGACCATCTCCAGCACGCCCGGGTTGTTCGCGACGAGGCCGACATAATCGCTGACGTCAAAGGGCGAGCCCGCCAGGAGGTGCTCGCGGGCGATCGGCGTCAGAGCGAGTTTCCCTCCCGAGTCACGATGGAGCAGGCCCATCGCCCGGAGGGCAGTGAAGAGCACGTTCGCCGGTCGCTCGGCGAGGTTCAGACGACCTCGTAGTTCGTCGAAGGAGAGCGGGCCGCCGGCAAGTTGGGTGAAGACGTTGAGATGGGCGATCGCGGCGGCGAGGAGCTCGGTGGCGTGGGCGCCGCGGTGGAATTCGAAGATCGGAGTGGGATCGGTCCGGGGGCGCTGGGTGGTCGAGAGGGGCATAGCGGGCGAGGGTAGCCCGATGGCCCAGGCTGTGCAAACGGCCCAGGCTGACTTGATTTGGAGCCCGAGCGTCGGGACGATCCGGGCATGTCGCGATCGTTCGCCATCTTTCTTTTCGTAACCATTTTCGAGTTGTGCGGCGGCGGCTGTGTGCCGCCGACGGTGGGGCGGTCATTCGACGGGCTGTCGAACTTCGCGGTGGTGAGCGAGTCACCCCGCGTGATCCTGCGCGGCGGTCAACCCACGCCGGAGGGCATCGCGCGGCTGGCGAAGGACGACCTGAAGGTCGCCACGGTGATCGACCTGCGTGCCGATGCGGAGTATTGGGAGGCCAATGCGGTCCGGGCGCAAGGGATGACCTATACGCGCATCGGCACCCGCGCGACGAAGATCGATCAGGATCAGATACGCGAGTTCCTCAATACCGTGACGAGCGCGAAGGCGCCGGTGTATGTGCATTGTCGCGAGGGGCGCGACCGCACGGGGCTGGAGATCGCCATGTATCGCATGGTGGTCGAACGGTGGACGAAGGAGGCGGCGATCGCGGATCTGCGGGAGCACGGTTACAACCGGTTCTGGTTTCCCGGGATCGAGCGGTTCCTGGTCAGCGTGAACCCGGACCAGTTTCGGTCATCCCTTGTGCAGAAGGGTAGCCAATGAGGCGGATGCTCGTCCTGATCGCGGCGCTGTTGTCGGTTGGACTGGTGAGCCATGCCGCGGCGGCGGCCGGCGATCCACTCGCCTGGCCGCAGGTGACCAATACCGCCAAGCCGTGGGCGTACTGGTGGTGGATGGGCAGCGCGGTGAACGAGGCGGACCTGTCGCGCGAGCTGCGGCGGTACGCCGAGGCGGGGATGGGGGGCGTGCACATCATCCCGATCTACGGGGCCAAGGGGTACGAGAAGCAGTACGTTCAGTACCTGAGCCCGCGGTGGATGGCGCTGATGCGGCATGCGGTCGAGGAGGCGCGGCGGCTGGGGATGGACGTGGACATGACCCTGGGGACCGGGTGGTGCTTCGGCGGGCCGCAGATTCCGGATCGGGATGCGAACGCGCGGATGGTGGTGAAGACGGCGCGGGTGGGCGCGGGGGAGCGAATCAAAGAAACGTTCGACCGCGCGGCGACGCAGGCGCTGATGGCGTTTTCGGAATCCGGTCAAGCGGTCGATCTGACTGCGAAGATCGGCGCCGATGGGAAGGTGGACTGGACTGCGCCGGCGGGCAAGTGGGTGGTTCACGCGATCTCGCAGCGTCCCTCGGGCCAGCGGGTGAAGCGCGCCGGGCCGGGCGGGACGGGGTGGATGCTCAACCCGTTCTACCCGCAGGCGATCCGGGATTTCCTGCCGCCGTTCACGCAGGCGTTCGCGGCGTACGACGGCCCACGGCCGCGGGCGGTCTATCACGATTCGTACGAGTACCAGTCGAACTGGTCGCCGGACTTCTTCGAGCAGTTTCAGAAACGGCGCGGGTATCGGCTCCAGGATCACCTGCCGGCGCTGCTGGATGAGGATAAGGATTCGGATCGCACGGGGCGCGTGAAGTCGGATTATCGCCAGACGATCTCGGACCTGATGGTCGAAGCGTTCATGCCGGCGTGGGTGAACTGGGCCCACGAGCGGGGGATGATCGCGCGGGACGAGGCGCATGGCTCGCCGGGAAACCTGCTGGACCTTTATGCCGCCGCCGACGTGCCCGAGACGGAGATGTTCAACAAGGACCGCAACCCGCTGGTCGCCAAGTTCGCATCCTCGGCGGCGCACGTGACCGGCAAGCGGCTGACCAGCGCGGAGACCGGCACGTGGATGGCCGAGCACTTCACCGAGACGCTGGCGCAGATGAAGCGGCTGGTGGATGAGATGTTCGTCTCGGGGGTCAATCACATCTTCTATCACGGCACGTGTTATTCGCCGGATGAGGCGGCATGGCCGGGCTGGGTTTTTTATGCCTCGACCGAGATGAACCCGCGCAACGCGATCTGGCATGATGTGGGGACGCTCAACGCGTACATCGCGCGGTGCCAGTCGGTGCTGCAATCGGGCGAGCCGGACAACGACGTGCTGCTCTATTGGCCGGTGCATGACCTGTGGCACGCGCAAAAAGGGCTCGTGCAGACGCTGACCGTGCATCGCACGGACTGGCTGATGGATCAGCCCGCGGGGCGCGCGGCCAAGGCGTTGTGGGAGGGTGGATACGGGTTCGATTACGCATCGGATCGGCAATTGAACAGGGCGAGCGTGGCCGAGGGTAGGATTCACCTCGGAGATGGGCGGTATGGCGTGATTGTCGTGCCGACGTGCGCGCATATGCCGGTCGAGACGATGGCGAAACTCGTCGAACTGTCGAACGCCGGTGCGCGAGTTGTTTTCGAGGGGAAGGTGCCGGCGGACGTGCCGGGGCTGGGGGACCTGGACGCGCGCCGGCAGAAGTTGAGAGGCATGACCGATGCCCTGCATCCGGGCGAGTCGATTTTCATCGGTGACCTGTCGGCGGGGCTGGCGTGGGCGATGGGCGAGCATCGCGAGATGCTGCCCGATCCGGACCTTCGCGTGATCCGCCGGCGATGGGAGCAGGGGCGGCAGTATTTCATCGTCAACTCGGGAGAGCGCTCGATCGACTGCCGGATGCCGCTGGACGGCGCGGGCGACGCCGTGCTGATGATGGATCCGATGACCGGGCGAACGGGTCTGGCGGAGGTGGCGCAGAAGGCAGTTCATCTGCGGCTGGTGGCGGGGGAGTCGGTCATCCTCCGGACGCTGGCCACCAGGCCGGGCAACGCGCCGGTGTGGGACGATCAGCGGTTCGAGGGCAAGCCGGTCGAGCTGTCGGGCGAGTGGCGGGTGAAGTTCATCTCGGGCGGGCCGGAACTGCCGGGCGAGTTCGTGACGCGAAAGCTGGCGTCGTGGACGGAGCTTGGCGACGAGCGGGCGAAGGCGTTTGCGGGGACGGTGGTCTACTCGGTCTCGTTCGATGGTCCGCCCGGCGGGCGATGCATGCTGGACCTGGGCAAGGTCTGCGAGAGCGCGCGGGTGCGCGTGAATGGCAAGGAAATCGGCACGTTGATCATGCCGCCGTATCGCGTTGAACTGGAAGGCCTGCGGGACAAAGGCAACGTGCTGGAGGTAGAGGTAACGAGCACGTCGGCCAACCGGATTCGGGATCTGGACCGCCGGGGCGTGAAGTGGCACAACTTCAACGACATCGGGTTCGTCAACATGGATTACAAGCCGTTCGACGCGTCGAAGTGGCCGCTGAGGGATTCGGGATTGCTCGGGCCGGTGCGATTGATTGCGGAGAAGTAAGGCGGCGTCAGCACACCGAGGTACGCCAGAGGTGCGCGGGTGTTTTGTAGAACGGGACATTGTGGGACATTGTGGGACATTGGGAGCACACCGATTTGGGTGGCCACAGAGTTGCGCCGGTGCGCGAGGTGAGCCCAGGGTCGCGGCCGGAAGAGGGAGGAAGCGGGTTGCGCGCATGGGGTGCCTCCATATAAGGGCGGAGGTTGCGCGGCGGTGACGCGCGGGGCGCCATCAAAATCGCGGGAGGCCGGGATTTGCTGGGGTTTTCGCGCGAAGATCTTTTATTCTTGAGGGGATCCCCGATTGCGCGAAAAGCGTTACGGGCGCGCAACAAAATTGTGGATTGATGCGAGTCAGGCAGCGGGGGTTCAACAGTACGGGTGTTTGTGGCGGGGCCGATTAGCCCGTCACCGTTAGATGTCCATGGCAAAGTGCCACTTGGACCCTTCCGTCTTCGCCCGGCGCAAGACGTCGATGCACTGCGAGAAGTCCTTCAACAGGCGATCCGCATCAGGAACGGATGCGGGATCCGAGCGGATGTGCGCTGAAACGGCCTCCAGCCAATCGATCCCGACCTGCGGATCGTGCCACGGTATCTCCGTCTCCTGAGCCTCGGGCGGGCACAGGTCGTTCTGCGCCGCGTAGCTGAAGAGCTCGAAGTGGCTCGGAAGGCCCAGCCGCGTGGCGATCGCCTCGAGCTGATCACTGGCCTTGGGAAAGGCGCTGCTCTCGAAGTACACGTCTGGGATTTCAGGGTCAAGCACCAGGTAGTATTGCACGGCTGCTCCTCGTCCAGCTCGCAGATCAGAAATCGAACTTATCGATGTTGTCCTTGTTGAAGATGAACGGCTGCCCCAGCAGGATGTTGTCGCCCTTGATCTCGACCTTGCCGATGCGGCCGGCCTGGATGGATGTGTCGCCGGGCTTGAGCGTGCCCTTGGCGAGCGCATCCGCCGACCACACCGTCAGGTAGCCCAGGTCCATCGTGTTCCACAGGATCACGGCGTCGGTGATGCCCTCGTGGACGTACTTCTTGTTGTCGTTGGGCAGGCCCAGGCCGATCACGTGGACCTGGCCGTTCTTGCCCGCCTGCTTGACGGCCTCCGCGGCGCCGGGGACGGCCGGCGAGCAGATCGCCATGATCAGCTTCACGTCCGGGTACTTGTTCATGATCGTCTGGGCCTCGGCGAAGGCGCGGTCCTGCTTGTCGTCGCAGGGGCGGTAATCGAGCAACTCGATGTCGGGATACTTGTCCTTCAGGCGCGCGACGATGTTCTTCTTCCACTCGTTCATGTTGGAGGCCGTCAGCGACGCGGTGATGATCGCGAACTTGCCCTTGTTGCCCATCACCCGGGCGGCGGTGTCCATCAGCGTGTAGCCGATCCCCTCGGGCGTGGCCTGGTTGACGAAGAAATCGCGCGCGTCCGGCACGCTGTCGGCATCATAAGTGAGGACCTTGATGTTCTTCGACTTCGCGTTGCGCAGGGCCGACGCGATGCCCTCGCGGTTCTCGCAGGCGACGGCGATCACGTCCACGCCGCGCGTCACCCAGGTGTCCACGATCTCGTTCTGCTTGGCCGGGTCGGGGTCCGTCGGGCCCTCCCACAAAAGGTCAACGCCCAGTTCTTTCGCCGCGTCGGTCGCACCCTTGTGCGCCGCGATGAAGTAGGCGTTGCCCAGGCTCTTGGGCATCATTGCGATCGTGAGCCGCTTGCCGCTCGCCGGTCCGCCATTACCGCCGGAACCAGAAGACGGCGATGTGCCCGCAGCCAGGTGCCCCCCCTGCTGCAGCGACTTCACCAAAACG
>DATBFY010000611.1:0-1866 GCA_036558265.1 Tepidisphaeraceae bacterium | reverse complement strand
GCGCAACAAAATTCAGGAATACTTGCGCGCGAGCGGGGTGCGCCGCCCGGGCAGAGCGCGTTCAATGGCGCAGGACTTACGGTCACGGGCCGCGATGTTCTTCAGCGGGAACATGGGGCTGAGCACACTGTCGTATTTATCGACGGGGATCGCCACTGTAACCCCTAACGGACTGTAACGGGTAAAGATGTTATCGCGGGCGTGGCCGCTAAATGGCGTGTCGCACCAGGAAACGTGTCCGTCGTTGAACAGGACATTCTGTCCCTTGCGGCGGTGATTGGAGCTATTCATCGGTTGTGTTTTGGATTGTGGGGCGTCCGGATCGGTGGTGCGCCAGCGGTCGCCATCGTTGCGGTCAGCAGCCATGTTCCAGCAACCTCGTTGGCAACGCAAGAAAAAACAACGGCGATAGCCTCCGCTCCCGACCCTTCTGGAGCAGAAGCTGTCGGCCCACGCGCTGCCGAGCAATTGCTCGATCAGATGCTTGGCTCGCGATGCGCCCCGGCGCGGGCGGTGATGGCCTGAATGCGCCTCCGCGATTCCAATGCGGGGGTGGGATGCTGGACGACCCAGCCGCTGAGGCGGCCTCGCCGCACTAGGCGCGCTCGGCGTCGTAGAGCAGGCCGATCGAGGCGCGCCAGGCATCAAGGGTGCGGATGTTGCCGAGCGTGTCGTCCCAGGTCATGGCCGGCGACGTCGCCTGGCCGCGCATCGGATCGCCCTTCGCGGCCGTCCGAAATCGCTCCACGCCATCGGCGACCATGTCGATCTCGTAGGCGTAGAGGTGCCGCTCGGCCTCGATCGCGATCGTCTGCGGCGATTCGCCTTTGTGGTGGAGGATGATCTCGGCGGTGCCGCCCTCGCGCGCCGGGACCCAGGGCTTGGGGACGAAGATGTGACCCTCGGTGCCGAAGATGCGGGCGGTGTTGTCCTGCTCGAGGCGGACGGCCGACGCGACGGTCGCGAGGATGTCGCCCTCGAAGCGCAGGACGGCGGTCGCGTACTCGTCGATCCCGGTCTGGCCCAGGTGGGCGGCGCCCTTGACCTCGATCGGGTCGGCGAAGTCGCGGCCCAGGGCCACGCCGGCGATCAGGCGGGAGAATGAAACCGGGTAGCAGCCGACGTCGAGGATGCCGCCGCCGGCCAGGGCGTTGCAGAACAGGCGTGAGTCGGGGTTGAAGGGGGCACAGAAACCGAAGGCGGCCTGAATCAGGCGGACCTGGCCGATGGCGTTGGATCGGATCAACTCGACGATCCTGGCCGTTTGCGGGTGGCAGCGGTACATGAAGGCTTCCATGAGGAAGACGCCGTTGTCGCGGGCGGCGTCGATCATGGCGGCGGCCTGGCGGGCGTTGAGGCCGATGGGTTTCTCACAGAGGACGTGCTTCCTGGCCTTCGCGGCCTTGATGGCCCATTCCTCGTGCTGGGGGTGGGGGGTGGAGACGTAGACGGCCTGGACGTCGGGGTCGGCGAGCAGCGCGTCGTAGGAGCCGTGGGCCCGGACGTTTTGACCGGGGGTTTGGGCGGCGACGAAGGCGTCGGCGCTGCGCTGGGCGCGGCTGCCCACGGAGACAATGCGGGCGGTGCGGCAGGAGGGGATCGCTTCGACGAAGGTGCGGGCGATCTCGCCGGTGCCGATGATGCCCCATTGCAGGCGCGACATGAGGTTGGGTGCTCCTTGCGCGGGATGATAGCGGGACGGTCCGACGCGCCAAGTTGGGAGGTGGGATCACCGTCGCGCGGAAGCGACCCCGCCGCGCGTGAATGCTTCAGCCCGTTGACCTTTTTCGCTGCCTTCGGGTAGGGTGATATGACCGGTTCGGGTCATAGCAAAAACCTGAGAAACATTCTTTTGCCTGTGTGGGC
>DATBFY010000610.1:0-2516 GCA_036558265.1 Tepidisphaeraceae bacterium | reverse complement strand
ATCGGTCGGCGGGATCCTGCTACCTGGACGGTGGTCGTCTTCCTGTTCTTCGCACTGATCGTCTGGGTCGGCTTCACCCACCTGCTCGGGCGGTTCTTCGTCCTGGCGATGCCGGTGGCGGCGCTGGCGGTGAGCACCGTCAAATGGCGCGGCCGAACTGCGTTCGCGGCGGCGGGAGTTGGCGCCCTGACGGCGGTCGTCGTCTCCTGGACGCTGCTGCACCCGCGCCTCACGCGCTTCACGGATCTCGCGCAGAACGGGCTGTACGGCCTGGACGATCTGAGCTTCTTCGTCCCCCCGGAGCTCGCCGACATGCAGCGCCCCGGCACGACCGTCTCGCTCATCGGCGACGCCGAAGGCTTCCTCTACCGCGCGCCGCCCGGCGGGCTGCACTACCGAACCGTCTTCGACCTGCCCGGCGACGCGACCGACATGTACCAGGCCTGGTTGGGCGTCGCGGAATCCGAAGCCCACGGCCTGATCGTCATCAACCCGATGGAAGTCGAGCGCCTCTCCGCCACGTACTACCACGTCCCCGGCCTTCCGAAAGACTTCACCGGCCCGCGGGATCGACCATTTGTGATCCGGAAGTGACCAAAAAAGGGACGGGAGCCTTTTTCGTCCGGGTCGGGATGATTTACGCCGCCGCGGTAACCACGCGCATCTTCACCCCGTCCGCCGGCCGGTACTCGTTCACCGCCCCCATCAGCGCCGCCACGGCCGCGTCGCGCGGGCCGTCCACCACCTCGGCCAGCCGCTCCAGCCCCTTCTCGATCTGGTCCAGCGTCGCCGGGGGCAGTTGCCACACGCGGATCTTCGCGTGACCGGTCGGCTTGGTCTCTTCGTTATCCGTCGCCAGCTCTTCGAACAGCTTCTCCCCTGGCCGCATGCCCGTGAACTCGATCGCGATCTCCTCGTGCGGCCGCTTGCCCGACAGGCGGATCATCTCCTCCGCCAGGTCCAGGATCCGCACCGGCCGGCCCATGTCCAGGACGAAGATCTCGCCCCCCTGCCCGATCGCGCCCGCCTGCAGCACCAGTTGCGACGCCTCGGGGATGGTCATGAAATACCGCCGCATGTCCGGGTGCGTGACCGTCACCGGCCCCCCCGCCGCGATCTGCTTCTGAAAGATCGGCACCACGCTCCCCGACGAGCCCAGCACGTTGCCAAACCGGACGGCGACGAAGCGAGTATGTCCCCGGTCAGTGGTCCGTTGTCCGTTGTCAGTTGCCGCCTTTCCAACGGACAACGGACTACTGACGACGGACGACGAACCCGCCTGGTTCAACGACTGAATATAAAGCTCCGCAAACCGTTTCGTCGCCCCCATCACGCTCGTCGGGTTCACCGCCTTGTCCGTCGAAACCATGACGAACGCGGCCGCCCCGCAGGCGACCGCGGCGTCGGCCACCACCTTCGTCCCGAAAATGTTGTTCTTGATCGCCTCGCCCGGGTTGAGCTCCATCATCGGCACGTGCTTGTGCGCGGCGCAGTGAAAGATGACCTGCGGCCGCTCGGCCCCGAAGATCCGCCCGATCCGCTTCTTGTCCGAGATGTCGGCGATGTAGGGCACGAGGTCCGCCCCGAGCCAGCGTTGCCGCAATTCCTGATCGACCTCGAACAGCGCCCCTTCGGCCTGCTCGACCAGGATCAGCCGCTCGGGCAGGAAGCGAAGCGTCTGCCGGCAGATCTCCGACCCGATCGACCCCCCCGCGCCGGTCACCAGCACGCGCTTGCCCGCCAGGAACCGCTGGACCTCCGGCGTGTCAAGGTTGACCATCGGCCGGCGCAGCAATCGGTCGATCAGTCCCGTGGCGTCATTCGATGCCGTCGTACGGTCCTGCGGAAGAGGCGCGGGAGCGGGCGTTGGGGCAGGCGGGGACGGAGCATCGCCCTGCCCGAAACCCACACCGCTCACCTTGTCCCGCTTGAGTCGCTTCATGCAGCAGTCCGAAGGTCTATCGGCACGCCAACACCCCGGAATTCACATTCTCGGACGTGTCCCTCGAAATAATTGGATAAACTTATCTTTTTATCCTTGCAACAACCGCACCCGATGAGTAATAATACAAAGAGATCTGATTAAGAGATTCCTATGCTCACCCAGACGACCGACTACGCCCTGCGTGCCCTGGTTTACCTCGCCCACGATCCCGATGACGGCTACCACCAGACCCGGGATCTGGCCACGACCCTTAACGTCCCGGCCAACTACCTCGGGAAAATCCTGCAACTCATGGCCCATCATAAGATTGTGGAATCCCAGCGAGGGATGAATGGCGGGTTTCGGCTGGCGAAACTGCCGGAGCAGATCAGGCTCTATGACGTCCTGTTCGCCCTCGATGCGCTCCCCAGCGACCCCGAGTGCCCCCTGATGACCGGCGGCAGACAGCTCGAGCTTTGCACCCTCCACCGACGCTTCGCCTCCATGACCGCCATGTACGTGAACTTCCTCAAGAGCACCACGCTGGACGACGTCCTCCAGCCCGACAGCATGCCCGCCACCTGCCCGGGGC
>DATBFY010000609.1:0-5762 GCA_036558265.1 Tepidisphaeraceae bacterium | reverse complement strand
TCTCGGCGTGGGCGGTCGGGTCCTGGTCGAGGATGCGGCGGTTGTGCGCCTGCCCGATGATGCGATCGGTCGGCGGGTGATACACCACGGCGCCGATCGGCACCTCGTCGTGACCCAGCGCGATCCGGGCCTGTTCGAGGGCGAGTTGCATCAGGGACTGCGGGGACATGGGAGGAAGGATGAAGGATGAACGCGGAAACGGGGCGCGCGCGTCAGTGCGTCCGACCGAAGACCGTTGGCAGGATCATCCACGCCAGGTTCGCCAGGAGCAGCGCCGCCGACGCAATGGTAAGTTGCCGCGCCTCGGCGAACGTCGCGAAATCATCGCGGCCCGTGACGAGCACGATCAGTGAAACCAGCGCGGCCAGGATCAACAAGGTCGACGCCACCGGGAGGAGCCAGGCCGAGAGATTGGCCATCGAGCTGCCGGCCGGCGACCCCCAGGCGCCCAGCGCGATCCGCGCCACGATCGCGAAGATCGCCAACGACACGGCGCGGTGCGCTGTCTGAAGGAGGACGGCGTGTATGGCGGGGCGAATCGCGTTCATTTGGAGTGCAACCCCCCGGCAGTTATGGCACCGGGACGACCTGGGTAACCTCGGGCACGCGCTCGCGGAGGTTGCGCTCGATCCCCATCTGCAGCGTCATGGTCGAGGACGGACAGCCGTTGCACGCCCCGTGGAAGCGGATCTGGACGACCCCCTGGTTCGAGACGTCCACCAGCTCGATATCCCCGCCATCCGCCTGCACGGCCGGCCGGATGAGGTTGATGACGTTCTGCACGCGCTCGCGCACGCCGGCCGGTTCTGCTGTCGCGGGGGTCATGAACACCTCGGTGGGCGATTATAGCCGAGGGGGAGATTTGGGGACAGTGGGGGGCGTGAAGCGTGAAACATGAAGACATGAAACATGAAGATCACGGCTGGCGCTGGGCTTGAGGTTCATCGTTTCATGCATCGCCAGTCCCCTGGTCACTGACCCGGCGGTTTCGCCGGCGCTCGTTCGCGATCATCGTAAGCGTCAACCGAATAATCTGCGTGCACAGCGCCGCCCGATGTTGTACCAGCGCCTCCGGGAGTGAATACCGCCCCTTGTAATACCAGTCACGCGATTCCCGTGCCGATCCGGCCGCGTACTCGTAGTACGTCGCGCGGCCCTTGCCTGAATCACGCGAGTATCCTTCCGCGACGCTGGCGCTGATCCGCGACGTTGCGCGCCGAAGCTGATCGGCGATTTCCATCATCCGGCGATCCGACGTCAACGCGTTCGCATCGTGCCACCCGAGGTCACCCAGGTAAAGCGCCAGCCGATAGGCCTCGACAAGCCACAACGTGTCCCCTTTGATCTCAACCGGCACTACCTGCTGCCACTCCGCGAACGAAGTCCAGCCGCCAGCGACCGGCCCGTCCCCCGGTTGATCTGATCCCATCTCTGTCTCCTCCACCCTGATCGATCTGGCGTGATCTTCATGTTTCATGTCTTCATGTTTCACTCGTCCGGGTCACTGGCCCGCCCGCTACGGCCTTGCTCCTTTGAGGAAGTGCAGCTTCTTATCCCCGGTCAGGTAATAGAAGCCGCCGTCCACGCCCTGGACATCGGAGATGCCGGCTTCGTCGTGGATGTAGGGATAGTAGCCGACGCGGCCGGACTCGCGGCCGGTCGCGGCGTCCACGATCGCGCGGGTGTAGCAGTGGAGGCGGGCGACGTTGGGGCTTGGGTTGACGCCGGCCTTTGGGGCCGGGCGGTCGAGGATCACGAAGTAGTCCTGCCCGATGAACGGTTCCTGGAACTGGACGTTGGGCACGGTGGGCTTGTCGAGCGTGCCGCCCCAGACCATCGTGCCCTTGTCCAGGTTGTAGCAAATCGGACCGTTCTGCCGCGTGCAGACGTAGAGTTTGGAGCCGACGACCTGCATGCCCACGCCCCAGTCGCTGACCGAGCTGGTCGCGTCCCCCTGCACGGTCGATAGCCTGGCCTCGGCGACGTGGCCGTCGGCCTGCCGGTTGTCCAGCAGCTTGCCGGTCTCCAGGGAGTGGACCGAGACGTACTTGCCGTTGTGGCTGACGACCATGATCCGCCCCTCGGAGATCAGGAGCTGGTCGGGGTTGCGCGCGCCGGCGTAAAGCGCGTTGAGGACCTGGGGCTCCATCTGGATCCCGCCGTTGGGCCCGCGCGCGCCCTCGGCGGTGTTCTCGAAGGTCAGTTCCTTGCGGTTGGGGTCGAACAGGTCCTTGCCGCAGAGGCGGTCTTGCTGGATCCAGACCAGGGTGCCGTCGGCGGCGAGCGCGAAGTTCACCGGGACGTTGCCGGTGTCGTTGTTGAACGTCAGTCGGCGCACGAGCTGACCCGTCAGCGTGTCGAGGATGACCAGTTGCGTGGTGGTCTGCTCGTCCACTTTCGCGACCGTGAAGTCGTCGGTCGCGGCGACGCGGTCGATCGGCGAGGTGGAGGAGAGGCGCGTGTGCCAGGCGAGCGTGCCGTCGGCCGTCCGCACCGCGAAGATCTGCCCCGCCGTCGTCGAGACGATGATGCGGTCGTCCACCGGCTTGACCTGCGCGATGGCCTCGGCGCCGGGGTTGGCGGCGGCCTGGGGCACGGGCACGAGCTGGGGCGCGACGATCTGCCCGCCGCCAATGAAGCGGCCGTTGAGGCGCCGCTGGCGGAATATCGGCCCGCCGGCGCCGATGATGATCTCCTGCTGCTGCGCGACCGCGTTATCGTTCTGTGACGCGGCGGGCTCGTCGCTCTGCCCGCCGGCGAGGACCTCGACCTTCGGCAGGCCCTTGAGCTCGAGCTTCCACTTCTTCTTCAGGTCGTCACCGTTCAAAAGCGCCAGCTCGGTGGCGCTCCAGACCAGCAACTGTGCGTTGTCGTTCAGCCAGGCGAGGTTGCGCGGATCGGAGGCCAGGTCGTTCGATTGCCCGAGCGGATCGGCCGCGCCGACCGGGAAGAGCAGGAGGCTGCCATTGGCCCAGGCGACGATCCGGTCGTGCCGGGAGTACTGCGCACGCAGTTCCAGGGGCGGCTTGACCAGTGCCGTGATATTCAGCAGCACCCGTTGCTGGTTGGCGGGCACGAACGGTTCGGGGAACCTGGGCTTCTTCGCGGGGTCGGCGCCCGCGGCGAGCCATTCCTTCTGCCTTTTCATGCGCTGCTCGTCGGTCGGGACCGGCGGCAGGTGGAAGTCGGGCAGGCGTGCGGTCACCGCGTCGGACCTGAAGTTCTGCACGGCCCTGAGCGCGTCGCCGACGGTGGCGCCGGCGTCCACGAGCACCTTCTCACCCGGGAGCTTGAGGGGCCTGGCGAGCGTCCGCTCGGCGCCGCCGAGCTTGATGATGGTCGCCAGGCGCGCCGCGGCGGTGTCCACGCGGTCGGCGGTACGGTCGGGCATCGCCAGGTAATTGCGGGCCATCGCCTCCAGCAGCGCGGGCTTGTCCGCCGACTCGCCGTACTTGTTGTATGCCTGGCGCAGCGTGTAGGTGGCCAGGCGGTAATTGCCCTGCGCCTCGTAGGCGGTGGCGGCGGCGGTGACGGCCTTGGCGGCGGCGGCGGAGTTGGGGTATGACTCGGCAACCTTCTTCAAGAGCGCGGGGTCGTCGCCGGCGGCGGCGAGCGCGTCGGTCGCGAGCTTCTCCACCGCCTCGTACGCGCTGGGCCTGAGCTTCTTGACCTCGCCGATCATCCGCTCGGCGACGGCGGCGGCTTGGGTGGCGCCGCCGGCCTCGTCGTCGATCAGCGGCACGACCCGCAACCGGTCGGCCGTCAGGATCTCCTGGTAGAGGCGGATCGCCGTCGCCAGCGAGTCCTCCTGCACGAAGTCGCGGTCGAACTTCGCGCGGCTCATGCGGTAGTTGACCTGCTGGCTATCGGCGTCGGCGGCGGAGGCGGCCAGGTCGTACAGTTTCGTGATCGCGTCTATCGCCTGGTCGATGTCTCCCTTCTTGTCCTTCTGAAGCTTGGTGGCGAACGTGATGCAGTCGTTAAAGAGGTGGTCGCGCTCGGGGCCCGGGCGAAGCGACTTGAGCCCGCCCAGCATCTTGACGGTGTCGTCGAGCTTCTCCATGGCGACCGGGAGCTGCCCGGCGACGAACATCACCTCGGCGTAGCGCAGCCGCGGCTCGGGGTCGGTCGGGGCCATCGCGACGTCGTCATCCAGGCGCTTGCGCGCCAGGTCCATGTCGGCGTAGACGTTGAGCCGCTTGGCGGTCGCGACCACGACCTGGTCGCCCACGACGATCACGTTGCCGGGCCCTTCCCCCTCGTCCCAGTCCTTGCGCGCGGGATATCCCTCTTTTCGCTTGCCCTTCGCGCGGTCGATGCGCCACAACTCGCCGTTGCCGACCGTGTTCTTCTCGTTTCCCGACTCGGTGCAGACGAAGACCGACGCGTCGGTGACGGCGCCCCGGCCGCGGATCGCCGTCGAAAAGCCGCAATGCCAGACAATCTGGGAGTCGGCCGGCTTGGTCCAGTCAATGCAGTACACGCTCTTCCCGCCGGTCAAAAAGACCTGGTTGCCGTCCACGCCCAGGAGCGTGGTGGGCAGCGCGTTGTCGCCGATGTCGATCGACGCCGACACCTGCTGGCGGACGTCGGCGGTGCTGATCCGCTTGAGCTCGGCACCGGTGCCGGCGTCATAGACGAGCAGGTGCTTGGAATCGGTCGGGAGGATGAAGACCTTGCCCTCCTGGACGACGACGGAGTTGAACTCCCAGGATCCGCGCGAGGAGCCCTGCCGCATCGGCATGCCCCGCCAGCCGATGCCCGGCTCCATCAGGTTGACATCGCGGGGGTAGATGTTGAGCCAGGAGATCGTGCCGCTGTAGGCGTCGAGCGCGGCGCAGGCGCCGATGTTGGTGAGGATGTAGACGCGGCCGCTGCTGTACGCCAGGTGCGAGAGCGTGTCGCCCGCGGGCATCTGTCCGTTGAACGCGAACGCGTTGTTGGCGCTGGCGATGAAGCAGGCCCACTTGTACGCGCCGGTATTCACGTCGAAGCACAGGACGTAGCAGTCCTCGGCCGTGTAGTTCTTGCCGCCGCGGCCGATCACGTAGACGTTGTCGCCGACCACCAGGGGTGAGCCGGAGAAATCCAGGGCTCGCAGGTTCTCCTCGGCGATCTTGTTCGGGCGCGCGACCCAGCGCTCCTTGCCGGTGGCGCGGTCCAGGCAGACAAGGCGCGTGCCGCGGTCCGAACCGTAGACCGGCATGCCGTAGTTCGCCAGCCGCTCGGACGCGCCCAGGATGCCCAGGACCGAAGTGTCGGTCAGCGTCAGTGCGTACTGCTGGTTCTTCGAATAGCCGTAACAGTTGATCGTGTACTGCCCGTTGGTGTTGGGATAGGACTGTGTCCAGCCGGGCAGCGGCACGCCCGATTGCAGGCTGACGGCGTAAACGCGCGAGCCGTCCTGAAAGTACAACTCGTCATCGTCGGCGACCGGGAGGATGCCCAGGGCGCCACCGGCGGCGCCCGCCTGCCGGAAAGCCTCGACCTCCTGCTGGGCGCCCGGGGACTGCACGCCACGCACCGGCGGCGGGGAGAGGTCGATCGTGACCAGGCGCGCGCCCGGACGGCCCTTGGCGGCGGTCACCATCGACCGCGAGGCGTCGCCACCCGGGTTGTAACGCACCGACTGGCTTGACGTAGCCACCGTCACGGGCGGCGTGACCTTGAGCAACTGGTCGAGCGCATCCGCCAGCACGACGTCCTTGCCGAACAGCGTCCCCACCACCCCCGCGTGCCTGGCCTTGAGCTGGTCGAACCGC
>DATBFY010000608.1:0-13291 GCA_036558265.1 Tepidisphaeraceae bacterium | reverse complement strand
GCCGCGGCCGCTGTAGTTCTTGGAGAGGGTCTCCTTGACCCACTTCCCCAATTCGCCCTTGAACTTGTCCAGGCCCTTGGACCCCGCGAACGACTCGTTGTAGCCAAAGAAGGCGAAGATGACGTCCGCCTTCTCGCGGGTGAGCCACTCATCCGGCGTGCCGAAACCGTCCGTGCGCTCGCGGTGATTGATCTCGTCACCGGCGCGGCCCAGGTCCCGGAACACCAGCTCCTGGTCCGGCAGGCGGTTGTAAATCAGGGTCTCGAGCCACCCGAAGTGCTGCATGCGGTCGGCCAGGGTGTTGCCGAGATAGCAGATATGGTCGCCGCGCTCGATCTTGATCGCGGGCGAATCGGCGGCGGATGATGCGAGGGTGGAAAAGAGGAGCGGTAGGGTAAGCAGGGCAATGACGAACAACGGTCGATGCTTGGGCATAGCGGTTGTCACTCCGTTTTTCTCGGTCGGTCAGTCGATCGGACGGTCGGTGCGGTGCGGCGAAGCGGGATTGTCGCCAAGGCGCGGACGCATGCAACGCGCCCCCGCTGCGGTGGGCCCGCAAGCGAAAGCGGTTTATACCGGCGATCGCGCACCGTGCAAAGGTTTTCGCTAAATCTACAGATGAACGGCACCACGCGTTGAGCAATCCGGCACGGATTGATCACTTTCGTTACGAGCCGGGGCTGGGCGGCGATCGCAGGACCACCAAGAGTCCGCGCACAGGTTTGTCGCCCTCGTGACGGGGGACGATTGGGGTGAGCGACTCTTCGGTCAGGCCCGTGATGGACGCGACATGGTGGAGATAGGCGGGCGAGTGCGTATAGCGCAGCGTCTTGGGGTGCAGCAGGTAGCGGTCGCCCGTCCCCGCCTCGACGGTGAACGCGAAGACGCCGCCGGGGCGCAAGGAGGTGGCAGCGGCTTCGAAGAGGGGCACCAGGTCGCCCGTGTAAATGATCGAATCTGCGGCGACGAGGATGTTGTAGGCGCCGGGGCGGTCGCGCACGATCGCGACCATGTCGCCGACGTCGAGGCGGTCGTAGACGTTCTTGGCGCGCGCCTTTTCAAGGATGGCGGGGGAGAGGTCGACACCATCGAGCGTGCGCGCGATCGGGCGGAGGAGCGGGCCGACCAGTCCGGTGCCGCAGCCCAGGTCGAGGATGTCGTAGCGTTTTGACTCGTCATCGCTCGCGGTTGCGCGAGCGACGGCCTGGGCGATCAGCTCGGGGGCGGTGTACTGGAGTTTCTCTCGCAGGTGCGAGTCGAAGGTGTCGGCGTAGCGGTCGAAGAGATTGGCGATCGCGTCGGTGGGGACGTGGGTGGGGGAGAAGACGGCGGCGTTGGCGACCATCGCATGGTGGAAGTTGAGGGCTTTGGGGTCGGTGAGGCGTTTTTCCAGAGTCGTGAGGGGATCCGGGTCGTGGTAGGCGTCACGCGTCTTCGAGACGGGCGAAGCCGCAAGCGACTGCTTCACCGTGCCGCGCGAAGCCCGGATTGCTTGTGCGAAGGCGCGGAGCGCTTCGGCATGTCTGCCCGCGGATTCGAGGGCGCGGCCCAGGGCGTGGTGTGCGGCGACGTAGGTCGGATCGAACTTGACGGCCTTGGCGAAAAGGGCGGCGGCGATGTCGTGGTTACCGGCTTCGGCATCGAGCGACGCCAGGGCGTACCAGGCGCGGGCGTTGTCATCGGCGATTTCCAGGGATTTGTTGAGGCACTTGCGCGCCTGCCTGAGATCCCCCTTGTGGCGGTGGGCCAGCGCCAGGTGGTGCCAGGCCGCGGGGTCGTGGGGGTCCTTTTCCAAGCCGCCGACGAACGCCTCGATGGCGTCGTCGGTTCGGCCGGCGGCGAGGTGGACAACGCCAAGGTTGCGGTGCAACTCGGCCGTGTCGAACCCGGCCAGGCGCGCCTGGCGGAAGGCGAACACCGCGGCGTCGGCATCGCCGGGCGCTCGGCGGACCAGGTGCGCCAGGCCCCAGGCCATCAGGGTTTCGCCGCGGTCGGGCGCAAGCCTGGCGGCCCGTTCGAACGCGCGGACGGCGTCATCGGCCCGTCCCGCGGAGAGGCAGGCCGTCCCCAGGTTGTGGTGGGCGGCGGGGTCGTCCGGGCGAATCGAGGCGGCGCGCTCGAAGAGCGGGATCGCGTGGTCGGGCCGACCGGATTGACAGGCGAGCACGCCCAGCCAGTGGAGGGCGTCGGCGTGACGCGGATCTGCGGCGATGAGCTCGCGGTAACGCCCGGCGGCCTCGCGCACGCGGCCGGCGCGGTGGTGTTCCAAAGCCAGGGCTAACGGGTCAGACGGCATTGCGCGGATTGTAGCAGGTTACCCCGGTCAGTGGTCCGTTGTCCGTGGTCCGTGGTCCGTGGTCCGTTGTTGGTTGTTAGCGTCACGACGGACAACTGACAACTGACAACTGACAACTGACAACGGACAACTGACAACTGACCACCAGCAATTGACAACGCAGCGGCGTCGACGGACCATCCCGCCCATGATCACCATCCCCCAGCGAATCCTCCTGGGCCCCGGGCCTTCCGATACCCCGGCCCGCGTCCTCGAAGCCATGGCTCGGCCGACCATCGGCCATCTGGATCCGGTCTTCCTCCAGCTCATGGACGACATCCGCGCCAAGCTCAAGGAGGTCTTCCGAACCAAAAATGAGATGACCCTCGCCATGAGCGGCACGGGCTCGGCCGGGATGGAAACGGTCTTCGTCAACCTGCTGGAACCGGGCGACAAGGTGCTATCGGGGTGAATGGCGTGTTCGGCGGCAGAATGGCGGACGTGGCCGGGCGGTGCGGGGCCGCGGTGGAGAAGATCGAAGCACCGTGGGGAACAGTGTTCGACCAGAATGAGGTGATCAAGGCGATCGAGCGGGTCAAGCCGAAGGTGCTGGCGCTGGTTCACGCGGAGACGTCCACGGGGGCGCATCAGCCGCTGGATCGGATCGGGGCGGCGTGCCGGGCGAACGGGGCGCTCTTTGTGATCGACTGCGTGACGAGCCTGGGCGGGGCGGCGGTGGAAGTCGACCAGTGGGGCGTGGACGCGGCGTACTCGGGGACGCAGAAGTGTCTGTCGTGCCCGCCGGGGCTGTCGCCGGTGACGATGTCGGCCAGGGCGATGGAGCGGATCGCGGCGCGCAAGGCCAAGGTGCAGAGCTGGTATCTGGACCTGTCGATGATCAAGAACTACTGGGGCCAGGAGCGCGCGTACCACCACACCGCGCCGATCAACATGCTCTATGGCCTGCAGGAGGCCCTGTCGATCGTCCTGGAAGAAGGACTGGAGCGGCGCTTCGAGCGGCACCGGCAGATGCACGAACTGTTGAAGAAGGGGCTGGCGGAGATGGGGATCGGGTATGCGAGCCAGGAGGGGCATTCGCTGACGATGCTGAACGCGGTGACGGTGCCCGCGGGGGCGGATGACCTGGCTGTGCGGCGGCGGCTGCTCGAGGAGTACGGGATCGAGATCGGGTCGGGGCTGGGCGCGTTCAAGGGGAAGGTGTGGCGGATCGGGCTGATGGGGCATAGCTCGAGCCGGCGGAACGTGACGCTGCTGGTGGCGGCGTTGCGGGAGATGCTGGGGAAGAAGGGGTGATGCCGCAACGTATTTTCATCTTACGCTTTACGTGTGGCCGCCCCTGTGCTTGCCCTGCAGGCGCGTGTCGCCACCGGCGCGGGTTTTGATCTTGCCCATGACCTTGGCCATGCCCTCGACGACGAGGCGGCCGCCGTGGTTGATCACGTCGCCGCCGACGACGCCGCTGTGGATGACCTTGGCGCCGTCGCGGACGATGAGGGAGCCCTGGACGTTGCCGAAGACGTGGCAACGGCCGCCGTCCTCGACGATCAGGTCGCCGTAGATCGCGCCGCGGACGTAGAGTTTGCCGCCGTCGATGACGGTGACGGTGCCGGCGACCGAGCCCCAGAGGTCGACGGGCTCGTCGATGGTCATGTCGCTGGCGATGCGTCCCCGTTCTTCGCGCATGGTGGGGAGTTGTACCGATCGGCGGAAAAGCGGCAAGGGGAAGGCAGAGGAGAGAAGCGGCACAAGTGAGAAGGTGATTATGGACCCAGTGGTGCCTGCTGGCGGGGCTTGGGCTTCAGGTCGTTGGGATCTTCGCCGGTCATGGCGGGTAGGGCCCAGGTAAGGGCGAGGGCGGTGGCGGCGAAGACCAGGGCAGCGATGGCCCAGCCGCGCCACCGCGCCGAGAGGCTGGTTCGTCCGGCCAGGAGCGTCGCCACCACGCCCAGGCCGACGGCGGGCGCGGCGAGCCAGCGGGCGACGAACAGGTCTTCGCCCAGCGTGCAGAAGATTGAGGCGACCGAAAGCGCCGCGGCGAGGAGCGTGCAGCACTGCGTCCACCGATAGACTCGATGATGGGAGGAGCGGCGGTGGCGGTAGCCCAGAACGGTGGGATCCACCACGACGACGGGGCCGATACCCTCGGACGGCCTGGGCTCAAGCGCCTGGGGGGTGAGGGCGGCGGCGCGGAGGTTGGCGGCCTCAATCTCGCTGGCGGCCAGCTCGCGCGCGATCACGCGCTTGCGATTGCCGTTGCCGCCGTTGGGCAGGGCGTTCGGGGTGGACGTCGGGTCGTCGGTCATTACAGCAATTCTGGGTCGCGGAGAATGGATCAGGCGATCACGAGATGTTCAGTTCCCCGCCGGTCTCCAGTTCCGACTCGCCCAGCGCCGCCCGCAGGCCCCGGCTGCTGCGGGCCTGGACGATCAGGAGCAGCACGATCGCGAAGACCGGGATGCCGACGAACCGCGCCCAGCGGATGAAGGTCTGGTAGGGGTCCAGGTCGTGAAACTTGGCGCCGCGGACGGGGTGGACGAGCTCGGCCCAGGTGTAAAGGACGCCCGGCACCTTGAAGTCGCCCGTGAAATCGGTGTTCTGCAAAAACGCCTGCCACGGGAACAGCAGCACGATCAGCACGACGCACCAGACGAACGCGCTGGTGACCTGTGCCACGCCGATCAGTCGGCCGACCAGCATGATGTTGGCGATCAGCAGCAGGACGGCGGCCAGCACGACGATCAGGAGGATTCCCAGGAAGTCGATCAGGGCGGTGAGGTAGCGGAGGACCTGCGCGGCGGTGGTCGCGTCGGTGATGTGTCCCGGACGAGTGGTAGCCGATGAGGTGGTCGCGACGGCAGGCGCCGTCGCGGGCGCGAGTGTGTCGGCCATCGAGCCACTGGCCGGCAGGACATAGCTGGTAGTGCGCGCGACAAAGAAGGTGGCAACCTGGATGAGGAGCATCAGGAGGAGCAGCAGGAACAGCGTGTTCTTGGCCCGTCGGGCGATCATCATCGCGTCGGCGTAGTCGGCGGCGGTGGCGATGTTGGCGGCAGGGGGCATCGTGGAGGTTCCTTTCGCTGCGGTGGCCCTGGCGGGCCATCGACATGTGGTAACGCAAAGGGCAAAACAAGGCAACGTGGTCAGCCGTCCGCCGCGGTGGCCATGGTTGCGGGCCGCGACGCCGTCCGTAGACTGTTGACCCGTTCAACATGGTTGGACGGCCGCAATAGTCTCTCGTGTCGGTACGCGCCGCCCCGTGCTCGCGCCGGGCCGTGGAGAGTCCCTTCATCTCGACCTGAGGAAACGCATGTCGCTTGGAATTCGCCGTGTCCGATTCTCGGCCGGTCTGTCGTTCGTGTCGGCGTTGGCAGCCCTCCTGGTCCTGTGCCCCGCGGTCGCCCGGGCGCAGGCGCCGGCGGAAAAGCTCGAGGCCTTGCCCGATTTCAAGGTCGACCAGGTGCTCAAAGCCGACAAGCAGGCCAATGGCTCCTGGATCTGTTTGGCGAAGGACGACAAGGGCCGCCTGCTCCTGGGCGGTCAGCGCGGCCAGCCTGTAACGCGAGTCACCATCGAGAACGGCAAGGTCGCCAAGGCCGAGCCGCTCAAGTTCCCGATCAGCGAGACGATGGGGATGCTCTGGGCGTTCGACAGCCTGTACGTCAACGGCGCCGGCAAGACGCCCGACGGCAAGACCGTCTACGGCATGTGGCGGCTCAAGCCCAACGCCGAAGACCAGTACGACAAGGCCGAGTTCCTGCGCGAGTGGAAAGGCGGCGCCGGCGAGCACGGCGCCCACGCGATCGTGCTCGGGCCGGATAAGAAGCTCTACGTGGTCTGCGGCAATTTCGTCGGGCTACCGGACGACCTGTTGCCCACCTCGCCGCACAAGAATTACCAGGACGACCGCATCCTCCCCCGCGCCGAAGACGGCAACGGCTTTGGCGCCGGCAAGAAACCGCCGGGGGGCTTCGTCGTCCGCATGGACGAGAACGGGAAGAATCCCGAGCTGTTCGCCTCGGGCCAGCGCAATACCTACGACATCGCCTTCAACGCCGACGGCGAACTGTTCGGCTACGACAGCGACATGGAGTGGGACTGGGGCACGCCCTGGTATCGGCCGACGCGCGTGTTCCAGGCGGTCAGTGGGGGCGACACGGGCTTCCGGGAAGGAACCGCGAAGTGGCCCGAATACTACGCCGACAGCCTGCCGGCGACGGTCAACATCGGCATCGGCTGCCCGACCGGCGTCGTCTTCGGCGCGGGCGCGAAGTTCCCCGCCAAGTACCAGAAGGCGTTTTACATCCTGGACTGGAGCTATGGCCGATTGATCGCCGTCCACATGACACCCCACGGCGCGGGCTACACGGCGAGCTGGGAGAACCTGGTCGCCCCCAAGTCGCTCCACGCGCGCAGCGACAAGACGCCACTCAACGTGACCGACCTGGTCATCGGCGATGACGGGGCGATGTACTTCACGATCGGCGGGCGCAACACCGCCGCCGCGCTTTATCGCGTCAGCTACACCGGCACCGAATCGACCGCACCCGTCAGCCTGCACGAGAGCGACGGCTCGCAGGCGCGCGAGATCCGCCACCAGCTCGAGGCCTTCCACGGCCACCAGGACCCCAAGGCGGTCGAAACCGCCTGGCCCTACCTGGGCAGCGACGACCGCTTCATCAGCTATGCCGCGCGGATTGCGATCGAAAGCCAGCCCGTCGAGCAGTGGATGTCGCGAGCGCTGGGCGAAACCCAGCCGAAGGCCGCACTGACCGCGCTCCTGGCCGTCGCGCGGCTGGGCGGAAAGGACGCGCAGGCAGATCTCTTCAAGTCGTTGGCGCGGATCCCGATATCGTCTCTGGACGAGGACCGCCAGCTCGAAAAGCTGCGGGTGATCGAGGTCGCGGTGAGCCGCGACGGCAAGCCTAGCGCGGAAGCAGCAAAGGCAATCATCGGCGAGCTCGACCCACTCTATCCCGCCAAGACCGAAGCGCTGAACCGCGAGTTGTGCCAGATCCTGTTGGCGCTGAACGCGCCCGATGCGGTCGCCAAGACCGTTACCCTGCTCGAACAGGCCAAGACGCAGGAAGAGCAGGTGCTCTACGTCCACCACCTGCGCACGGTGACCGACGGCTGGACGCCCGAGGCGCGCAAGGCCTACTTCTCCTGGTGGCTGCGCGACCGCTCGAAGAACGCGCACGCGCCGACGATCGTGCGGTGGTTCGAGGAGGCGGGGATCAACTACAACGACGGCGCGAGCTTCGCCCGATTCCTGGGCAACTTCCACAAGGACGCCGAGAAGACGCTCAAACCCGACGAGACGGCGGCGCTGCAGCCGATTCTCGCCGCCTACGTCCCGCCCGGCTCACGGCAGACGCGACGGCCCGCCCCCAAAAAGCACTCGTTCGTCAAGAACTGGAAGGTCAGCGATCTGGAGCCGGTCCTCGCCCAGGCGTCCAAGGGCCGCAACTACAACAGCGGCAAGGAGGCCTACGAGGCCGCTCAATGCATCCTCTGCCACAAGTTCGGCAGCGACGGTGGCGCAACGGGGCCGGACCTGACCGCCGTCTCCAGCCGCTTCAACCGACACGACATCCTCGACTCGATCATCGAGCCGTCGAAAACGGTCTCCGAGCAGTACCAGAACATGATCATCGAGACCAAGGACGGCGATCAGATCGACGGCCGAATCATCGAGGAAACCAATGACCACGTGGTCATCCAGCCCAACCCGCTTCAGCCCGACAAGCAGACGATCGCCAAGAGCGACATCAAGGGCCGGCGCCCGTCGAAGCTCTCGCCGATGCCGGCGAACCTGGTGGACCTCCTGACCCAGGACGAGATCCTGGACCTGATCGCCTATCTGGAATCGGGCGGCCGCCGCGACGCGCCGGCATTTGCGAAATGACGACGCGCTGTCGAAATGCCCGCTGATCCCGCCGGCGTCGACCGATCCGTGTCAGCCTTCCCTTGACCCGCCGACACCCAGCGCGCGAGGCCTGTGAGACCGATTCGAGAAATCATTTGACACGCCGACGAGGCCGGGCTTGAGCGGGCCCGCGGGTATCTGGCCAGACGAGGGTGGATGTGCCGGTAGACTGGACGCCGCTCTTTCCCAGAATTCGGTTGACATTTATCTAACATAAGCCTAACATTTCCACGGGAGGGTTAGATCGAATGTCATCACAAGGGGGAAGTATCACCTGCTCATCATTCGACCCGCGACCGCCGCGCCCGTCCGCCCCTTCCCGTCGTTTCCGGTCGATCTTCGTCGGCTTTACGTCACTTTCCGTCGGTTTCCCGCCCCCATGTCACGTCCCGAGTTCTTCGGCAAACCTTTCAATAGGAGGCACTTATGCAGGACCAGACCGAAGTCACGCGCGCACAAAATAAATTCCTCGCCGCCTTCCACGACAACCCCGCCGGCCCGCCCGCCCAGGACTGGCCCACACCCGGCATCCTGCGCCGCTGGCTCAAGAAGCGCCGCTTCCGCGAGGCGCTGGCCGGCGTCCGCAGCGCCATCCGTTTCCAGACCGATTTTCACCTCGCCAACGCCGCCGCCACCGCAGCCCGCGCGCTCCAGGCCGCCTTCAATCCCTCCACCGCCGCGTCGCTCGATCCTGATGCGTTGGCCGACCTCTCGAAAACCCTCAAGGCCCTTACCGACCTCCTCCGCCTCGACCACCTCCGCGAACGCTTCGCCAGCGACGCGCCGCGCCGCTCCGCCGAAAAAACCGCCAAACCCAGGCCCCGGCTCACCAGCGCCAACTCCCATGGTTGGGAAAACATCCTCCACGACCCCACGCGCCTCAAAAACCACATGCTCTACGAAGCCCTGCGCGGCGGCACTCGCTACGACCACATCCTCAGCGCCGCCTTCCCCGAAGAACTCGCCCAGGCCAGAGAACAGGCGCGCCGAGCGTCCAATGAATTCCAGCAACAACAACAGCGGCCTTCGCCAACCGATTCGGCGTCAGATCCGCCTTGAACATCTGCGCGCGCGAGTCGCGAGAAATCATTTGACACCTCAACGCGGCGCGGCGACGCTTCACTGCTTCGGTCCTGGCGATCCGATTCCGAACCAACCACGTTAACGCGGGGTACGCCCATGAAGCTCTCCACGGCACGGTTTGTCGTTCGCCCGCTCGACGTCTTCACCCCCGTCGCACTGATCCTGCTCGCAATGTTCGTCCGCGCTGCCGGCGACAACGCGGCGCAGCCCGCCCAAGCCCCGATTTCCGGCCGCGTCGAAGACCAGCAAGGCCACCCCATCCCCGGCGCCCTGATCGACCTCGCCGCGGGGGCCTTACACGCCTCCACGCGTGCCGAGGCCGACGGACGATTCGCCTTCGACCTTCCGCCCGCCCAGCAACGCTACGGCAATCTCTGGGCCCGCACCCCCGACGGCAAATTGCAGACGTTTTATTCGCTCCACGACCCAACCGGCGACGGCAGTCCGGATGCCGCGCGGGTGCGCGACGCCCGGTTGACCCTCAAACCCGCGCGCGAGTTTGCCGTCACCGTCACGGACGACAAGGGCAGCGCGGTCACCGGCGCCTGGGTCGCGTTCAGCTCAGCGTACGCCAAGGCCGGCGAGGCGACCACCGACGCCGCCGGACAGGCAACGTTGCGCGTGCCCGCTGACGCCACGCCGCAGCACGTCGTCGCGGTCAAGGGCGGGGTCGGACTGGATTACCTCGTGTTCGCGCAGAAAGATCGTCCGCACACCGACCCTTATCACCTCGACCGCGCCTTCGCCGGCCCGCTCAAGTTCGTGCTGAATGGCGCCAGACACGTCAGCGTGAAAGTCGTGGATGGCCAGAACCGGCCGCTCAAGGGCGTGAGCGTCCAGCCCTGGTACTTCGAGAAACCGAGGAAGGGCGAGATCTTCAATCACGGCCTGCACGAGCTCTTTCGCAGGACCGACGATCAGGGCATCGCCCAATTCGACTTCGTCCCTGCGGACAACACGAACCGGGTCAACTTCTGGACGCGCCTTGACGGATACTGCGCTCCGGATCGCTGCCTGTGGGACCCCAAATCCACCGATCCCCTTCTTCAAACCACTCTCGTTCCAATGGTCCACGTCACCGGGCGCGTGCGCGGCCCGGACGGTCAGCCGGCCGCCAACGCGACCGTCACCGCCGCGGGAACCGGATACGGTTTCGACGACTTCCGCGGCCAGGCCCAGACCGACGCCGCTGGCGCGTTCCAGATCGACGTCGATCCGGACAAATATTACATGTTCGTCGGCGAGATCCCCGGCCCCAAACCCGGCAAGCCCCGGCTCATCTCCAAGCCGCTTCAAGAGGTCATCCTGGACCACCCGCCCGTCGCTCCGATCGAGCTGACGCTCGGCACGCCGATCCGAGTCTTCGGCCGCGCCACCGCCGGCGCCGAGAACACGCCGGTCCCCGGCGCCGACGTCGTCGCCCAGCAACACGACGAGTCGTACTACAAGCTCCCCAAGGACCAGCGCCTCCCCAATCCGAAGAACCAGAACCGCTCAGTGAGCACGATGATCCCCGTCTGGACCAAGGCCGACCCGAAGGGGAACTACGAGTTCTTCCTCGCCCCGGGCAGCTACTACCTGTACCGAAGCGGCGCGCCCTCACGCGGGGGCGGCGGATGGCGCAATGACCTGTTCACCCTGGCCGACGGGCAGACGGAGCTTGAGCGCAACCTGCACTCGGACATCGCCCGCGGGCCTTCGCTGATCCACGGCCGGGTCGTCCGTCGGGATGACCCGCGGAAGACGGTCGGCGAGGTGGTGATCGAAGGGCATCACGTCAACCTCGATCGCATCAGCATCTCCGCCGTTTCCGGGTTCGATGGCAGCTTTGCGCTTCGCCGCGGCGAATCCGACCTCTACCTCTACGGCGTAACGCCCGACAAGAAGCTGCGCGGGATCACGATCGTTCCCGCGAAGGAAGATTCGACCACGCTCCCCGTGGGTGCCACCGCCTCCGCCCGCGGCCGCCTGCTCGACCACGAGGGCAATCCCGACGCCGGCCGGCAGATCGACTACGGGGTCAGGATCGGCCCGCCCAAGGGGCCGTGGTCCACGGCGTTCGGCGGTCACGCGAAGACTGCCGCCGACGGCTCGTTCACGGTCGATGGCCTGGTCCCCGGCTTCGATTACGAGCTCAGCGCGGTGCTCGAGTTTGGCGACGACGGCCGCCCCCGCTCGTGGATGCCGTTCGGGTCCGCTCGCGCCCAGGATGGCAACCTGGTCGAACTCGGGGACCTCAGGCTTAAGAAACCCTATAAGCCGCCTACTCCGGCAGATTACATCGCCCAGGCCTTTGCCAAAGGCGATCCGATCGGCCTGCGCCTCGACAAGGCCCGCCACACTGCCGACGCCTGCTACCAGAACGTCCTGGTCGTCCTGTCGGCCCCCGATCGCGCCCCGCTGCGGCGCTTCTTCGAGCTCTGGCGTGACGACCAGGATTACCAGGTCTGGGGTCAGTTCGCCGAGTTCGTCACCGTCTTCGTTGACGTCACGCATGCCGACAACGCGACCCGCGCCTGGGCCAACCAGCTCAAGCTCACCTGGCCCGCCGACGCGGGAATGATCTTCGCCGTCTTCGACAAGGCCGGACGCCTGCTCACCCAGGCGAACGACGCGGACCTCTCCATCGATCGCAAGCTCGACCGCGCCAGGCTGATGGCCTTCGCCAAGGCCAATGGCATGGTCCTTCCCGACGCTCGCACGCTGCTGGATGACGCGCTCGCCAAAGCCAAGCGCGAGGACAAGCGCGTCCTCCTCGACCAGACCGGCGCCCTCTGCGGCTGGTGCGTCAAGCTCGCCGACTATCTCCAGGCCAATCGCCAACTGATCGACAAGGACTACGTCTGGGTCACCCTCGACTCGCGCATGCCCCACGGCAACCAGATCCTTACCGCCTTGCGCACCGGCGAAGACAAGGGCAGCACCCCCTGGATGGCCATCCTCGACGCCGACGGCAAGCCGCTCATCACCGGCGACGGTCCCCATGGCAACATCGGCTACCCCGGCGAGCCCGGAAGCCAGACCCACTGGGAAAAAATGCTCCGCACCACCGCCCGGCATCTGACCGACACCGAGATTCACCAGCTCCTCGATCAACTGCGCACCGCTGACGGGCTTTGAGTCAGGAAGACGAGGATAGAGGATGGAAGATGGAGGATGGAGACAATGCCCCTTCCATCTTCCATCCTCTATCCTCCATCTTCGTCTTCAAGACTCTGCCATCCCTTGACCCATCGTCTGCGTTGAAAGATAAACGCCCAACCCATGACCCCGGCGAAGTTCTACATCACCACCCCGATCTACTACCCCAACGGCGAGCCGCACCTGGGCCACGCGTACACGACCCTGTGCGCCGACGTGATCGCCCGCTATCACCGCCTGGCCGGCGATGACACCTTCTTCCTCACCGGCACCGACGAGCACGGGATCAAGATGGTCAAGACCGCCGAGCAACTCGGCATCGAGCCCAGGACGCTGGCCGACCAGAACGTCGCCGTCTTCGAGAATCTCTGGAAAGAGCTGGGCATCACCAACGACGACTTCATTCGCACCACCGCCGACCGCCACAAGTCCGGAGTGCAGACGATCGTCCAGCAGATGCTCGACCGCGGCGACATCTACCTGGGCGCCTACGAGAGGTGGTACGACGAAGGCCAGGAGGAATTCGTCACCGAGACCGAAGCCAAGAACAACCAGTACAAGTCCGCGATCAGCGGCCGGCCCCTCACGCGCTACACCGAGCCGACTTACTTCTTCCGCCTGAAGAAGTACGCGCCGCGCGTGCTGGCGTACATCGAGGAGCACCCGCACTTCATCCAGCCGGACTCGCGCCGCAACGAGGTGATCAGCAAGCTCAAGGCCGGCGTCGAAGACCTTTCGATCAGCCGCGCGACGCTGAAGTGGGGCATCCCGCTGCCGCACGATCCACAGCACGTCGTCTATGTCTGGATCGACGCGTTGAGCAACTACATCACCGCGCTCGGATA
>DATBFY010000607.1:0-5789 GCA_036558265.1 Tepidisphaeraceae bacterium | reverse complement strand
CGTGACCGTCGGATCCCAGATCGTGAGGTCGGCGTCGGACCCGACGGCGATGGTGCCCTTCTGCGGGAAGAGACCGAAGAGGCGGGCGGCGTTGGTCGAGGTGACCTCGACGAAGCGGTGGATCGAAATCCGGTTCTTGGTGACGCCTTCGGAGAAGAGCATCGGGAGGAGCGTTTCGAGGTCGGCGACGCCGGGGCGGAGGTTCGCGATCGAGAGCGAGGGGTCGAGTTTCTCCCCCAGTTTCCACGGCGCGTGGTCGGTCACGCGACAGCCCGCAGGGCTATGCCATCACCCAGGTTTGGCGTGATTAATGTAGGTGCGATTACCCTGGTCGGAGGTCAGACTGGCCCGCTATCATCCGCGCTCAGTCGCTTTTGGTATTCACGGCTCGTCGCGCATCGTGAGCAATGCCGCCACGGTGACGGCGATGGTCCCGACCAGCCACATGATGCCGCCGCCGAGATGCTGGTCCGCCAGAGGCGAGCGACCGCCGGGAGGTAACAACGCATAGTGCGAATAGAGGAGATGGTCAGCGAAGGTAATGTATGCTGCCAGCAGAGCGTTCGCGAACATACCGATCGTGAGATACAACACCCGCGACTCATTGGTTCGTAAGCGCTCACTGGTGACCGTGTCGTTCATCAATGGTCGCCAAAAAAGCACAAATGTAGCGATGAAAACTACGTGTTCGAGCACATGAGTCGCTTCGTGCCCCAATGCGGCGTCATAGATCGCCGGGATATGCCAGAACCAGAGCGCGATCGTGGAGAGGACAAGCGCCGGTGCTGGACGGGCCAGTGCGTTCAATCCGGCGACAACTCGAGACGATCGCCAGCGTCCGAGTAGGAGCGGCCAGGCGATCGCCAACAACGGCGCCCCGGCATCGAAGAACACCACATGCTGCAGCATGTGTGCCGAGAAAGCGCGATCGGCAGCATCGTCAACCGGTGGCGAGATTGCGCCCAAGATGACGACAACCCCTCCGATCAGGGCACCCACCGCAGATGGCAGGGAGTGGCCGTCGCGGATATGGCTCTCAACAACTGTCTCCTGCCCGGTGTGCGTCATCATGGCAGTTGTTTGGTTTTGGCCGAGTTAATCTCTCGCCAGGCGCGCCCGAGCCCACGTGCCATATCAGCGATCAACCAGAGTAGACTGATCGCGATCAGCGACACGAAGGGAACCGCGATTTCGGCGTAAATGTGCCATGCCCCAAGATGGATGGCATAGCGGCGCGGCACACTGTGCGCACCGGCGAAGAAGAACATCAGAATGAAGCCAACTCCACCGATGCCGTAAAGCCAGGCCGCGAGCTTTGAGCCCGCCCACTCATGGATACCGCTGAGATCGTGAATCAAAAAGAAGAGATACGCCCAGACAAAGGTGGTGACACCGAGCAGGTAGTAGGTGTGAAAATGACCCGGCACCCAAAGCGTGTTGTGGGTCAGGTTATTGACAGCAATCGAGGCGTCCATCACGGCCGCCATCCCGCCAAACACCCACCCCCAGAACCCGATCACGATCAGGATCGACGGAACGGCCCACCGCATCCCGCTCCGATAGACGTGGGCAAGGCTGCCGACGATCGTGATGAGCAGCACCTCGGGCACGACTGCCCACGAGGCGACCTGCCCCAGGATTTGCAGCCCGATCGGCTGCGCGAAATCCTGGTAGAGGTGATGGGAGGTCGGGGTGATCACGAGGAGGATCGTCAGATTCCAGGCAAGCACGATGAGTTTCGAAGTTTGCCCACCCCGCCCGGTGTACGTCGGGAGGAGCGCGTAGACGAGTCCAACGGCGAGATAGATCGTGAGATTGGCGAGCGCATGGCCGAAGAACATCAGGAAGTTCTTCGTGTAGAGCGGATTGACGTGGGCGATCCATCCCGCCGCTTCGGCGAAGAGCGGCACCAGCACGGCGATACCCACGGCCCCGGTCAGCATCCCGACGATCGAAACGGCCATCCCCGCCAACTCGACCGGATTCGGCACCCGGAGATTCGGATCGACCGGGCCCCGTGAAAAGAGATACCGCCAGCCAAGCGCCTTGCCGATCCCGCCATAGGCGCTGCGAAGGGTAAGGAACACGTGCAGGCAGTAGATCGTGAACCCGATCCCGACACAAAAGAAGGCACCGTACATCATCACGCCCGCCCACAAATCCCAGGTAAGACCGTGGAACGGTAGTGGATCAAGCGCCGTCCAGGCCCCCGCGAAGCGACCGATCAGCACCGCATACAGCAAGAAAGGGAGACTCAGTGAGTAGATGAAGTAGACCGCCCAGAGCCAACGGACACGCAATGTGACCGACCGGCTGAGCGCGGCGATCATGCCGCCCATCGCCGCCAGCAACATTCCCGTCACCATTCCGGCGCCATGAATGGTCATGATGCGATAAAACCAATCACGCGAGATGACATACCAACCCGCGTGATCCAGCCGCATCAGCAGACCCAGCAAACCCATCGAGAGAAAAATGATGAAGCCAGTCAACATATAGACCAGGGCAACCCTGAGGGCGGCCCGATCCGTGCCGCCATACGCCTTGGATTCAACGACATCTGCGGTCACTGTGAGTGTCTCCTTGTCCGTTCGGCCATGCGGCTAGACGACGGTCAGGGTCGCGACCATGATGTCGTGCCCTAACCCGCAGTACTCCAGGCAGCGGATCGTGTAAGTACCTGGCTTGTCGAATTCGTAGATGAGCTTGTTGGTGTAGCCGGGCATCGCCTGTGCCTGAGTCAGTATTTGACCATCCGGGCTATAGATCGCGAAGTCATGGTTGACATCGCGACTTGTGAGGTCGAATTCGACGCGAGTGTTCGCAGGTATCTTCTGCTCGCTGATGACCCATGCCCACTGGAGGGCCGAAACATCAACCGACATCTCCGGCTGACCAAGGGTGCGCCCTCGAACACTTGGGTACGGCATCCAGTACAGTGATAAGGCAATGCCGATCAGCAGCACGGCGCCGAGGGGAAAAACAAGCCGCCGTCTCAGCATCGCGGTTCCCCGATCGACGACTGATTCCTGCTCGATGCGCGGAACGCTCGTAACGATGCGCAACCAGATGGCTGTCCAAATCACACCGAGGGCAATCAGCACATAGAGCAAATCCAGTTGGTTCATCTTCTTCCCCCTTGGTGGAACCTGGAGCCGGCGCACTTGTCCGCGCATTGTCGGAATCGTCAAGGAGAGTGCCGAGGTCACCGCAAGCACGCGCCTCGCGCTACGCAATCCCAATGCCGCTGGGGAGAAACACGCGTCAGGAGTTCGGAACCAATACCATAATCCGGCGCAACATCGGGTCAACCAGCACGTCCATCTAGGACAACCGCGGTTCGGCGTGATGGGACATACCCGCGTCTGCCCCGTTCTGCTGCGCCAATGTCTCGACCTGACCATCGGCGGTCTTGACCGATCTGTGGTTACCATTCAACGAAACAGATCGAAGGGCGCGCTGACTTCGGATCAGTTCGTGTCCCGTCAAGTGTGAAAAACGCCGCCAGCGCGTGGGTGAGCCGCCGGGGTGGGCCGCGGCCCACCCCGGCGGCGCCTGATTGGGTGCCAAGGCGGGGGCCGGCGGTGCGGCCGGCAGCAGACCCCGCTCCAACGATTCCGCTCGGGCGGCGTCCTGCAACCGGCGGTGGACGCGATGCTGCGCGGCGGCAGCCGCCTCTACGCGGTGGCGCCGCGGAGGCGGGGACGCCCGGCGGAGGCGCCGGACGCCCTGGTCGTGCTCGGGCTGCCGCCGGGGGGCAGTCCCGCCCGCCCCACCCTGCACCAGGTCCTCGCCGCCGTGGCCGTGACCGCCTTCGGGCGCGCCGTGGGCCAGTGGTCGGTCGCCAGCGGGGGCGATCCCGCCGAGGCGGTGGCCGTCGACGGCACGACGCGGCGCGGCCGCCCCGGCGCCGTGGCCGCACCCGGCCCGGGTCTGCCGGGTGCGGCGGCCGCGGCGCGGGTGCCCGCCCTGCGGCGCGCCCATTGGGGGAGCACACCCAAGCTGCATGACGTGGGCGACGGCGCCCTCGTCGCCACTGCCGGCTGCCAGGGGATAAATGACCCTGACCTGAGAGCTTATCCGAGAAGGGAAAGTCTCTCTAAGCACATCGAGGTAACTCGTTCGTAGGTTTGGCGAGGCGTATGGCGCGGTCGGTCAAGGCCGCCTCGACGGCGGTTTGGAGGGCGGTGTCGGTCGGATGGCTGCGCTCGGGGATGTCCTGGTACTTGACCTGCCGCCAGACCGGTTCGATCGGGTTGAGTTCGGGGCTGTAGGCGGGCAGGTAGAAGAAGTCGACGCCGGCCGCGGCCAAGGCGGGCGCCGCCTCCGTGACCGCCGCGGCGTGGTGGACCGAGTAGTTGTCCAGGGCGACGACGCCCGGCCGCGCCCGCCCCGCCCCGCTCGCTGGGTCCGCGGGCAGTCCGGCCGCGCGGCGGACGAAGGCCAGGTGCGCCGCCGCGTCGTAGCGCCCCTCGGCCTTGCGCCGGGTCTCGAACACCAGCCGCGGCCCGCCGGGGTCGTCGGGGGCAAAAGCGCCGACGGCGTTGACGCGCCGTCCCCGCGGCGCCTCGTAGGGCACGACCAGGCGCGCGCCCAGCCGCCCCCAGCTGTAGCCGGTGGGCAGGGTCGGGGCGAACCCGCGCTGGTCGAGGAAGAAGAGGTCGGTCACGCCGTCCTCGGCCTTTTTTTGAGCGCGGCCAACTCGGCGACCTTGGCGTCGTACCCGGCGGGGTCGCGCCGCTTGTGGGCCACCGACGTCACGGTGCGCTTCCACCCGAGGCGGCGCCGGTGCAGCAGGACGCTGAGGTGGTCCGGGTGGACGCGGACCCCGCGCTCCCGCTCCAGCCAGGCCGCCAGTTGCGGCGCCGTCCACGTCCGCCCCCCGGCATCCAGCAGCGCCTCCAGCGCGTCGAGGTGCGCCGCGGTCACCGACGGCGGGCGGCCGGGGCGCGGGCGGTCGGGCAGGGCGTCGAAGCCGTCGGCCAGGAACGCCTTGACGTACTTGCGGACCGTCTGCTCGTGCGCGCCGAGGTGGCGGGCGATGCGGGGGACGCTCCAGCCCGCGTCGGCCAGCCGGACCATCTCCAGGCGGTCGCGGGTACGCGGGGCGACGCCCGCCTCGCGGGTGCGGGCGCGCAGTTCGTCGTGCTGGGCGGGGGTCAACGCGACACGGATCACGGCGGGGTTCCTCCTCGCCCACCATTCTACGACCTAGTTACCTCGACGTGCTTAGAATAGGAGGATGATACGAGCACGATACCCCACCGACCTGACCGATCGCCAGTGGCACCGCCTGGAACCGCACATCCCCCGCGCCAAGCCCGACGGTCGTCCCCGCACGGTAGACGAGCGCGAGGTGGTCGACTCGACTGGGCGCGGGCGGTCGGCGATTGGGTGATCGAGATCGTCGCCCGGCCGAAGGAGCAGAAAGGCTTCGCGGTGTTGCCGCGCCGGTGGGTGGGCCAGCCAACGTTCGCCTGGCTGGGGCGGTGTCGGCGTTTGTGCACGGACGACGAAGGGCTGCCCGCGACGCACGAGGCGTGGGTCCATTTGGGCATGATCCACCTCATGCTCAAGCGGCTCACACGACGACCGGATCGGTTTCTCAAACAGGCTCTCAGGCGGGCACGGGCCGCGTCCATGCTCAAAGCATTTGGCTTGGCCCGCGTTTCACCAAACGCCCGCGTCCGGGTTGGCCGACGACGCGGCCGCCTTCGTAGACGACGTCGCCGCGACTGATCGTGACGACCGGCCAACCCGTCACTTCCCACCCGTCGTACGGGGAGTAG
>DATBFY010000606.1:0-20696 GCA_036558265.1 Tepidisphaeraceae bacterium | reverse complement strand
CTCATCGGATGAACACCCACTTGTCGAACCACCTGTCCACATGACGGATACGCCGACCCACGTTTTCGGACAAATGCAGATGGTACGTTGGTTCGGGCGAGGGCTCAACCCTTTGGGGGTGAACCACAAAAGGGCACGAAGTGGAATGGACAACGCACCACGAGACGCGGAGGAAGCGGAGAAGGTGAGAGATCAGTGACGCGGCGTGTACTCGGCGTGTGACTCCAAGAGCATGCCGATGCACTTGCCGTCCATTGATTCCGCGATGATCAGGAATTGCCGCCGCGGTTGCGAGGTATCATTGGCGCACGTCAGTGATAGCTTCTAAGAAGTCCGTGATCCACTTCTCTGCATGCAGGTTTCGGCCGCCGCCACCATGTCCACGTTGTAGTCAATCACCAGTTCCACGTGTTCGCCACCATCGATGAAGTTCGCGATGTGATATGGGATGACGTTCGGCTTCGGGACGACAGTTGCCGCCATTGGCGTCTACAGCGGTGGTTCTGGACGCGACGATGGACCAAAGGTGCGCGCTAACCGAACCGCGCCCATGGACTCCGAACTGGCGCGTTGGGCCGTTAGTTGGGCGGGTCGCAGAGCAACCGTGGCCACGTAGAAGAGCGCGCGACAGCTTGTCCCCTCTAAGTCATGCGATGGATTTGAGTTACGGCAATGACAGTTCAGACATTTTCCGGAAATCAAGTTATTTCTTGCGCAAGAAAATACGATATAATAGGAAAATGACTACCGAGCGGGAGATTCTCGATGCGCTGGACGACGGGCAGGTCAACCTACCGCCCGTGCAACTGCGCGTACTTGAGCGGGGCCGTCTCCTCAGCGCGGCCGGCGCTAAGCGGCGGATCGACAAGGGGAGGATCGACCCGGTGGTTCAGGCCCAGTGGGATCGCCGCTCGTGGAAGTTCGTCGCAGAAGTGAAGCGGCTCTCGACGCCCAAAGTCCTTCAGGACGCGCTGGGCTTCGTCCGAGCCGCCGCCGAACAATCCCGGCTCAACCCGATGCTCGTCGTCCCGTATCTCTCGCCCGAGAACATCGCGAAGCTCGAACGCCTTCAAGTGAGCGGCATCGACCTGTGCGGCAACGGCATCCTGATCATCCCGCGTGAACTGCTGGTCGTCCGTACGGGCAACCCCAACCGCTTCCCGCAGTCCGCACCGATCCGTAACGTCTACCGAGGCGATAGCTCGCTAATCGCCCGCGCGTTCCTGGCGCGGCCCGTCTACCGCGCAGTTGGCGAGATCGCCGCCGCGATCCGCGAGCTAAGCGGCAATGTCTCGCTCGCCACCGTCTCGAAGGTCGTGAAAGTGCTCGAAGGCGACCTGATCGTCGGGAGAGAACGGGGCGACATCCGCCTGCTTCAGCCCGAGACGCTGCTCGGCCAACTTGCGGCCAACTACCGCCCGCCGAAGGCGAAGGCGCGGTACATCGGCAAGCTCGCGCTAGAGGAGCGTGAAGTGGAACGTACGATGGCCGACGTCGCGCGGCGTCAGGGGAGCAGATTTGTTCTGACGGGCGCGGCCTCTACCGGCAATTACGCCGTTCTGGGGCGCGAACCCGTGATCACGGCCTACAGCGACCAGTCGCCCGAACGACTGCTGTCCGCGCTGGGCGTTCGCGTCGAACGGACGGAACGCTTCCCCAACCTCGACCTGACCTGGACCGACGACGCGACGGTTTACTTTGACCCGCAGTCGCGATCCGGTGTGCCGTATGCCTCCCCCGTTCAGGCGTATCTAGAACTCATGGCGGGCGACAAACGCCAGCGTGAAACCGCCGAGCAGGTCCGCGAGTACATCCTGCGGACGCTGCGCGAGAAGGCTGGCGCGACGCGATGAATACCGACCCGCTCGTCACGACCATCCTCGACCTGCTGGCCGTGATGGCGCGACCAAAGTTCAAGCTGATCCTCGGCGGCGGATACGGCCTGTACCTGAAGCAACTTCACCTCCAAAAGGCTCAAGGAGTGCGAACGCTGCTGCCTGGCGAGTTGTGGCCGTACCCCCGGACTACCGAAGACCTCGACGTTTTCCTTCCGACCGAGATCGTTGCCAGCCTTGAAGACATGCGCTCGATCCGCGCCGCTCTTGACAGCCTCGGGTTCCAACCCGTGGCGGGCGCGGAGTTCCTGCAATTCGCCAAACCGTGGCATGGCCGCGGACGGGTGAAGATCGATATGCTGACGGGGCCGATCAGCAATGAGGCGACAAGGCAGAAGCTCAAAATCACGCCCCCGCGCGTCCGACCACGTGGCGACCTTCAACTCCATGCGTACCTGACCGCCGACGCCATCGATTTCGATCATTCGCTCCTGTCACTGTCCATCGAGGGGACCCGATCGGACGGGATGCATGTGACGGCGACGATCTTCGTCCCGCAGCCGTTCACATTCCTGCTGATGAAACTCCACGCATTCGCGGACCGCCAAGCCGACGCCAACTGCGACCTCGGGCGACACCACGCCCTGGACGTGTACCGCATCATCGCCATGCTGACGGCCGGGGAATACGAGGTCATTCGGGAGAACGTTCAGCGACACTCGGGATCGGCGGTTGTGCAGCGTGCCCGACAAATCATCGTCGAGTACTTTTCATCCGCAACCACCCTGGGCGTGCTGCGAGTGCGAGAGCACGCCTTGTTCACACCATCGATGGATGTAGCTGCGATGCTCTCGACCCTCGCAGAGCTTTTCTCGTAGCTATTGCCTCTTCTGGACGTTGAAGAAGTGGGATTATCTCCACTACCAATACCGCCATCATCAAAATCATCAGCAGCAGGAGCAGGAGAAGAAGAAATACGCTCACCCGAGGCTCTGGGAATAGCGGGAAGGACCTTCAGAACGTGAACACCTGCAATCGGTTATTCCCCGCGTCCACCGTCACGATGCGGTCGTCTCGGTCGATCGCGACACCCCAGGGGTAGGCGAACTGCCCCAGGTCGCGGCCGCCGGTGCCCCAGGTGGCCAGGCTCCTGCCGGTTTCTTTGTCGATCAATTGCACCCGATTGTTCCCGAATTCGACGACGACCAGGCGGCCCTTGGAGTCCATGTCCATACCGTAGGGGAAGCGGAACTCGCCCGGGCCGGACCCGATCTTACCCATGGTCCGCAGGAAACGCCCGTCCGTGGTGAAGACGTCGATCCGGTGATTACACGCATCGGTCACGTACAAAGTTTCACCGTCGATCACCATCGACTGCGGGCGGGAGAACTCGCCGGGCCCGTCGCCGAAGCGGCCGAACTCAAACAGGTAATGGAAATCCTTGTCGAAGACCTGGATGCGGTCGTGATCGCCGAATTCGGAGACGAAAATCCGACCTTTTGAGTCGAAAGCGATGTCGGAGGGGTAGATGAACTGTCCCTTGTCGCGGCCGAAGCTGCCGAACTCCCTGATCGGCTTGCCGTCGGGATGCTTGGGATCGAAGACCATGACGCGGGAGTAGTGCGTATCCGGCACCCACAGGTTGCCGTCCGGGCCGACGGTCAGGCCCACCGGTTTTCCCTGCGCGAACGCCGGCATGCGCCAGCCGGACAGGAACTTGCCGTTTCGATCCAAGTGCTGGATGCGCGCGAGGCGATCGACGACGAAATACGAATCGTCGGTTTTCGAATAACAGATACCGCGCGGGTAAACGACCTGCCCCTCCCCCGCGCCGGTTTCCAACCAGACCTCGTCCGGCTTACTCGACTTTGAACATCCCCCCACCCCGTACGCGAC
This sequence comes from Tepidisphaeraceae bacterium, assembly GCA_036558265.1. Lineage (GTDB taxonomy): Bacteria > Planctomycetota > Phycisphaerae > Tepidisphaerales > Tepidisphaeraceae > RYN-433. Next base: position 16,965 of record DATBFY010000606.1, on the reverse strand, counting down.
CAGGACGACGACGCCCAGTTTAGCGGCACCCCGAAGGGGAGCGCGCCACCGCCGCCGCGCCATCCACCCCAATCCGACAACCACCCCCGCGAGCACCACCACCATCCCCGCCAGCAGCAGCGCCCCTTCCAGCATGTCATCCGACCGCAGCGTGTGAACCCACGTCATCAACTGCGGCACGAACATCTGCGGCCTCAGGGGGTTGAGCAGGATGGTGGCGGGGACCTCGGTCATGGAGAGGAGCATCACGAGCACCCCGCACGCCGCCACCGCTGGCCAGGCGAGCGGCCAGACGACGTACCGCGCCGCGGCCACCGCGCCCGCGCCGTCAATCGCCGCCATGTCGCGAAGGCTCTGCCAGCGGCGGGTCCAGGTCGATCGCGTCGCCCAGACCGCCAGCCAACCGAACCGCGCCAGGTACGCCATGACCACGATCCCCGGACCGTTGTAGACCAGACTGTAAATCCAACGCAGGCGGAACTCGAAAACGGGGCGATTGTACAGGCGGATCAGCGCGATGGCGAGCATCTGACCCCCCAGCAGGAACGTCACCAACCCCAGCACGGCGGGCCAGGTGATGCGGCGAACGATCCCGCAGATGGCCAGCAGCGCGCTGATCGCGCCGGCGATCACGCCGACGCTCAAGGTCCCGATTACCGGTGGGGAAAACGTTCGCCAAATGCGCCCAAGGTCGAACGGGCGGCGGATTGAGATCACCATCGCCACGATTGGCAGAATAAGCGTCAGCGCGACGACGATTACGGATAGAACGATGCTCGCCCACCCCGGTCCCAACACCGCCGGCTTGGTCCCCACGTCCACGACATCGCTCGCATCGTCGCGCCGCGCGATCCAGAACGCGCCGACGCTTAACAGCGCGATCACCCCGAGCAGCGGCATGGCGGTGACCAAGGCAGCGCCGGCGTTCTTCTGCTGGTCGGCTGGGGAGAGGGAGAAGGCTTGTCCGGTCTTGACCGAGCTGATCGCGCCCGTTCGCCAGCCGGGCTCGCCGGTTTCGAAGACGGTGCGCACCTCGGTGGCGACCACGCTGATCCCCGTGGGCTCGTAGACCGCAAACTCCTGCATCGCCAGGATCGCCACGACCGCCAGCGCCGCCAGCGCCGGCGCCAGCAACTGCCGGCCGACGATCCGCCAGTAGGCGCCCTCCAGGAGCGCCTGCTGCTGGAGATCCGCGTCAAGCCGTCGCAGTGACAGGCCGATGACGCCGGCGGGGATCGGCCAAAGCCAGGTCGCCAGCGTCCAGGCGCACCGCCAGGCATCGCCGACGCTGCCGGGCATGGGATAGACGGACTCGACGCCCAGGCGTTGCAACAACCATTGCCCGTGGTCGCGCAGGAATTCGTTTGTGTTGCGGAGCACCTGCATCCAGCCGTACGCATAAACGATGGAAGGCAGGAGCAGCGCCGTGGGAAGGACGAACGTGAGCCCCCGTGCCACCCACCCGCGCCCCTTGCCCAGGACGATGGCCACGGGGATCGCCAGCGCTGTGGCGGTGAAGGCCACGACGCTGTTGTAGAGCAGTGTGCGGCCAAGCAGTTTCAGATGAAACACGGGCGGGCGGAGTGCAGCCCACGCCGACGGCGTGGTCACCAGTGCCCAGATCATCCACGCCACCGGGAGCGCGCAGCAGACCAGGAACACTGCTGCGATCCAGGCGCGCGCGATCACTTCAGCTCCAAACCCTTTGCCTTTTGCCCTTTGCCTTTTGCCTTCTTCTTTCACTCCCGCCCCTCGAGGATCTTGCGGGCCGAATCGACGGCCTTGGGCATGGTTCGGGCGACCTGGGTGTAGTCCACCTTCATCACAGGGATCGTATCGCCGGCGGCGGTGTGACGCACGCCGATCCTCGTAAACTTGGCGTCGATCAGCTTTCGTTCGACCTCTGGCGAGAGGAGATAATCGATCAGCGTCTTCGCCTCGTCGGGGTGCTTCGCGCCATTGATCAGGGCGACGGAGACGGGAATGGCGAGCGCGCCGGGGTCGTCCTTCGTGCGCGCCGGCACGCCCTTGAGCTCTCCACCTTCGCGCAGCATGGAATCGATGTCGTCGTTGTCGGTCAGGCCCGCGTAGAGGTTGCCGGCGGCGACCTGCTTGACGACCTCGCCGTTGCCGCCGAGGAGCTTGACGTCGTTGGCCTTCAAATCGCGGAGGAACTTTTCGGCGCGCGGCTGGCCCCAGAGGACGAAGAGGGCGGCGACGTGGCCGGACGTGGTGCCGAAGGCGGGGTTGGCCATGCCGATGCGGCCCTTGAGGGCGGGGTCGGTCAGTTGTTCGAGGGTGGTGACCTGCTCGCCCTTCCTGCCGACGGCGATCATGCGGATGCGCAGGCCGTCGCTGGCCCAGCGGCCCCCGGCGTCCTTGAACTGGGGCGGGATGTCCCTGGCGGCGGGCGACTGGTAAGGCGCGAGCACGCCGTCGTCGCCGAGGTTGATCATGTGGAAGACTTCGTTGTCCCAGAAGACGTCGGCCTGGGGGTTGGCGCGCTCGGCGCGGAGCGTTTCGACCAGGCCCGCGGTCTTGGCGGCCTCGGCGTCGGTCTTCACGAGCACCTTGATGCCGGTGCGGACGGTGAAGCCATCGAGGATCGGGCGGAAGACGGGTTCATCGACGCTGGTGTAGAGGATGACTTCCCTGGGGGCGGAGGCAGGGGAACGGTGGCAGCCGGAGATGACGAGCAATAACGCGAGCAGCGTTGGGAACAACTTGTGCGGCATCGAAAGGTCTATTGGTCAGTCTGGATATTGGCGGCCCCGCTCGACCGGAAAACGGCTTTCGGGCAGACAAGAATGTCTGCCCCACCGACGGTGACGAACGATGCCTGCGTGAATCGCCACTGGCAAGCCTTAGAGCTTGCCAGTGCCACCCGAAACGGAGCGTGATGCGTTATTTCTTCGGCGTCGCCGGGGCGTCTTCGGTCATCGTGCGGAAGTATTCCTGGGCGACCTTCTGGGCGGCTCGGTTGGCGTGTTCGGAGTCCACCTCGTCGGTGGCCTCGTCCTGGGCCTTCTTGGCGATGTCCTGGAGGGCCATTTTCTGCGTGCCGGGGTCGGCCTTGTCCTTGACCAGGTAGCTGGCGAGGATGCGGCCCTTCTCATCCTCCTGGGAGGGGGATTGCTCCATCTTGGTGCCGTACGGGGTGGTCTGCTTGTCCGGGCGCGGGCCGTTGCCGATGCCGGGTTGACCGGCGCCGCCGTTGGGCTGCTGCGGGACCTGGCCCATCTTCCACTGGCCCTGCCCGGCCTGACCCTGCTGCTGATTGCCCGGATTGTTGCCCTGGCACTGGCCATTGGCGCACTGCTGGGCCTGTTGCAGCGCCTGCTGGTTCTTCTGCATCTGGCCGGCCATCTGTTGCAGATCCTGCTTGACGCCCTGCATGTTCTGAAGGGCCTGCTGCATCTGCTTCTGGGCGTTGGCCATCTGCTGCCCTTGTTGCGGATTCTTCTGCCCCCCCTGCTGCTGGCCTTGCTGGGCGGCCTGCTGCATAGCGGCGGCCATCTGCTGGGCGGCCTGTGAGAGGCCGTTGGCCTGGTTCTGGGCGTTGGCCTGGGCCTGCATCTGCTGCATGGCCTGGTTGATCTGCTGCTGCTGCTGGGCGTTTGGGCCCTGGCCGTTGTTCATCTGTTGGGCCATCTGCTGGGCCATCTGCTGCAACTGCTGGGCGGCCTGCTGATTGCCCTGGGCGGCCTGCTGCATGAGCTGCTGCATCTTCTGGGCCTGCTGGGGATTGGCACCCATCTGCTGCAATTGCTGCTGGAGCTGCTGCTGAGCCTGCGGGTTGTTCGCGAGCTGCTGGAGCTGCTGGGCCGCCTGCTGCATTTGCTTGGCGGCGTCCTGTTTCTGCTGCTCGCTCATCTTGTCGAAGTTCTTGACGGCTTCTTCGAGCTTCTGCGAGGCGTTGTCGAAATTGCCCTTGGCGATCTCCTTTCGGGCCTCGCCGACCGGCCCCTTGGCATCGTCCGGCGGTTGCAGCGCCTGCATCATGCTGTTCTGGGCTTCGGCGTATTTCTTGGCCTTATCCCAGTCCTTGGCGGCCTGGTTATTGACCTCCTGCAGCGCCTGCAGCGCCCGGCGATTGGCGCGGGCCGGGTCGTCAATCTTCGGGGCCTTGTTGAACTCCTTGAGCTCCGCGACGAGCTTACGGAACTCATCGGTATTGGCCGCCGACTTGGGCATCGACTCGACCGCCGCGATCGCGCGCGTCACAGCTTCCTTAGCCGCCTGCTGGGCGATCTGCTCGTCCTGCTTCTTCTGAAGGTTCTGCTTCTGCCCGAAGAGGTTCAGCGGCTGGACGAACTGCGCCAGGCAGAACGCCAGCACCGCCAGCGCCATCATCGTGTACGCCGGCTTGGGGAACGGGATGGGGAACTGCTTATGGAGATTGACGCGGTCGGCCGTGAGCTCGGCGTCGCGGACGGCGGCCATCGCAAACGGATCACTGCTCGGGCGGACGTAAATCGCGGTGGAGAATTTTTCCTTCAGGCGCAGACGCTCGTCAATGGCGGTGGCGGCCTGCTCGCGCGTGGGCTTGTGGATGAACGCGTACCCGACCGCGACCGCCACACAGGCGAAGGCGCCGATCAACAGCGCCCAGATCGTCGGGAATGTTTCGGGGAATAGCTGGAAGAGCTTTTGAACCACCACCGCCAGCAGCACCACCCCGGCCAGGACGAGCGTGGCCCAGGCCAGCGCCTCGAGAAACCGGCGGAGGAAGAGCTTGGTCTGCACGGCGGCGACATGTCGGTCCAGGCGGGTCATGGGCAAGGCCTCCCTGATCGTATAATCGGCATAAGTATACGGCCGATCGTGGGGCGCACCAACCGAAATCGCCGGACGGGTGCGGCCCGGCTGCCATAGGTAGGACGTCGCGGGCGGGATAAAGTTGCAGAAAACCGGCACTTACAACTGGCGGAGGGCGTTGAGGAGGAACCCCGCGACCACGCCGCCCATGCCGATCAGCATCGACGCGATCGAGAGGATGACCAGGGCGTCCTCCCCGATGCCGGCGCGGAGACGCAGGTGGGGAATCAGCACGGCCAGCACAGACCCGACCGCGAGGACGATGTAGCCGGTCACGCTCGTCCGCCACCGCAGGGGCTTGTGGACGACCGCGTCTTGCGGGGCGGCAGGCGGCTCAACAGCGACATCAGCAATCGCGGCGACAGCAGTGCCGGCGCGCGGGGGCGGCGGTGGCGCGGCAGCAGCGGCGGCAGCGGTCGGCGGTTGCACGCTCACCGCGGCGACGGTCAGGCTCGGCGGTTGAACCTCCGACGCGGACATCGTACGCATTATATCGACTGTCGGTGGGGGACAACGAAATGTCATCGCCAGAAATCGTGGGTCCGGCAACGATCGAACCCGCCCTCGCCCTCCCGGAGCGGCGCGCGGGGGGGTAGGATGCACGTCGTATGGCGCACACGCATCTGATCGAACGGGTCGAGCGCCTCGCCGGGCGGCGGGTGGTGCTGGTCGGCGACCTCATGCTCGACAAGTACCTCTACGGCGACGCCGAACGCCTCAGCCCCGACGCGCCCGTCCCCGTGCTGCGTTATCGTCGCGAGGACGCGCGCCTTGGGGGCGCCGGTCGCGTGGCGGCGGACCTGGGAACGCTTGGGGCGTCGGTTCGCGTGGTCTCCGTGCTGGGCAACGACGACACCGGGGCGCAGATCCGACGGATGCTGGGCGAGTGGTCGTGCGACCTCTCGGGCATCGTCGAATCGCCCGATCGCCCCTCCACCGGCAAGGTGCGCCTGGTCGGCCTGGCGCAGCACCGCCACCCGCAGCAGATGATGCGCCTGGACTATGAGGACACCTCGCCGGTCGCCGGCGAGCTGGCGCGGCAGGTGATCGCCGCGGTTGAGCGGGCGCTGTCCGCCGGCGCCGAGGCGATGTGCCTCGAAGACTACAACAAGGGTCTGCTCGCGCCCGACGTCTGCCGGGCCATCATCGAGATGGCGCGGGCGGCCGAGATTCCGGTCTTCGTCGACCCGGCGGCAATCAAGGATTACTCAAAGTACGCCGGCGCGACCGTCATCACTCCCAACGCGACCGAGACCACCCTCGCGACCGGACTGCGCGTCACCAACGAAGCCGAATTCCGCGCAGCGGCGGAGCACCTGCTCCAGTCACTGCAACTGGAAGCCGCGTTGCTGACCCTGGACAAGCGCGGATCGTACCTGGCCACGCGTGACGGCGAGCGGCGGTGGCTCCAGACCCGCGAACGTACCGTCTACGACGTCGCCGGCGCGGGCGACATGGTGCTGGCCATGGTCGCCGCGGCGCGGGCGAGCGGGGCGGACTGGGTGGAGGCGGCGACCCTGGGCAACATCGCGGGCGGCCTCGAAGTCGAACGCTTCGGCTCGGTCCCCGTCACCCGCGACGAGATCATCGAGGAACTGCTGCTGGAGGCCCGCCAGCACCTGGGCAAGCAGCGCAACTTGGCCGACCTGCTCCCCGAGCTCCAGCGCCACCGCGCCGCCGGCAAGCGCATCGTCTTCACCAACGGCTGCTTCGACCTGATCCACCTCGGGCACGTGAAGTACTTCCAGTTCGCCAAGCGCCAGGGCGATCTGCTGGTCGTCGCGGTCAACACCGATTCGTCCATCCGACGGCTAAAGGGCAACAAGCGGCCGATCATCAACGAGCAGGATCGCGTGAGCGTGCTGGAGGAGCTGGAGTCGATCGATTACCTGATCCGCTTCGACGAGGACACGCCGCTGGAGATCATCCGCGCCATCCGCCCCGACGTGCTGGTCAAGGGCGCCGATTACGCGAAGGAGCAGGTGATCGGCTGGGACTTCGTCGAGTCCTGCGGCGGGACCGTGGCGCTGGCGCCCTTGGTGGACGGCAGGAGCACGAGCGCGGTCATCGAGAGGATCCTGGAGGCGTATCGTTGATCGCGCGTTAGTTGCCCACCGTTTCCAACGCCGCGCCCGGGCGCGCCGCGGGGCGGTTGGGGTACATCAACAGAAACACGACAAGACACGCCAAAGTGATCCAACCGGGCACGGCGTAGAAGGTCTGCCAATTCACCGTACTGCCCGGCCCCGTGGTCCAAGCGCCGAGCATGCCGCTGAACCAGTTCCCCAGGATCACGCCGAACCCGAAGATGATCAGATTGAAGACGTTCTGCGCGCTGGAGCGCACGTCCCTGGTCGTGTGCTCGTCGATCGTAATAAAGACCAGGAAGAAGAAGCAACCGAAGACGATCCCATGCAGCGCGAGTGCCGGGATGATCGCCCACGCGTGCGGCAGGTAGGCGAACGCGAAGAACCGCAGCGCGTAGGCCGTCAGCCCGATCGCGAAGAGAACCTTGCGCGGCACGCGCGGGATGATCAGCGGCATGAGCGACAGGACGATCACCTCGGAGATCTGCCCGACCGTCATCAACCCCGCCCCGCCGACGCCGAACACCTTATTGATCCACGAGTCGGGCGCGACGTCGAGACGACCCGCCGTGAGGTACTCGGCCGCCCGGGCGAAGAAGAACGCGTGCAGCGAGGCGACGATGAACGTCAGGCAGAACAGCGTGAGCAGTGGCTGGCGCAGGATTTCCTTGAGCGCCTCGGACGGGGCGAACTTCTCGCGCCCCGGCGCGGGAGGCGTGGCGGGTAGCGTAAAGCTGTACAGCGCCAGCGCTACTCCCAGGATCGCCGACAGCTTCATCGCGTCCGCCATGTACTTGAACTGCAGCGCCCGGTCATTCCCCGCCTTGAAGAGCAGCCAGTGTCCGATCGCAATTCCGGCGCAGATCCACCCGGCGGTGCCCCAGACGCGCACCTTTCCGAAGTCGCGCCCCGCGTCCGGAAGGTGCCGGAACGAGATCGCGTTCACCAGCGCGAGCGTCGGCGTGTAGAGCAGCCCATACGTAAATGAGAGCAGGTAGAGTTCCGACGGATTCGGCGAATACGCGATGCGGAGCACCACGGCGGCGCCGACCAGGTGGCACAACGCCATCACGCGCTCGGCGTTCATGTAGCGGTCGGCGATCTGCCCGGCGATCAGCGGTGACAGCATCGCCCCCACCGCCCCCACCGCCAGGATGTTCCCCACCGTCTTCTGGTCGATTCCAACGTAGTTATAGAGAAACCCGAACAGCAGCGGGAGCCACGCCCCCTGGATCGCGAACTGCAGGAACATCATCAGCGACAGACGGATCTGCAGGCCCGGCCGCAGCGCCGGCGGCGCCAGGGCGGGTTGGTAGTTAAGGGTGGTCATGGGGAAGGGTTAGTGGTTCATCGTCCGTCAGCCGTCGCCCACGATTCGCGGCGCGTCATGCACCCGTCCCCGCCGCGGCGGCCTGGGCTCCGGCCACGGCGACCTCGTTGTCCGCCGGGCCGATCGGCGGTTCGTTGCTGTCGTCGCGGAACAGGGCGGTGAAGATCAGCAGGATGACCGCGGCGAACCCGGCCGGCCAGACCCAGAAGTGCGGGTAACGACTCAGGTGTTCGGCGGCAGTACCGCCGGTGCCGAAGATGTACCCGCCGAATTTGCCGACGAGGTAACCGCCGATCCCCAGGCCCAGGCCGTACGTGAGCAGCACGATCATGCCCTGCGCCTGTCCGCGGATCCGCTTGGAGGCGCGCTTGTCGGTGTAGATGAAGCCCGTGACGAAGAAGAAGTCGTAGCACAGGCCGTGGAGGGCGACGCCCAGCAGCGCGATCCCGAGCAGTGCCCCGGGCGCTGCGGCGGCGAACAGGCCATATCGGACCACCCACGAGAGCATGCCCACCGCCAGCATCCATTTGACCCCGAGCTTTCGGAAGAACAGCGGCATGATCAGCATGAAGATGACTTCGGCGGCCTGCCCGATCGACATCCAGGCGGCCGTCGGGTGCGTCGGCGACGCCGGGTCGCGAACCGTGAGGATGTCGGTGACCATGCGCCCGGCGTAGTTGTAGTAGGCGGCGAGCGGAATCGAGATCAGGAACGAGCAGATCGCGAAGACTGCGAACGAGCGGCTCTTGAACATCTTAATTGCGTCGACCCCGATGATCTCACCGACGCTGACCTTCTTGCCCTTCGACGGCGGCGGCGTGTGCGGGAGCACCAGGCTGAACGCCGCCAGCGCCAGGGCGGCGCCGCCCGCGATGTAAAACTGGCTCGCCGACGTGTCCAGGCCCAGGAGGCTGATCGTCCAGTTGGCGACGATCCAACCGGCGGTGCCGAAAACGCGGATCATCGGGAACTGCTTCTCCTGGTCGGTCAGGTTCGCAAAGCCGACCGAGTTGGTCAGGTTGATCGTCGGCATGAAACAGATGCAGTGCGCCAGGATCAGCCAGAGGAAGGCGCCCGTGCCCGACTGCGCGGCCACCGTCGGGACCGCGAGCATCGCCACGCCCCCCAGCAGGTGCATCACCGCCAGCACGCGCTCGGACGCGAAGAACCGGTCCGCGATCAGCCCGAGGAAGAATGGCGCGATGATCGCGGCGATCGGGCTCAGCGTGTACGCCGTGCCGATCGCCTCGTCGCTCATGCCGCGCTTGGCCATGAACGGGCCCATCGACACGTACCACGCCCCCCAGATGAAGAACTCCAGAAACATCATGATCGACAGCCGGATGAAAACGTCCGGGCGGGCCATCCCGCTGTCGGAGGCCGGGGCGTTCAGGGCGGTCTGGCTCATCTTGGGATATCTCCTGCTCAACTGTCTGGAATTCGCGGGTTCAAGACCAGGCGTGCGCGCCGCGCGCGCTCGGTGCATCTACAGGGGAATGATGCGGGCACACCGTTACTGCGCGAAAACCTCCATCGGCTTGTCGTCACCATTCGGGCAACGCACCCCCGCCTGCACCGCCGCCGCTTCGGGCGTGCCGATCGCGACCCACTTGGCGCCGGCGTCCTTCGGGGCCTTGATGAGCGACGTCGTCACGCGGCTGCGCCGTCCACTCCGCGGGTCCGGCGAAGGCGCCACCTTCGGAGCCTCCGCGACCTTTTCCAGGAACCCGATGAACCGCGTCTTGCCCCCGTCGCACGAGAACATGTGCGCCCGCACCGCCATCTGCCCCCCGTGCTCGAACGGCGCGGCCTTGTCCATCTCGTCCTCGAAGACGCTCTGCCCGTCGTCCACCGTGTAATAGGCGCGCGTCGCGACCTGCACCTTGGGCGTGCGGGTCTGGAGGAAGATCACGATGATCACCAGCACGATCACGCCGATCGTCGCACCGGTCACCACCCCGGGTTTCGTGTTGAGCGTTTCTCGGATGCCCACTGCTGTCCATCCTCCGCGGCACGTTTCGCGTCGGCGACGGCCGCAACAGCCGCGCCACGCGCCCCGTGCGGCCCGCGTGACAAAATCGTCTCGTTTGCCCCTGTCGCCGACAGTCGGACGTGACTCCTCGTCGTCGCCCGGCAGTGTATGGCACCACCCCCGCCGCCACAAGATCACGCGCCGCTGGCGACGGACCGCACCCCGCCGCGCGCGAACCGTCAACCTGGGCATTTTTCACGTTGCCGCAGGTCCGACGCGACATTTAAGATGTCCCCAGACACGTGAACACCTGATGTTCGAAAGGAGTCTTCTTATGTCTCGTGCCGATTCGGGCAACCCATCTCAGCAACAGCAGGACGTCACCTCCCAACTCCGTGACAAGGCGTCCGAAGTCGCCTCCAACCTCCGCGACATGGGCAACTCCGTGCGCGGCGCCGCCAGCGAGCAGTACCAGAACCTCCGCGACACCGCCCAGGAGTACTACCAGTCCGGACGCGACAAGGCCGCACAGTGGGAAGGCCAGCTCGAAGATTACGTCCGCGAGCAGCCGCTCAAGTCCCTCCTGATCGCCGCCGGTGTGGGCGTGGTCCTGGGGATCCTCTGGAAGCGAAGCTGATTCGCGCACGCACGCACGCCCCTCGGCCTCCGCCGACGCGCGTGCGTGCGTGCGCGCCCCCGCGCGCGCCAGGTCGGCGCTCGCGCCTCAGCCCCGCATTCCCGGGAGTGTCGTTCATGTCCCCTCAACCCCATGACCCAGTAACCGGTCCCGGCGGTGGACCAGGTTCGGTGGGCGTCGCCGCGGGCCCCGCGGCGCCCGAACCCATCCCCCCACCCCCGGGCTGCGTCCCCGACCCCGACGCCGAACGCCCCAACCCCGCCGCCGACGCCTTCCACCGCATCACGGGCGGCGTCAGCGAGCTCAAGGAATATGCGGGCTACTACCTCACCGCCAAGGTCGATGGATTCAGGCAGACCCTTAAGAAGATCGGCCTCTACGCCGCCCTCGGCCTGGTCGGCCTGATCGTCGCCGGCGCCATCGTGGCGACCGCCGCCGGACTGCTCGTCGCCGGCCTTGCCGAGCTCCTCGGCCACCTCTTCGGCGACCGGCTGTGGCTCGGCAACCTCGTCGTGGGCGTGCTGGTGCTGGCCGCCGTCGGCCTGGGCGTGTGGATCATGATGAACAAGCTGACCGGCACGTGGCGAAGTCAAACCATCCGAAAGTATGAGCAACGTAAACAATCCCAACGCGAGCGGTTCGACGGGCACGACGTCACCGGGCGGGCCGGGCAAGCCGCAACAGTGGCCGCCCCCACCCCATCCACAGGCCCTGGAAAACCGCGTCGATCGTAAGGTCAACGAGGCCGACTATCTGACCCGCCAGGCCGACGAGGCCCGCGCAGCCCTCACCGCCGTCGTCGCCGACATGAAGCAGGCTCTGGCGGACGGCGCCAACGTTAAGGAGTGGACTCGCCAGCACCCCTGGATCCTGACCAGCGGCGCCGCCGTCGCCGGTTTCGTCGCGGGAATGCTCGTGACCCCCTCCAAGGAGAGCTCCTACAAACAAATGTGGGAATCCTTGAAGGACAAGCTCACCCCCGAAACGGACGAGCCAGCCACCACTGCCGCCACCGCGCGAACCATCGCCGATCAGCCACAAGCCGAGAAGCCATCGATAGTTGCAGTCGTCCTGCGGGAGGTGCTCAAGGCCGTCGGACCCACCATCGGGGGTCTGATAACCGGGGCCCTTGCCGGTCAGCCCGACTCGCCGCCGACCCAGGGCAATGGCCACCATCCGGTTAATGGTCCCGCCGAACCCCCCGGTGGCGCCCCTCAAGCGTGACGAGCGACGGCAGAAGTCGCCTTCGTGCGGTCGTTCCTATCGACCCCATCCGTTTGCCCAAAATAACCCGCTATCGGCAATTCCTTAGTGTCACTTGAAAATTTCTTTATTGGCGTACGGGTCGAATCGGGGTACGCTCAATCCCACACGACGCGGGTCCGTTTCGCAATGACCCGCCGGAACCGGCCTCGCCAGCCAAAGGTGTCCAACATGATGCGCGGGATCCGTTTTCTCTCGCGGGCATTCGCCATTGCGATGCTCCTGTCGGCCGGGATGATCCCGCCCGCTCACTCCTCCGCACGGACGCCCGCCAACATCAACTCCACCCCGGACACCAGCGTCGCCCGCTACGAGGTCCGCCTCCGCAAGCTCCACCTCGTCCGCCCCGACCTGATCGGCTATCCCGTCTTCTACGACGTCTACTGCTGATCGATCATCCTGCGCCATCTCACGCCACCAGCTTCAGCGCCTCGCCCTTGCGCACGTCAACCTCGATCGCGCATCCCAGCTCTTCTTCGAATAATCTGAACTTCTTCCGCCGCTGGTAGATTCGTTTGGTTTTCGCCGTCAATTCCTCGAAATAACACGTAATCTTCAACCTTTTCTTCTTCAACCCAAAAACCAGCCGCGGACTTTCCTTCGACCGGCTGTCCAGCGCGTCCGCCACCCGCAGCAAGGCAAGGATCAACCGCATCGATTCGGGGTCGTCCCAGTCGCGAAGGATCCCATCCTCCTCCAGCGACGGCACGCCGTCCCGGTGATAGCGCGTCAGGAACGCAAGTTTCCGCCGTTCACCTTCGCCCACCGGCAACGATCGGTCCCGCAGGATCAACCGCGCGCCGATGGCCGGATGATCCGCCTTGTCGATGCTCCGCCCGACGTCGTGAACGATCGCCGCGGCGCGCAGCAGATGGCGGGCGGAGGCGTCCAGCCCATGAAGATCCCGGGTAAGGTCGAAGAGGGTTGCCGCGATCCGATAGACGCGGTGCTCGTGCGTGAGCGAGTCGAGGTGCTTGGCGGCCCAGTGAGCTACGGCTCGTAGGTCCATGGCGGTTGTGCACAACATAGCGTGGTTCCGAAATGTTGGATACACGAATCCCTCCGCACGAGGGAGATTTCGTCCGATTCTGTGCGCGGGTTGATTAAGACCTTGGGAAGGTCGGATTGAGAACGCATCGGGGGTGTGGACAAACCTGAAACGGTCGGTCTTATCGGAGGACCAAAACCCCCGTTCCATCAATCGCGCTCCGCTTCATCTCCAGGAGCGCCTCGTTCGCCTCTGACAGTGGATAAGTCGTCGTTCTCGGTCGCACCCGGGCGGCGGTGGCCTCGGCCAGGAGCTGCCGGCCTTCCGCCCGCGTGTTGGCTTCGACCGACCGGATCTCCCGGTCGTGAAAGAGGTGTCGCTGATAGTTGAGACCCGGCACATCGCTCATGTAAATCCCCGCCAGCGCCAGGATCCCTCCGCGATCGAGGCTCTCCAGCGTCGGTGGTACCAAGGACCCGGACGGGGCGAATAGGATGGCCCCGTCGGCCTTTTCCGGCAGCCCAGCAAAGTCCGGACCGGTCCAGGCGGCCCCCATCTCCTCCGCCAGCCGTCGATGCCCCTCCCCCCGCGTGACCACGAACACCCGATACCCCCGGTGTAACGCGACCTGCATCACCACGTGGGCGCTGGAGCCGAAGCCGATCAGGAGTAACCGCCCCCCCGCCGGCACCGACGCCCGCAGCATCGCGCGATATCCGATCAGCCCGGCGCACAGCAGCGGCGAGACGGCGACGTCATCCCCCAGCTCGTCCGGCAGTTCGTAAGCGTAATCCTCGCGGACGGTCGCGAACTCCGCGTAACCCCCGTCCCGGTGATACCCCATGTACCGGGAATTCGGGCACAGGTTCTCCCGACCCCGCCGGCAATAGAGACACGTCCCATCCGTCTCCGCTAGCCAGGCAATCCCGACCCGCTGCCCCACGCGCAGCTTCGCGCACCCCGCGCCCAGCGCGTCCACCACCCCGACGGCCTGGTGCCCCGGGACCAGCGGTCGCCGCAGCGGTGGCAGATCCCCCTCGATCACGTGCAGGTCGGTCCGGCATAGCGCGCAGACGCTGACTTTGACGCGCAACTCACCCGCCCCTGGCTCGGGCACAGGTAGATCACGCAGCACGAGCGGCGCCGCTTCAATCGGCGCGGCGTTTTGTTCGAGCACCATCGCGCGCATGCTTGGCTCGCTTCTTCGTTGATGTTGGCTTGGCGCGACTGCCACCGCCGCCCAAGATCTCCTTCAGCGCCACCGCGTCGTTGTGCTCCGTATCTTTGGCACCGTAGACCAGCGTCACCCGTTGCCGCCGGACCAGTTCGCGCAGCTCGGCCAACTCGTCCTGCCGCTCCTTGAGCTCCTGGCGATAGCGCCGGCGGAACTCGTCCCACCTCGCCGGGTCGTGTCCGAACCACTTGCGCAGCGCGGTGCTCGGGGCAAGCTCTTTCATCCACCGCTCGATCCGCGCGTGCCCCTTGCTCACGCCGCGCGGCCAGAGGCGGTCGACCAGCACCCGGACGCCGTCGTCCTGGGCTGGCGGTTCATAGGCGCGTTTCGTGGTGACCATGGCAATCGACCTCCCCAACCATGTTACAGAGCCTTTACCCACCGGGGATCGCCGGAATGTTCTAATCTGTCCAACGCGGCCGGCGAGGGTCGCCGGCCGTCCTGATTCACACCGGAGGTCCTATGCGGCGCTCGATGGCCCTGATCGGGATACTGGCGACAATCGCGTTCTGCATTGCATGCGGTCGCTACGACGGGGAACCGACCCCGAACGTGCGCGAGCTGAGCCTCAAGGCCGCGTCGGCGGACCCGACCGTCGCCAGGCCCGCGATCGCCGCCGTGCGGGCGTGGGGTCAGTCGGGCCTGGACACGATGCTCTACGTCTTCCGCGACGCCGTCCGTCACCAGCGAGAGGATCCCACCCACCCCGAAGCCACCTGGCCGCGCATCGCTGCCGCCATCGACGCCGTCGCCGCCCAGAAGGACGCCTGGGCGTCCGAGCTTTACTGGTACACCGATCTCGACGCCGCCAAGCGCGAGGCGAAGCGCACCGGCAAGCCGATCCTCTCTCTCCGCCTGCTCGGCACGCTCGACACCGAGTTCTCCTGCGCCAACAGCCGCTTCTTCCGAACCGTGCTCTACCCGAACCAGGACGTGCGACAGATGCTGCGCAATAATTACGTCCTGCACTGGCAAAGCCACCGCCCGGTGCCACACCTGACGATCGACTTCGGCGACGGGCGCAAGATCGAGCGCACGATCACCGGCAACAGCGTCCACTACGTGCTGACGCCGGACGGCAAGGTTATCGACGCCCTCCCCGGCCTGTACGGCCCCGCCCCGTTCCTCAAGGCCCTTCAAGACCTTCGAACGCTGGCAGCGACGTACGAACAACCCGACTTCGCCTCGCGACTGGTCACCTACCATGAGATCCGCCTTGAGCTGACCCGCCGCGCCTGGGCCGAGGACCTGCTGGCGGTCGGCGCTTCGACCGCCCAGATGTCTCGACTCAGCAAGCCCGCCGGCAACACGTCCGCCTGGGCCGCCACCCGCATCACCGCCGCCAAGGCCGCCGCCGAAACCGGTCCCGTCGTCGCCCTCTCCCGCGACCGCGCCGCCCTCGCCAAAGGCACCGACGATGCCACCTGGACGAAGATCGCCGCCCTCCACACCGCCGACGGCCGGCTCGACGCCGCCAGCCGCGCTGTCATCCTCTCCAAGGTCGGCAACGGCGCGGGCGCGGGCGCCAACGCCGTCGCGGCCAACAACCGCACCGTCGGCAAGCGCATCGTCGAGGACCCCGTCACGCGCCTCGTGCGCAACTTCGAGCGCTCGGTCGCCGAGGACACCGCCCGCAACGAATACGGCTTCCACACCCAGATCCACGACTGGTTCGTGAGCGGCCAGATCCCCGCGAGCCTCGACGACCTCAACGAGCGCGTCTACGCCGAGCTGTTCCTGATGCCGAAAACCGATCCCTGGCTCGGGCTCGTCCCCGCGGACGCCTACACCGCCCTGCCGACCGAAACGCCCGTAGCACGGGCGCCTCGCCCGTGATGGTGGTGCACGGTCACGGGCGGAGCGCCCGTGCTACAAGCCACTCGCTCGATCGCCCGTGATCCGATTCCGCCTTCCGCCTTCATCCATCATCCGTTGATCGCCTCCTCCGCCCGCCGCACCCGCTCTCGCGCCTCGTCGGCGGCGCGCTTGGCCTCGTCGGCCGTGTCGTGGGCGGCGCCGGCCGTGTGGTGCGCCCGCTCGCTCATCCCCACCGCCACGTCCGCCTTGCGGTTGGCCTCTTCCGCCGTGCGATGGGTCCGCTCCGCGGCGTGGGCGCGGACCGCCTCGAACTGCTTCTGCAAATCCGCCAGCTCCTCATCGCTGAACTCCTCCAGGTTCACCAGGTGGTTGCGCGCCCCCTTCACGCCGCGGATCAGCTCGTCCAGCTTCAGGTGGATCGCCTTGGCGTCGCGGTTCTGCGTGTTCTGGATCAAAAAGACCATGAGGAACGTCACGATCGTCGTGCCCGTGTTGATCACCAGTTGCCAGGTGTCGGAGTAATGGAAGATCGGCCCGGTGATTGCCCAGCACACGACGATCGCGATCGCCAGGATGAATGCCCACTTGCTGCCGACCAGGTTCGCCGACGCCGACGCCATCCGCCGGAACGCCTCGTTGAACCGGTGGTTGGTCGTTCGATTGCCGTTGGACGCGCCGTTGGCCGCCTGCGCGGAACGGGCGAAGTGCTGACTCATTCGCGACTCCTCTTATATGTGTCGGGGCTGACCCGAGGCCTTCACGCAACCGTCGATATGCAACCCCCGTGCCGCGGCTCAGCCGTTTCTGACGCGCCATGG
>DATBFY010000605.1:0-1785 GCA_036558265.1 Tepidisphaeraceae bacterium | reverse complement strand
GGGTCGTGTCGAAGTAATAGCAGACGACGCCGAACCTGCCGTCGGCGAGCGTCACGCGATTCAACTGCCACTCGTAGGACTCGATCGTGCTGATGTCCTTGCGCTTCTCGGTGAGTCCGGGCGATGCATAGGGCTCGCCGGTTTCGAGCACCCGCCGGAAAATACGGATCGCCTCGTCGGCGAACGAATCCGGCCAGATCGTGTGCATCACGTCTGCGAAATCGCGTCCGATGATCGGCTGCACGTTCTGGAACGCCGGCATGGCGCCCCTGCTGACCTGGGCGATCCGGAAATCGGAATCGACCGTGTAGATGCCCAGCGGCGATTCCTCGACCAGCGCCCTGAGCGCCTCGGCGGTGCGGCGCAGCGCTTCTTCGGCGTGCAACCGCTCCATCCAATCCGCGGCCTGTCGCGCCAGGACGTCCAGCAGGCGAAGGTCCCGCTCCGAGGGTTGGTGCGGCTGCTTCCAGTGGGTGGAGATCATGCCCACCAGCCTGCCGCTGCGGGAAAGCAACGGGGTGGTCTGCACGGCACGGATGCCGGTCTGAAGGTACGTGGCCAGGTCGTCCGTGCCGGCGATGAAGTCGCAATGCTCGACGTCGCCGGCCACGCTGCGCTGACCGGTGCGCAGCGCCTGCCCGCAGGTGGAGCCCGAATCTGCCCGCACCCATTCCCAGAACCGGGCGGCCTCCGGATTGAACCCGCGGAATGCCAGCAGGCGCAGTTCCCCGCCGCTGCCGCGCTGCGGATACAACATCTGCAGGCTCGCGAACTCCGAGCGCATGATCCCCACCGCGGCGTCCATGATCGCCTGATGAAGCGACCCGCTGTCCTCCGCGCGGGCGAGGTGCATGCTCACCTGCTGGAGTTGCTCGATCGCCTGAAAGTCGTCGGCAAGGTCCTTCCGCTGCTCGCTGACCACGCCCTCGGCGCGTTTGCGCGCGGTGATGTCGATGAGCACGTTGATGCCGCCGGTGAGGTTGCCCTCGGAGTCGAACAGCGGCGTGGGATACGGCTCGAACCAGACGCGCGTGCCGTCGGGGCGCTCGGCGATCGTCTGCTCCCCGCGAACCGCGCGGCGCTCCTTGAGCGCGACGGCCATCGGACATTGCTCGAGCGGCAAGGGCGTGCCGTCGGGTCGATAGAGCTTCGAGGTAATGCACCACTTGTCGATCCCCAGCTCCGGCGTGCGCCCGCACAGCGCGACCGCCACCCGGTTGAAGTGGGTGAGGCGGCCCTGCGCGTCGGTCGTGTAGACGGCGACCGGCAGCGCGTCGAGAATCTCGCGGCAGGTGATCGGGTCCATCATGGCGGCGATCACCGACTGCGGATCGAGCGCACCCTGGGATGCAAGTTGGCCCATGACCAACACAATTCTACTCGAGTTCCGGCGCAGCGGGGAACGGCGGCGACGCCGCATCGTATCCCGATTGAAGGCAAAAAGGCAAAGGGCAAAAGGCAAGGAGGGCGGGTAGACTTGCGTCACATGATCGTTCGTGCGAGGGTCGTCGTCGTCGTCGTCGTGTTGGGGTGTGTCTCGTGTGGGGGCCGTGCGCGGGCGGCTACGCTGGCGGAGGGAAAAGGGGCGTACGCGGCCCAGCGGGGGCACGGGTTGCCCTGGGGTCCAAGCCGATGGTGGCGAAGGGATTGTCGCGTCGAAGGAGCCGGATCGTTCTGTACAAGTCAGCTTTGCGCGCACAACCAGCAATGGCAAATTACTGTTGATCTACGTCCATGCGTTCCCTAGGATGTCCGGCACATTGAGGCCCCGGGCTGCCCCCCCTC
>DATBFY010000604.1:0-6242 GCA_036558265.1 Tepidisphaeraceae bacterium | reverse complement strand
GCGCCTGATGGTCGGGGAGGCGGCGCCGCCGTTCGAGGTGAAGACGATGGACGGGCGGGCGGTGAAGCTGGCGGATTATCGGGGACGGTTCCTCCTGCTGAACTTCCGCTGGCCGCAGGATGAGTGGCGGTTGGACGTCGAGGGATTGAAGCGCGCGTACGACGCGTGCGTGAACGACCCGCGGTTCGCGATGCTGACGGTGCACCTCAACGCCACCGCCGACGACGTGCGCAAGCGCGGCGCCGGTCAGTCGATCGCGTGGACGCAGGCGCTGGGCGGCGCGGCATTCGAGCGGGATATCCCGGTCGGTTACCGCGCCGGGCCGGCGATGACGTTCGTGCTCGATCCGGATCAGAAGGTCGTCGCGAAGATCGTTCGGGGCGGCGACGCGGAGGCGTCGGTGAACCGGGTGATGCGCCAGGCGCGTTGATCGCGGGGGCGGGGCGAGGTGTGCGGAGCAACGGGGTTATTGCAAATTCTTTTGTCCTCCGAACGCCGCCTCGGGTACGCTTCGCGCCGCGATGGCGAGCGATACGGACGAAGTGGAGGCGAGGCTGGGCGTTCTATCCCGCCGACCGGCGGTGTCGGCGGCGGCGACGCTGATCGCGGGCATCCTGGCGCATCCGATCGTTCCGGACCTGCCAAAGGCGTGGCTGGGGGCGGCGGTCGCAGGGACGATCGTCTCGCTGGCCTGCCTGCGTTGGGCCAGACTTTCCACCCTATCAATCGCCATTTCCATTGGATTGCTCGGCCTGGGGGTCGCGCAGCTCGAACACTTTCACTTCGCGGCCGATCACATTGCGGGATACACGAGCGACGAGGCGCGCCTGGCCGAGGTGGAGGTGGTGATCGATCAGCCGCCGCGGGTGCTGAACAGCGCCTCACCGAGCGGGCGGCCATTACCGCCGCGGCAGGTTACTTCAGGGGTCGTGCGGCGGGTCAAAACGTGGGACGGCTGGCGCGACGCGAGCGGCGAGATCCTGCTCCAGGTGAGCCCGCCCCGTCGCGGCCTGGCGTATGGTCAGCGAGTGCGTGTGCTGGGGATGTTGTCGCGACCGGCGCCGGCGATGAACCCGGGTCAGTTCGACTGGCAGAGGTACTACCGCGAGCAGCGGATCCTGGCGTCGATCGACGCTCCGGAGCCGCAGAACATAAGGATCCTGGCGGGCAGGGGTGGCCTTGCGCCCATCAACTGGCTTCGCGAGCGCGCCCGGGCGGCGCTGGCGAAGGGATTTTCGGAGAAGCAGTCCGTCGATCACGCGCTGTTGCGGGCGCTGTTGCTGGGCGATTCCGATCCGCAACTGCGGGACATCCAGGCGGACTTCCAGCGCACGGGGACCAGCCACCACCTGTCGATCAGCGGGATGCACGTGGCGGTGCTGGGCGGCGTGGTCTTCCTGCTCTGCCGGCTGGTGCGGTTCTCGCCGCGCGTTTCGGCGATCGTGATGATGGGGTTCGTGCTGCTGTACGGCACGGTTGCGCTGCCCGCCCCGCCGGTCGTGCGGTCGATCATCCTGTGCCTGTGCTTCGGGGTGGGGGTGGTCTTCCGCCGGGCGGTGGACGGGATCCAGTTGCTGGCGTTTACGATTTTCGTTATGTTGCTGGTGCATCCGCTGGACCTGTATAACGCCGGGTTCGAGCTGAGCTTTCTCACGGTGCTGGGGCTGATGGTTTGCGCGACGCGACTCACGCGGTTCCTGGACCGCCAGGACGAGGACGAGCGCGCGCTGATGGCGGCCGGGGTCGCGCCGACGCGGATGCAGTCGATCCGGCGGTACGGCAAGCACAAGCTGTTGGAGGCGGCGGCGACGGGGCTGGTCGCCTGGGCGGTTTCGGCGCCGCTGATCGTCGAGCATTTCGACCAGTTGAACCCGTGGGCGGTGCCGGCGGGGATGCTGCTGGCGATCCCGGTGTTCCTGTCGATGATCGCGGGCCTGCTGAAGGTCGTGCTGACGCTGCTCTTGCCGTGGTTTGCGCCGGCGTGGGCGTGGTTGGCGCTGCTGCCGGTCGAGGGGATGCGGCTGGGCGTGGCGGGCCTGGCGAAGATCCCCGGCAGTGACGTGCCGCTCCCGGCGCTGCCGATCCTGGTGATCCTCGTCTACTACGCGTTCCTGGCGCTGCCGCTGATCCCGACGGCGCGGACGCGCGTGAAGTGGATGCTGCGCGGCGGCGCCGGGGCGGCGTTCACGGCCGCCTTCATGCTCCCGCTACTGCTCGGCTTTGCGCCGCGCGGCGGGACCGGCGGAGCGCTCAAGGTTACGCTCCTCTCGGTCGGCGCCGGTCAGTGCGCGGTGGTCGAGACGCCGACGGGCAAGACGTTCCTCATCGACGCCGGCTCGTCGTCCTACGCCGACCTTGAGCGCCGGTGCATCGAACCGTTCCTGCGGCACGAGGGGGTGAGGCGGGTCGAGGCGGTCTACGTCAGTCACGCGAACTTCGATCATTTCGGCGCGGTCGCGCGGACCGCGGAGGATTACGGCGTGCGCCAGGTGCTGGTCACGCCGCAATTCCACCAGCATGCGGCGAAGAATTATCCGGCCCGGCTGATGCTGCACAGGCTCGACGAGTTGAAATGTCCGGTGAAGACCGTCACGCAAGGTCAGACGGTACCGTTGGACGATCAGTGTGCGCTGGAGGTGCTCTGGCCGCCGGGTGGCGCCATGCTCGACGCCAACGACTCCTGCCAGGTGATGCGCCTGACCTGCCGGGGACGGTCGATCCTGTTTACGGGCGACATTCAGCGGAACGCCGAGCTGTCGCTGATCGCAGACGCCGGCGGTTTGAACGCCGACGTCGTGGTCGCCCCGCACCACGGGAGCGCGGAGGAGACGACGGGACGCTTTCTCGACGCGGTAGGCGCCCGCATGGTCTTATCGTCCAACGACCGCACGCTGAGCGGGAAGCAGCGCGCGTTCGACCGCCTGGTCGTCGAACAGGGCCGGCGCCTCTACCGCACGGACCGCGGCGGCGCGATTACCGTTCGCGTGACGCACGATGGGCGGCTGGAGGTGTCCACGTTCAAAAGGACGCCGTGAAGGACTGCGCGCAAAAAAAACAAAACCCCGGGTTCGATGGGGGGCTTTTCACGATGGTGCACGACCGCTGCCGAAGAGCGGCGAAGTCTCACGCCGAACATCACTTAGGGCGCAGGGACGGTTCACGTCGATTCATGATATCGACCGCTCATTCACGCTCGATCTAGCAGAGTTCCAGCAAAGTATTTCGACGATCGCCGCAACGCATTCCGGCGCAGGCCGGGACGGAAGGGGGCAGCGATGAAGTACTCGCTCAACCCTCCATTGGCGCCCCGCGATGGTCGCGTGCTGCGCGTGCTCGACGTCTCCCGGATCAGTGGGCCGAACCAGGACGTCCTGAGCCTCCGTGACCAGGGTGATCTGGGCCGCCAATGGGTGGGTGAACATTATGTGCCGACCGGCGTGAACACCGACGACAAGGTTCGGAAGGATCCTGATGCCGAACCGGTGTTCGACCGCTGGTTCACCCTGCTGGAGGATGGGGCGACCTATACCGAGGTGGCCGACTGGTTGAACGCGAACAACGTGCCGGTGGGACCCTATTGCGACCTGGATCGGTGGGACGGGGCGATGGTGTCGCGGATCACGCACAACCCGATCCTCAAGGGCGTGCGGGTTCGCAACCGGATGCACTGCGTCAAGCATAACCAGACCGGTCGTCGCCGGTCCGTGAAATGTGACCAGCCGCGTTTCCGCACGTGCCCCCACCTGGCGTTCATCGACCCTGACCGCTACGACCGCGTCCTTCGTCTGCTGGATCAGCGGAACGGCCGCTTCCGCCGCAAGGGGATCGCAGCAGGCCAGGACCCCTGCCGCGGACGACCTAAACGGCGGACGACCTGGCCGGGAGGGCACTGTTTCTGCGGGATCTGTGGGCGACTGTTCAACTACGGTGCGCACGGGCGTAAGGACCACCTGATCTGCAAGGGGGCCAAGCAGCACTGCTGCTGGAACAGCGTCAGCTTGGACGGCCCGGATACCGCCCGGCGGATCGCAGCCAAGGTGTTGGCCGAGATCGAGGCGCTCCCCGACTTCGATGAGGAGTTCCTGGCGATGGTCCGCCGTCAGGTTGAGGACGTCAATGGTGATCGGCGGCGGCGAATGACCGAGATCGACCGGCGCGTCGCGACGCTCGAACGACACGGGCAGAACCTGCTCAAATCCCTGCGGGAGCTCGGACCGTCTAGCATGCTAAAGAAGGACCTTGACCGGATCGAACAGGAACGTGAAGACCTTGCGATCGCCCGCAAGGAGGCCGAGCGTGCGGCCGGTGTCCCGATCACCGTCCCGCCGCTGGAGCAGATTAAGGCGACCGCCCGGGCCGCCTTCACGGACCTGGCGACCAATGACGGCGAGTTCGTACGGCGCATCAAGCGGCTGATTCCAAGGCTCGTCCTGTTTCCGTACCGGTTGTGTGATCAGGGCAGCGCACTTGTCCTGCGTGTCCGCTTCACGCTGAACCTGGCGCCCTTGGTCATAGGCGGGAACGCGGTACCGGGCCTTCAGCAGCGATTGTCCCGTGAGCTGGAGGTTGACCTGTTCGATCCCCCACAGCGGGAGGCGTATCGGGCGGAGGTCGTACGACGATTGGCCGAGAGCGAGGGCATCACCCTGAAGTCGATCGCCGCCGAACTGGGAGTGACGGAGCCAGCCGTCCAGCGTGCCGTCCGGCTACACCGCCGGATGGCAGAGCTGGACCTGTCGGAGGCCTACGTCCAGGTGGCCGAGCCGCCGTCGGACAGCAAACGGCTGCGCCGACACCAACACGTCCGCTATCGGTTCGAGCCGCTGGGCCGGTTCGAGGACGAGCCGCAGGTTGATGACGGGAGCGAAGCGGCGATCGACGCATTGGAGGAGTTGGACGCCGAATCGGCAATCGGCATTGAACCGGCCGCAGGTAGTAAGCCTGCGCCAGCGAACGAGGACGATACGGGCCGTGGAGCGGCCGGCTATCCCGCGTCAGACGCGGCCTAGCCTCTGGAATCGCTGTCACCTTCTTTTCTTGCCATGACGCCCCGGTGGCTAGCGCACCGGGGCGTCGTTCTTTTTGCACACAGGTGAAAGAGGGCGCCGGACCAAACCGGCGCCCGATGGGAGCACTACCAATGCACGATGAGCACAATGACGAGGATGATCAAGGGATGGACCAGGACGATTTGAACAACACCCAACGAGACGGAGGACAACTGGAGGATGATTATTGGGACGATGCGGACGATCTGACGATCAGGTACCGCCCGAAGTACCGAGCGCCCCGACGTATTGAGGCGGGTAACGCTCGTGCTGCCGACGCTGCCGACAGCGGCAAGCAAGCTGCCACTCTCAAAGAGCTTTTGGAACGTCTGGCGGAAGAGGTGGCACGCCGGCTGGGCCGCGATAACGCCGACGTGGATCGGGCGCCGGCTGATGGCAAGCGCGCGAACACGACAGACGATGGCAACGAGAGACAGGGTCACTGATGCCAATGCTGAGAAAACGGATGGATGCTGGGGAATTCGCTTCTGGGAGTGAGCAACGCGTCCAAATGAGGAGTGTCCCGTGGGTAGCTTCGAACAGCGAGACCTGAAGGATTTGACCGCCGTGGTGGAACGGGCAATCGGCCTGATCGAAGTCGGGCATGGCGATCGAGGAGAGCAATCTGTCAAGCCGTTTGTGACATTTGTTGCTGGATTGCCGGCGGAGATGGCGGGAGGACTCCTCGCCGTGATGTATCTGGGCCGAGGCGATCACAAGACATTGGCGGGCGTGCTGCGGGCGCTCGGCGACACGGCGTCAAATGACACAGGAGTCGTAGCACGTCAGATGCTGGCCAAGGGGCCGTTGATCAAGTATTTGCGCAGTGGGCTGGCGAAATTGCGTTTGGACTTTTGAGGAAAAGGTAATTGGATTGGTCGGGCGCGGTTTTACCCACGCCCCGACCATTGTATTTCCTCGGGTTTGCCGGTTCACTTCCGTTGCGACAGATTGATATTTACGTTGCTTTGAGTTCGATGAATCGCTACAAGGAGTTTCGCAACGGTACATCTGAGTTCTCGGCACTTCGTTTCGGGCAGTCGTGAAACATTTTGGGAAGGAGGCGGCTATGTGGGGCCGCTCGTCGCGCGCGTTCGGAGCTGGTCGACGTTCAGCGCAGTTAAATAGGAGGCGCCGGCTAGTGGTCTCGGACAAAAGTAATGCAACAAATTCAGTCGCTATGTTCGGCGAACC
>DATBFY010000603.1:0-7099 GCA_036558265.1 Tepidisphaeraceae bacterium | reverse complement strand
CGAAGCCGATTAGGCCCAAGCCGATCCGCGTGAAACCCAGGCCGAACGATCCGAAGACGAACACCGGCGCGGCCGACACCACGACGATTACGCTCGAGCCGCCGCGCCGCAGGGATCGCAAGGTGCGGATCACGCAGTATGCCGCGGCGTTCCCGGTCGCCAGCGACCTGGTCGTCTCCAGCGCCGCCGTCGCGGACGAGGGCGCGACGCTCCAGCTTCAATCGCCTGACGGCCAGAGCCTGTCCGCGCAACTGGTGCGCAAGGACGATGCGACGGGGTTGGCGCTCTTGCGGGTGACGGGCCGGACGCTCAACCCACTGGCGATTGCGGATGCGTTCAATGGCGGGCCGATCACGTGCGCGTCCTTTCCCACCGTGGACCTGTTCAGTCCTGCTGCGCAGTCGATCAACGGCAGCTCGATGGCGCCCAAGCCCAAGGAGCACTGGACGGTCGCGCTGCCGGTTCACCCGCGGCTGGCGGGCGCGCCACTGCTGTCAGGGGGCAAGGTCGTCGGGGTGTGCGTCGCGCCGCGCGACGCCGAGAAGGCCAAGCTGCCGGCTGTGACGTTGCAGCAGCTCAAGGCGTTTCTGGGCGATGACGTGACGACGGCGCCGGCGCGACCGGCGGACGCAACGGCGTCGCTGCTGCAACTGGTGACGACGCGGGAGAGCGGGGAGTAGCAAAACGTGAAACATGAAGACATGAAACATGAAGAGCACGGTTAGCGGTGATCTTCATGTTTCATCTTTTCACTCTTCAGTTATTGTCCGGCGAATTCCTTGTAGCGTTCGTCCAGCTTCGCCGATTTGGCGTCGCCGGCGTGGAAGAGCAGGCGGTAATGGAACGCTTGCGTCTGGCCGGCCTTGAGCGTCCAGTCGTGGATGCCGATATGGGTGAGCAGGCCGAAGGCGCGGACGTGGAAGGGGGTGGGGTGGCCGGGGTTGGTCGGATGATCGAAGAGCGCGATGCCGTAGGTCTTGCCGTCGATGAGCCCGGAGTAATCGCACCAGTTGGAGGGCTTCTCGCGTGAGGCCTTTTCGCCGTTGGTGCCGGCCGATGTCGTGATCGTCGATGATCCGTTCTTGATCCCGTCAGAGATGGAGGGGGCGACACGTGCGGCGAGCCAGCCGGCCTCGACGCCGGTGACGTTCAGCGGTTTGACCTTGAAGATCACGTCGCCGTTGGCGGCGGTGAATGCGGAGGTCACATCGATGGCCCGGGCTCCGTCCGGATACGCAACGATCCTCACCGTGCGCGTCTCGTTCAGGACGGGTTTGCCGGGCTCCTTGCCGTCCCAGGCCAGCTCTTCGACGAAGCCGTCCTGGCGGACGCTGATGAACTTGAGGTGATGCTGCTTGAACTGCTTGTGGGTCCAGTGGTCGGCGCCGTTGACGTCGCCGTGGCCGACCCAGACCGAGCGCTGGTGCGGGTGGTCGATCTTCTTCCTGGCGGCCTCGTCGGGCTGCTTCTGCTGGAGGCGCCACTGGTCGCTGGTGATCTCGACGCCGTCGGCGGAGAGCACCGGGTAGAAGTAGGGGCGGTGCCAGTCGGGGTCGTCCGCCGCCTGGGCGAAGCGGTAGGTGGTGAAGGGTTTGCCATCCACGGTGATGACCAGGGCGTCTTCTTTCTGCTCGATCTTGACGGCGGGGTCGGCGTAGGTGGCGAAGGCGATCAGGCAAAGGGACGTGAGGACGGCGGAGATTCGGATCATGTGTTCCTCCTGGGGACGTGCGTGACACTGATCGTACTCGAAATGGGGCGTGCACGTTACCACGAGGTTGCATTGCGGCATCGGCGGTCCCCGCAGTTCGGAAACTTGTTCTCGGGCAGACAAAAATGTCTGCCCCACCAAACTGCGCATGCCACGTGACGCGCTATACCAGCTTGTGCGTGCGCGCCCACAGCCCCACTGCCACCCAGCTTGCGATCGTCACCATGGCCCATCCCCACGCCCGCCAGCCGAGGCGTTGGCCGTTTTCCCAGCGGAAGAGTTTCACGGCTCCCAGCACCGCCGCCGCGCCGATGATGACCAGCGCGACGTAGTTGAACGCCGTGTAGTGGTGCGCTTCGTAGAAAAAGCGGTTGAAGCGTGAGACGTCGTAGACGGCCGGGTCCATCGCCTGGACGGCGTAGCGACCGGGGAGGAATGCCGCGAGCGTCCGGCCCCACACCGGTAGCTGCGAGAGTGGCACGCCCACGCCGCCGATGATGATCATCGGCAGGAACAGGCTCTGCCCCAGCGCCTGCACGGCGTGGGTGCTGTTGGCGATCATGCAGATCAAAAGTCCGATCCCCAGGAACGCGAAGCTCACCAGCGTAAACGCCGCCAGCAGCGCCCAGGGGTGCAAGGGCGGGGGCATCTTGTAAATGGCCATTCCCAGCGCGATCTGGAGCAGCCCCGCCGACAGGACCAGCACGTATCTGGCGAGCAGCACCGAGCCGACAAACGCCAGGGTCGGCAGCGGGGTCAGGCGGTACCGCCGCCACACGCCGCGCTCGCGCTCCGACACGACCGCAATCGGCATGCCGAAGCAGGCGCCGCCCAGGATCGTGATCGTGAGGAGCTGGCCCATGTAGCGGGCCATCTCAGGCCCGGAATTCTTGCCCTTCACGTAAAATGCCGCGATCGCGAACAGGAAGAAGACCGGCACCACGTACCCGAAGACCACGGCCTGCGGGTTGCGGAAGTTAAGCCGCAGCGTCAACCAGAAGTGATGGAGAAACCCTTTCATCGGTTGCGGGATTCTAGGGAACCCGCGCACCCGCGGAAAGGCACGCGCGCCTCTGGCGGGGCCCGCGCTTCAGCGGCCGGGTTCCTTCATGCGCCAGCGCAACGGGCTTCTGCGCGGTAAACTCATGAGGAACACCCCTCCAACCGGAGCACGACGATGCGCATCCGAATCCTCCCCCTGCTCGCCATCTTTGCCTTCTCCGTCCTGACGTTCGCGGAAGACAAGAAGGACGCCCCGAACATCGATGGCACCTGGACCTGGACCTACAAGCTCCGCGACGGCACCGAGGGCACCGCGAAACTCAAGCTCAAGCGCGAGGCCGGCGACAAGGTCACCGGCACCTACATCGCACGCGAGGGCGATCAGACGCCCGTCGAGAACGGCCAGATCAAGGGCAATCAACTCTCGTTCGACGTCAACCGCATCATCAACGAACAGAAGATGAAATTCGAGTACCACGGCCAGATCGCCGGCGACACGATCACCGGCAAGATCATCTTCGGGCGCGACAAGCCGCTGCCGCACGATTGGGAAGCCAAGCGCGCGAAGGAATAGGCGCGATGCGGGGCCGAGGGATTCCGGTCGCGTGGTCATCCTCAGGGAGCCTAGTGGCGACCGAAGGATCTTGCGGCGAACGAACGATCACTTCCCCTCGCGGCAAGATCCTTCGTCGGTCAAACCTCCTCATTATCAGGATGACGCCGGTATTCGCCTGACGATTTCCGGCAGTACAAGATGAGGTGTCTCATGACGACTGCCTTACGAATGCTGAAATGGATCGCCCTCGCGTCGTTCGCCGCCGCCGGTCTGGGCGCCGGCCCGGCGTACCCGTTGAAGGTCGCACCCGGCGGTCGATATCTCGTCGATCAAAAGGGCAAGCCCTTCCTGATCACCGGCGAGTCGCCCCAGGCGCTGATGGTCAACCTGTCGGGCGCCGACGCCGAACTGTTCTTCGCCAACCGCCGGTCGCATGGCTTCAACGCCGTCTGGATCAATTTGCTCTGCCGCAAGGGCACCGGCGGCCGCGCCGACGGCAGCACGGTCGACGGCGTCAAGCCGTTCCAGACCGCTGATGACCTGGCGACCCCGAACGAGGCCTACTTCGCGCGATGCGACCGGATGATCCAACTCGCGGCCGCGGAGGACCTGCTCGTTATCCTCGACCCGTGCGAGACGATCGACCACCTCAAGGTGATGCTCGCCAATGGTCCGGAAAAATGCCGCGCCTTCGGCCAATACCTCGGCGAGCGCTATGGCAAGTTCGACAACATCCTCTGGATGAGCGGGAACGATTTCCAAACCTGGAAGAAGCCGGATCACGACGCGGTCGTGCTCGCGGTCGCGCGCGGGATCCGAGAGAAGGACCCGCGACACCTGCACACGGTGGAATTGGATTACCTGGTCAGCGGCTCGCTCGACGATGAGAACTGGCGGCCGGTGATCGACCTGTGCGCGTCCTATACGTACTACCCGACCTACGCCCAGGTGCAGAAGGATTACAACCGGCCCGATCCCAAGCCGGTGTTCATGGTGGAATCGGATTACGAATTCGAGCGCGACAGCGAGCCCGCGACGCTTCGCCGGCAGGAGTATTGGTCGATCCTGGCGGGCGCCACGGGGCAGCTCTACGGCAATGGCTACACCTGGCCGTTCAAGCAGGGCTGGAAAGACAGGCTTGACACGCCGGGGGCCGTCCAGATGGCGCACGTGCGATCGCTGTTCGAATCGCGGGCGTGGCAGGATTTGGTCCCCGATCAGAAGCACCAGGTGCTGACGACGGGCTACGGAACCTTTGATGCGACGACCACCCCCGGCAATGCCTACGGGATGACCAGCGATTACGTGACCGCGGCTCGAACGCCAGATGGGACGCTTGTCATGGCCTATTTGCCGAGCCGGCGGACGGTGATCGTGGACATGAGCAAGTTGGCAGGTCCGGCGACGGCGCGCTGGTACGACCCGAGCCGCGGGACGTATGCCGCGATCAAGGGGTCGCCGTTTGCGAATCGGGGGAAGCACAGCTTCACGCCGCCGGGGAACAACGCCGATGGGGATGGGGATTGGGTGCTGGTGGTGGAAAGCGCGCCGCCGCGTGAGTGAGTGCTCGCATCAGCCGCGGAGCGGCGAAAGACAATAGCCCACGGCGTAAGCCGTGGGTATTAAACGCAACGAACGATTCAGCCCCGGAGGGGCATGGGGTGACTATCGTTCCTTCGGACGCTCCTCTGCCGCCCCTCCGGGGCTATTATGCCGCGTTTTCATTAAACCCATGGCTTACGCCATCGGCTATTATCTGTCACCGCTCCGCGGCGGTTAATCCCGGATACTCCTTCCCGTCAGTTCGATGAACACATCCTCCAGCGACGGCTTTTGGATGTGCAGGTCCACCAGCTCGTTCCCCGGGTCCGCCTGCAGCCAGTTCACCAGGTCGACGATCGTCCGACCCGGCTGGGTCGTGTAAAGCGTCGCCGATTCGCCTTTCACGGTGGCGGTCGTGACCTCGGCGAGCGACTCCAACCGCCGGAGCTCGGGCGCGCGCGTCGCCGTGAACGTCACGCGCGGCGGAGACTTGGCCGACGCGATCAGCTCAACTGGCGTCCCCGTCGCGATGATCCGGCCATGATCGACCACCGCCAGCCGGTCGCAAAGCTGCTGGGCTTCCTCGATGTAATGGGTAGTCAGGACGACCGTCTTGCCCGCCGCCCGGGTCTGGCGGATCACCTCGTGCAGCTCGCGGCGCGACTGGGGGTCCAGGCCGGCGGTCGGCTCGTCCAAAAACAGCACGTCCGGGTCGTTAATCGTCGCCAGCGCGATGGCCAGCCGCTGCTTCTGACCGCCGGACAGCGTCTCGAATTTCGCGTCGGCCTTTTCCGCGAGCGAGAACCGGCGGATCAGTTCGCCCGTCGTAACGGGATTGCGATAGAAGCTGGCGAAGAGATCGAGGGCTTCGCGCGGCGTGATCTTGTCCGGCAATGCCGTGGCCTGCAGTGCCACCCCGATTCGCTGCTTCACCTGCCGCGCATGCCGGATCGCGTCCACGCCGGCCACGCTGATGGAACCTGTGTCCGGCGCGCGCAGGCCGATGATGCACTCCAGTGTGCTGGTCTTCCCCGCGCCGTTCGGCCCCAGGAGCCCGAAGATCTCCCCCCTGGCAACATCGAACGAAATCCCGCGGACAGCCTGCACTGGCCCATAAGACTTAGCGAGTTCCCGGACGGACAGTGCCGCTCCTGCGAGTCTTTCCGGCGACGCGTAAGACAGCGCAACACTCATGTCGCAAACAGGTTAGCATAACCCCACTGAATGGAAATGCCCGGCGCCGAATGTATCCCTTTCTTGACCCCAGCGATCCTTGCCCCGATCATTCTCCGCTTCACATATGAGCAAAGCCATCGTTCTGCAGCACGTCGAGGCGGAGGGTCCCGGCCGCATCGTCACGGTCTTCCGCGATTTCGGCATCCCGATCGAGCTCCGCCGACTTTACAAGGGGGACGAGGTCCCCACCGACCTGGACGAGGTCCGCTGTCTGATCGTCCTGGGCGGCCCCATGGGCGTGGCCGACGTCGGCAAAAGCCAGTACCCCTTTCTGGACAAGGAGGTCGAGACCCTCAAGCGCATGGTCCAGCGCGATCGCCCTGTGCTGGGCATCTGCCTGGGGGCGCAGCTCATGGCGCACGCGGCTGGAGCGCGGGTTTTTGCGAATGTCAAGATGGTGCCGGCGGAGAGGCATGGCGACCCGCCCAAGCCCGCCGAGCCCCTTACCCCCCTGCCGGAGCTCGGCTGGGCCCCGATCAACCTCCCGTTTCCCGGCGGGACCGAGCCGATCGTCTTCGGCTGCCACGACGGGATGGAGGTCTTTCACTGGCACTTCGATACGTTTGACCTGCCCAAGCTGCCGGCCCCGGCCAATCCCGCGCCGCCGCCAGCGCCCCAACCCCCGACCGGGAGCGTTCTCATCTCGTCTACAAGGCTTTGTAAGAACCAGGCGTTCCGGTTCAAGAACCGGCTGTTCGGCTTTCAGTTCCACATCGAGGCGACGCCGGAGATCATTCGGGCGATGGTGGCAGCCGGGAAGGACGACATCAACAAGGTGCTCGGCCCGGGCGGTG
Organism: Tepidisphaeraceae bacterium; assembly: GCA_036558265.1. Classification (GTDB taxonomy): domain Bacteria; phylum Planctomycetota; class Phycisphaerae; order Tepidisphaerales; family Tepidisphaeraceae; genus RYN-433. The sequence goes on along the minus strand of DATBFY010000603.1, from coordinate 258 downwards.
ACGCCGCGATCCTGAAGGACACCGACGCGAAATACCGCGTTTACGAGCGCCTGACCAACCGCATCCTGCAGAATTTTGTGCAGTTCCTGAGGGTCTACTAGTCCCCGCGCGGACCAAGGCACCCTGACCGGATGACCGCCGTCGCGAACTATTTCCGCGAGATGCGCAGCCGCCAGGTGGTTCGGCCGTGGGCGCTTTGCGCGCCCGTGGTCGTGCTGCTGATCGCTCTGCCGCTGCTTCGACCCCTGCGCTCCCCGG
>DATBFY010000602.1:0-6911 GCA_036558265.1 Tepidisphaeraceae bacterium | reverse complement strand
GACAGCGCGTCCGCCTGCTGGGCGGCGGCGTCCTTCTGCTGGGTCATGGTCGTGACCTGGCCCTTGATCTGGTCGATCTGCGACTGCAGCTCGGCAACCTTCTTCGAGGCGGCCTCGCCCGCCGCGACCATCTGGGCGCGGTTGTCGCCGATCGCCTTGAGGACGGCCTGGGGGTTGGACGATTCGCTGGCGGTCGCGCTGTCGCTCAGGCGCTGCAACTGGCCGGCGGTCTGACTGATCTCCCACGAGGCCTGGTTGATCTGCGGGTCGAGGCGGTCGATGTCGCGGACGATGCGGTCGCCGGCCTCCATCTCGGCCTGGGCGAGGTTGGACTTGGCCTCGATCTTTCCGACCAGGGACGCGCCGGCCTCACCGGCGGCCTTGGTCAACTCGGTGACGGCGGCGTTGACGTTCTGGGTGGTGGGGTTTCGGCGGCTTTCGATGGCTTCATTGACGCTCTTGCTGATGCGCTTGTCGGCGGCGCGCTGGTCGCCGTCGCCGCACCCGGCGAGGATGCCTGCGAGGGTGAACGCGAGCCCACTGATCGCCAGCGTCAGAACCGCACGCCGCCTGGGGGAGCACTTCATGGAGGGATCTCCTGCCGAAGTTGTGGAAGTCAAGGGTGTAGCGTCCATTAGGGCGAAATCCGCCTCTGGGCGGCAATTTTGACGGTTTGGGAGGGGTAAGTCAAACTTGGGGCGGGGACGTGCCAAGCGGGGGTGAAAGGCAAAAGGCAAAGGGCAAAAGGCAAAAGTTGTGGGGCGATCCGGGTTCGTTTTGCCGGTGGAAGTTGGACCACGGCGCACGCGGAGTACACGGCGGGGAAATCTGGCTTGGTTTTGCGCCGGCGCGTCGAGCGGTGCGGGTTGGAGCAGTTTGGCGGGTTTTGGCGGGTGGTCTGGGTTCGTTTTGCGCGGGGCGAAGCTCACCGCAGAGACGCGGAGGTCGCAGAGAGTTCGGAATGTGAAGATGGGGGAGCGGAAACGCGAATTGGTGTCGGGTTCTGTCGGGTTTTGATGGGTGTGGTGGAATTCGGACCGCCCCTCACTCCCGCCCTCTCCCTGCCGCGGGAGAGCGGGCGCGCACAATGAGCCCGGGGTCGCGGCCGGGAGAGGGAGAAGGTTTTCTGCGCGCATGGGGTGCCTCCGTATAATGGCGCGGGGTTGCGCGCCGGTGACGCGCCGAGCGTCATCGGGGTTGTGGAAGGCGGGGGTTTGCGGGGTTTTCGCGACAAACTTTTTTTGCTTTTGGGGGCTTCACCGATTGCGCTGCGCGCGTCACGTGCGCGCAACAAATTGTCGGGATCTGTGTGGTGATCGGTGACCGCCCGGGTCGGTGTCGCCGGTCGGGGGCGACCGCCGTTTCGCGCCTTTGTGGCGGCGACGCTCCAAGATCCAAGCATCAAATCTCGAACGGAGGGGCAAATTCGAAGATCCAATGATCCAGACGGCTGATGGGGGCGTGAAGGAGGGTCCCGAGTTTCCCGCAACGGTGTCCTCGCCGGGGGGGGTGGACGGCGGTGCGGTTGGCGGGAGCGTCATCGGCGTGCCGATGCGCTGGCTGGAATTTCAAACTCGGTCCATCAAATGGAGGCCCAAGAAAACGCGTGGGCGGTATAATCGGGCGACGAATGTTCCCGATGTTGCGCCTTCGCGCCTTGCTCCTGACGATCGGCGGCTCGCTGATCGCCCTTGTGGTCTCTTTCGGCTGTTCGCCCCGCGATACCTCAGCTCCGCTCTCTGACGACGACGTGCTCGGCGCGCTCAAGGGTGCGATGTCGGATGCGGGGAACCTCGATCGCATGGGCAACGCGCGAAATTCGCATGGCGGACAACTGCTCCCGAACGGGTTCTGGCGTGCCCTGTACCCGTACGGTTTCACGCTGGAACGGCTGCTGGCCCGTGGGTCGGTCAACGCCGAGCCACTTAGGCGGATCGCCAATGACCCGAAGCGCGACCCGGAGATTCGCGACGAGGCCGCGATCGCACTTGGCCATTTCGACCCGGCGAGCGCGCTCGCGATCTCGGTGGACGAAGTGCGGGACAAGCGGCTTTCCGCGATCGACTTTTACGGGACGTTGGAGTCGCTGATGCCCGTCGGGGGCACGGTTGCGCGAATGCCTCATACGCAGCTTCCCGACTGGGTCAGCGGCAAGCTGGCCCAGGAGGGATTCGATGCGCTGACCTTGGAAATGCTCGACGACGTGATGCGGACGTCCGGGGACAGCCTCGTTTTACACGCCGTCGACCTCCGATTGATCCGGTGGTTGAACCGGCTGAACGACCAGGACCTCGACGACGTGCTGGCCCGCGCCGCGCCCGACGCGCTGGCGTTCCGCAATCGACAACTGGCCAAGGGCTCGGACCCGCTCGACCCAATGTATTACTACGTGTTCGACAAGTGGATGAATGACGGGAAACTGCAGGACGCGATTAACTCGACGTATTCGGACCCGGCGGACCGCAAGGCGTGCCGGAGCCTGTTCGAGACGATCCACGGGTTCGTGTACTCGGACGCGCCGCCGGGTTGGGACCAGCGGGTGCGGGCGTGGTATTTCGCGAACCGGGCGGCGTTCAAGTACGACCCGCAGAGGCGGCGGTTCGTCGTCGCGCGGCCGGTCGCCAAAGGCCCGCCGACTTCGCCCGCCCCAATCGAATCCCGTGCGACCGCAGAGGATGTTGACGACCTGCTTACCGGGCCGGACGTCAGTGCACCCAAAGTCTCCGCATGGGTCGATCCCCATCGATTTGTGGAACACTATCGCATTGCCCATTACCTCCGGGTCGCGGCAGAACTCCAGCGACTGCGTCCATATGCCCGCGCTGAGCGCCTCCGCGCGATGTCGCGGGATCCCGACCACGGCTCGGAGGTCATCCCGCTCTGCCGGATGCTCTTCGAGGCGACCGACACAAATCGGCCGCAGGCGTTTCGCCGGCCCATGCTCGGCGGCGCCAGCTTCGTCGTCGCGCACACCGATTACGCCGACTGGCCGCTCGAACCGATCACGCTGTATCAGGGGGTGCCGATCCTCATCGTCCGGGGATACAACCTTGCCGGGGTTGCGGAAGATCCGGGCTCGTACGTCGAGTATTGCCTTGCCGAATGCCGCTGGCGCGACTTCCGGTTCGCGCCGACTGACCTCGCGCGGCTCCGCGAGATCGTGAACCGGTTCATCGCCGAGCGTCGCGTGCCCGATGACGCGGATTGGGTGCGCGCGCAAGCGGAGTGAGCCGAAGATGTCGGCCGGGCCCGGCCGCTGGGTCGACCTCTGTCGCCGCTCGCCTGGGCCTCCATCCGGCTGAGCCAAGAGTCGAATTCCGGCCCATTGGGGTTGCCACCCCAAACCCCGGCCTACAGGCGTCCCGCGAAGCCCGCAGCCGTCCACCCTCCCGGCGGATCGTTCGCGCGGCGGGACGCGAGCGAATGGGATGGTGGGACTCGCAAGCCGCCCGCATTAGAATGCCCGCCGGAAAGGGCTTTTCGCGCGCGTGAGACTTAAGCGTGTCATCCGGGTCGTGGGCTGGGGCGTCAAGGGCGTGCTGCTGGTCGTCTCGCTATGCTCGCTCGTCCTCTGGCCCTGGTCGTTCTTCAGTCGTGACCTGGCATTGTCGCATGTGGAGCAAGAGGGCGGCGAGGTCACGCGATACCGCGGGATCCACGGCGGGTGCGAGAGCGGGAAGTTTTGGATCTTCTGGGACACGCTGGAGATCAATTCCCCACACCGCCAGACGTTGGCGGGAGTCGTTGACAACGAGCTCATTTTTTATCAGGCTCCGACAGCGCCCTGGTACTGGGATTTTCCCGAAAGATCTGAGTACGGCGGATTTGGGCTGTATCGCGTGTCCGCCTCTCATCCCAAATTCCGATATGGGGCGCGGGCGGCTAGCGCCCCTTTGTGGGCGATAGCGTTTGTCACAGCGATCTGGCCCGTCTCAAGTGTGTTCCTCAGTGTGCGACGAAGGCTACGAAATGATCGGCGACGCGCGGCGGGCCACTGTCCCAGCTGCGGGTATGACCTCCGCGCCACGCCGGAGCGGTGTCCGGAATGCGGGGCCGTGTCCGGTGAGGGGTCGGGGTGATCGAGGCGCGTCTCACCGGTCGCCGCGGATGTCGCCCTTTTCCACGGCGTTTCTTTGTCAGAGGATTCGGCGCTCGTCGGACGCGAACCTACGACTTTGACCCAGGAAACGGCGCCTGGGTCAAAGTCTCCGGTGTCGCGGGGACGAGGGAGGTTGGATTGGCGCCGGGCTGTGGGGGCCGGGTTCGTCGCGGTTGGGGTGCCTGGGCCGTCAGGGGGGTAGGTCAAACCTGGCCTGGGAAGCGGTCGAGGGAGAGGAACCTTTTAGTCGAAGCGTCGGGCCGTCCGATAAGGGACGAAATGACGCTCGATCACCGCCTTGAAGCTCCCGCTACGGTTACGTGCGACATCTGCCGGACTCCCCAGACCCCCCCGGACGACGCGGCCGACGCCTGGCGCTGCCGCCAGTGCGGACAGGAGTACCGCGGGGGGGGTTGCGACGGCGTTGCGACGTCCATCGTGCTGACGGAGCGGCAACTGGCCGCCCTGCGGAACCAGGCGGGTCGCGACGCGTCGGGGAAGTCCACGATCGTGACCAACTGGTGGACGGCCAACGCCCAGCCGACCGGCGAGAACTTCCTGTCGTGGAACAAGGACATGCCGGCCCGCCAGCACACGCGGAAGCTCATTACCGACTGGGCAGCGGCGGGCGAGGTCAAGAGCGTGCTCGAAGTCGCCTTCGGCGGCCTGCACGAGTACCGGGCGCTGCGCGCACCCCTGAAGCGACTGGGCGTGACCTATTCCGGCGTGGACTGGACGGCCCACTTCGTCGCGCACGCGCAGCAGGAGTTTCCCGAGAACCGGTGGACGCAGGGCGACATCGTGCGCGGGGTGAACGTCGAGCCGGCGGACCTGGTGTACTCGCAGCACATGCTCGAACACGTGCCGGCGCTGGAGCCGGCGTTCTCCAACATGCTGCGGCTGGCGACGAAGAAGCTGATCAACATCTTCTTCATCGGGCCCAAGGCGTTCCAGGGGTACGAGGTGGTCAACTGGCAGCAGTACCCGCTGTACCACAACACGTACAGCATCGGGCACGTGGAGCACGTGTGCAGGGCCATGGGCTTTACGCATAAGTGGTTCCCGTTTGGCGAGGACGTGGTGTTGCTGGCTGAACGACAATAGTCCATTGACCATGGACGAGTGAACCTTCGTTGAGAAATCCGCGCGGTCGCGGCGGGCGGACGTTACAATATGAGCTCACCGTGGAGCTCTCCGCATGGACGCCTTACCCGCCGCCGTCTGCCGCGCCGTCCGCCCTCTCGAATACGCCGGTCCGTTTTCCCCGCCGATCGCACGGCGCGTAGGCATCTGGCGCGACGGTCCCCTGCTTGTGATGTTCGCCGGCTCGCCGCTGCCGCCGCGCTGCATCACGTGCGGCGACGATCATGCCCGTCGGCTGCGCTTGCGCCTGTCCTGGCTGGCGGCCCACATGCGCTGGCTTGGCAGCTTCGCGTTCATCGTGCTGGGCTTCGCGCGGGCGGTGGAGCTGGAGGTCGGACTGTGCGATTGCTGCCGGGCCCGGCGCGAGCGCGCCTGCCGCACGGCCGTGCTGCTCCTGGCACTGGGCATCATCCTGCTGATCCTGGCACTATGGGACGGATCGGAGGGCCTGGGCGTCGCGGCGAGCTTCGCGCTCGTCGGCGCGGGCATTCTCGTGCGACGCAGCCGGCCGCTGACGGTCCGGCGGATCGACCGGAACGTCGTGCAGCTCGCGGGCGCGGGAGCAGCGTTCCTCTCGGGTCTACCGATCGGCGGCCCGCCGGGGATCGGGGTCACGTCCGACGACCTTGCGGATCGCCTCTGCCACGTACGGGACCGCGAGAGCGGCCGACGACGACGCAAGCGCCGTCGCCGACGTTGCCGCACCCCACAACTGACAACCGACCACGGACAACGGACAACGGACACCACCGTGATTCGCCTTACCGTTCCGCCGACGCTACACTCCTCCACTTCTCTTTAGATGGAGGATCCACATGCCCACTCGCAATGCATCGGCCGTCTGGAACGGCGACCTGTTCAAAGGGGCTGGCAAGGTCAAGCTCGGCTCGGGGGCTTACGAAGGGCAGTATAACTTCAGCTCGCGGTTCGAATCCGGGGCCGGGACGAATCCCGAGGAGCTGATCGCGGCGGCGCACGCGGCGTGTTTCTCGATGGCGCTGTCGGCGGGCCTGGGGAAGGCGGGATTCCAGCCGCAGCGCGTCTCGACGACCGCGAAGGTGACGGTCGATAAGGTTGGCGAGGGGTTCAAGATCACGAAGATCCAGCTCGCCACCGAGGCCGCGGTGCCCAACATCGACCCGGGCAAGTTCAGCGAGATCGCCAACGCCACCAAGAGCGGCTGCCCGGTGTCGCAGGCACTGTCGGCGGTGCCGATGGAGCTGGAGGCGACGCTGGCGAAGTGAACGGAGCGAAAACGAGGATGGAGGATGGAAGATAGAGGATGGCGGAAATCCATCTTCCATCCTCTATCTTCGTCTTTATGTCCGCCAAACCCCTCATTCTCGCCCTGGGCGAGGTCCTGTGGGACCTGCTGCCCGACGGCCGGCAACTTGGCGGGGCGCCGGCCAACTTCATCCTTCACGCTCTGTCGCTGGGCGCCCGGGCTCAGCTGGTGACCCGCATCGGCGCCGACGAGCTGGGACAGGAAGCTCTGCATCGACTTCGTGACCGGGGGATGGCGACCGACCTGATTCAGGTGGACCCGGAAGCCCCCACCGGGACCGTGGGCGTCGAACTGGGCCCCGACCATCAGCCGACATTTACCATCCACGAAAACGTCGCCTGGGACCCCATTGCCGTGGAGGACATGGCCCTGCGAACGATCGCG
>DATBFY010000601.1:0-5156 GCA_036558265.1 Tepidisphaeraceae bacterium | reverse complement strand
GTCTGGCTGGTGCGCGGGTCGCGCTCGGCGCTGCCCGTGGCCGATGGGCTGATCTCCCCGATCCTCTTCGCCGATGCCGAAGTGGACGCCCCCGGCCCGGTGCGCACCTTCCGCGTTGCCAACGAGGGGGATGCGACGCTGCGCCTGGGGCCGGTCCAGCTCCCGGCCGGCTATCGCCTGGTCGAGGGCCTGAGCTCAAGCATCGCCCCCGGGAAGACCGATGAGTTCACCGTCGCCCTGGACACCTCGACCGCTGCCTTCCGCCGCGGTCAGATCAGCTTCACCACCAGCGATACACGTTCGCCGGTGTTCAACTTCTCGGTCGCCGGCACCGTCGCCCTGCCGGCACCCCACAAGGCCGGCGTCGGTCAGACCGGCGGCACTTTGGTGGTGAACGGCACGCCGGGCGATGATACAATCCGCGTCAGCGGAAAGAGCAGTGCCGTGTCGGTCACCATCAACGGGACAGCCATGACCGGAAGCCCCTTCTCCAACGTGACCAAGGTCGTCGTCAACGCCGGCGACGGCGACGACTCGGTCAACCTCTCGCGCCTGTTCCTCAACGCGACCGCCGACGGCGGCGCCGGCAACGACACGATCGCCGGCACGGACGGCAACGACGTGCTCATCGGCGGCGCGGGCAACGACTCGCTCGACGGCGGGGCGGGCAACGACAACCTCCTGGGCGGCGACGGCGACGATACCCTCGTTGGCGGCGACGGCCTGGACGTCTTCCAGGGCGAGGCCGGACGCGACACCATCGACGCCATGGACGGCATCGCCGACTCGCTCCTCGATACCGGCGGCGACCGCGGTGACGTCGTCCACCACGACCGCGTGGACCCGTACGCCATCTGAAGCCAAGTGGTGTAGGCGTCCCGCCTGCATCGACAGTTAGCGGTCGCACCGAAGGTGCACTTCTTTCGCGCGGCGCCACGGACGAAGGCTCGCCTGCTGGACGACACCACCAACTTCGACATAAATCCTCCATGCGTAACCCCGCCGCGTCGCTCCTGCTGATTCTTCTGATCGCCCCCCTGTCCGTCGCCGCCGAGCCGCGCACCTTTTCCATCACCGACCACGGCGGCCGCGCCGACGGCAAGACCCTCAACACCGACGCGATCGCCGACACGATCGCCGACGCCGTCCGCGCCGGCGGCGGCACGGTGGTCGTCCCCCGCGGCGAGTGGCTGTGCGGCTCGATCGAGCTCAAGTCCAACGTGACCCTCCAACTCGACGACGGCGCGATCCTCCGCATGTCGGCCGAGCCCGGCGACTACCCCGTCATCCGCACCCGCTGGGAAGGCATCGAGTGCTACAACTACGCCGGCCTGATCTTCGCCCGCGACGCCGTGAATGTCGCGATCATCGGAAAGGGCGTGGTCGACGGACAGGGCCCGGCCTGGTGGCGCTGGGCCAAGAGCGCCGGGGCGGCGCAGCGAAGACTGTGGGAACTGGCCGCTTCGGGCGCGGACGTGAAGGACCGCATCTTCGGCAGCGCGAAGGACGCGCTGCGCCCCAATCTCATCCAGTTCATCCGCTGCCGCAACGTCCAGCTCGAGGGCGTCACGGTCAAGGACTCGCCGATGTGGGCCATCCATCCGCTGGAGTGCGACGGCGTGGTCTGCCGCGACCTCTACGTCCACGGACTGGGCCCGAACACCGACGGCATCGACCCCGAATCCTGCCGCAACGTGACGATCGAGCACTGCACGTTCGACTGCGGGGACGACTGCATCGCGATCAAGTCCGGCCGCGACGCCGACGGCCGCCGCACCAACGTCCCGACCGACGGCGTGACGATCCGCGACTGCACCATGCGCCGCGGGCACGCCGGCGTGGCGATCGGCAGCGAGATGTCGGCCGGCGTCGGCAACGTCACCGTCACCCGCTGCACGATGGAGGGCACCGACCGGGGCATCCGGATCAAGACCATGCGCGGCCGCGGCGGCGCCGTGCAGGACGTCCGCATCGCCGAGCTGAAGATGACCGACATTGTCGAGGCCGCCATCGACATCGACATGGAGTACAACCGCACGACGACCCGGCCGACCGCCGACGCGACCACCCCCGCCTTCCGCAACGTCAGCATCACCGATATCACCTGCACCGGCGGCAAGCGCGCCGCGATCATCCGCGGCCTCTTGGAATCGCCCATCGACGGGCTGACGATCCGCCGTGCGAAGATCCGCGCCGACAAGGGCATCACCGCCGAGTACGCCGCCAACGTGAAGCTGATCGACGTCGAGATCACCGCCAAATCCGGCCCGTCGATCGAGGCCGACCGCGCCGCCGGTTGGATGCTCGATCAGTTCGAGGCCAGGCGCCCCCCGCGCTTCGGCCCCCTGCTGGTATTCCACGACCCGGAGGGCCTGACGATCAAGGACACGACGGCCCCCGACCGCACGCACATCTTCCTTCAGCTCACGGGCGGCAAGACCAGCAATGTCAGGCTGATCGATTGCGACACCAGCAAGGCCCGCGAACGGCTGGACCTGGTGGACGACGTGCCGGCGGACGCCGTCGAGTAGCTCCCGCCGTATGCGCCACCGCCGCCGCCACCATCCAAGTCAATTTCCCGCAATTTTGATGCGCGCCCGTGACGCGCGCCGCGCAACCCCTCCCCGCGACAAATAAAAAAAAATTCCCCCGAAAACCCCAGCAAATCCCCACCTTTCCAGGCCTTGATGGCGCCCCGCGCGTCACCGGCGCGCATCGACGCCCCTTCTTATAGAGCGACCACACAACCGCGATGCGTAACCGCCCGGCCCCATCACTCGCCCGCTTTCAGTCACGGCGCGTCGCGCGACGGATGACTCCCGCCATTTTCCATGCTCGATCCTCGTTTGCTCCCCTCCTCCAGGGGCCGTTTGCCCGACCCATTGGGGTCGAAAAGGGGCCGGTTTTCCACGTGCAATTCCATGCAGCTTAAATCGCTAACCCATGAGAAGGGAGATACTTATGTCCAACATCGCCGGCACCACCCGCGCGCAGACTTCTTTTTTGCGAGCCTTCCGCAACAACCCCGCAGGCCCCGCCCCGACCGACTGGCCCTCCCCCGCCATACTCCGACGATGGCTCCGACGACCCGCCTTCCGACGCGCGCTCCAGTCCGTCCAGGACGTCCTCTCGTTCCAGGCCGACTTCCACCTCACCGTCGCCGCCACCGACGCCGCCCGAAAGCTCATCGCCGCCGACCCCGCCAGCCCCGCGCTTAACCACCAGGACGTTCGCCAACTCACCCAACTCCTGCGCCTCGCCCACCTCCGCCAGCGCTTTCCCGCACAGGTCAACCTCAACTCCCCCGCCACCGTCGAGCAACAGTCCGTCGAGAACTGGCCTGAGAAAGAGTTCGATGACGACGATGACGACGATGACGACTTCGATTTGGACGACGACGATGACGACTGGTGAATACCGCGCGCCCTTCTTCACCTCAGCTCTTCGGCAGGTCCTCATCCCGCGCCGGCTCCTCGTGCTTCAAATATTCCACCGTGGCCTTCACCTGCGCGGGGTCGGGGATGCCCTGCTCGGCCCGCGCCTCGGCGGTCACCGGCACGGCGTGATCCGCCGCCGGCACGCGGTCGCCGCGCACCTTGTGATAGGCGTAGGTGAACTCCGCGCCCAGGAAGACGATCTGGGCCGAGTAATACACCCACACCAGCAGCACCACGATCGACCCCGCCCCGCCGTACGCCCGGCCGATGCTGGCGTTCCCCAGGTACAGGCCGATCAGCCATTTGCCCAGGGTAAACAGCATCGCCGTCAGCACCGAACCGACCCACACGTCGCGCCAGGGGACCTTGGCGTCGGGCAGGATCTTGTACATCATCGCGAACAATACCGTGATAATCACGAAGAAGACCGCCAGATGCGCAACGGACCAGGTGATCGCCAGGGTCTGGTAGCGCTGGTCGATCACGTTCCGCACGACGGTCAGCCCCGCGCTGAGCACCAGCGAGACCAGCAGCAGGAAGCAGATCCCCAGCACCATCGCGAAGGAGATGAACCGCTGCCGCAGGAAGCTGAGCACGGCGTGCCGGCCGAACCCCGGCGCGGGCACCACGCCCCAGACCGTGTTGAGCGACTCCTGGAGCTGCGCGAACACGCCGGTCGCGCCGAAGATGAGCACCGCGATGCCCAGGTAGGTCGTCACGCGCGTCGGCGGGTACGCCGGACGGAAGCTCAGCACCGCCTCCACGGCCCGCGCCCCTTCCTCTCCCACCAGCCCGCGGAACTGATCCACGATCCCCGCCGTCGCCTTCGACGGGTCGTGGAAGACCAGGCCGATCAGCGGCGTCGCCAGCATGACCGTCGGCGCCAGCGACAGCACCGTGTAATAGGCCAGCGCCGCCCCCAGCCGCGGCGCCTTGATCTCCCACCACCCGGCCAGCGTCAACTTCGAGATTCGCGCATATTCACGGACGATCAGCATAGAGTGGTCTGGAGGTCATGCTCGGCCCGTCAACCTTCGGCCCGTGCTCGGTCCAGCGGATCGGGTCGATGAACATGCGCCGGGCGGTATGGCCGGGGTCCCAGGCATGGTAGACCATGAACAACGTTTTGCCGTCCGGGCCGATAACGGTTGAGTTGTGCCCCGGGCCCAGCACCTGTCCGGGGATTCCCTTGAGCACGACCGGCCCGTGCTCGGCGTAGTCGTCCCGCCAGGGGCCCATCGGGTCGTCCGCCGAGGCAAAGCCGACGCCGTAGTTCTCCCCGTACCACGCGCCGGCGGAGTAGAGGCAGTAGTACTTCCCCGCGTGAAAGACCACGCTGGGTCCCTCGACGCAGTGCCAGGCCGTCCAGACCTTTCCCTTGTAGTCGCGGTTGCGCTCGTAGATCTGCCAGGACGCGCTGGCGCGCACCACCGGCCTGGGCTCGGACGCGATGCCCATCAGGTCGTCACAAAGTTTCACGACCCCCAGCCCGGTGCCGTGCGGCTCGTCGCTCTCGTAATCGGTCGCGAAGTAGAGGTACCACTGCCCCGTCTGCGGGTCACGGAACGGGCTGGCGTCGATCGTGAACCCCAACTGCTCGATCAAGCAGCGGTCGAGGTCGTGAAAGGGCCCGGCCGGCGAATCCGCAACCGCCACCCGGATGCGGTGGTGCTCGTCCGAGGTCGTCGGCGACGCGGAGTAATAAAGGAAGTACCGCCC
>DATBFY010000600.1:0-7338 GCA_036558265.1 Tepidisphaeraceae bacterium | reverse complement strand
ATACAGTTGCGGCATCTTTGGGAAGGACTTTGGACATGCCAATGTGCCGTAGCCTGGGCCTCCTCGGGGGATTGTCGATCCTATTCGCATCCGTTGGGTGCAATCGGAAGCCGGTGCCGCCGGCGCTGCCACCCGCGGCCGTCACGGTGGCGCGCCCGGTCGAGAAGGAGGTCGTGGACTGGGACGAGTACACCGGGCGGCTGCAGGCGGTGGAAACGGTGGAGTTGCGGGCGCGGGTGGGCGGGTACCTGGAGCGGGCGGATTTTCAGGAAGGCGCGGTGGTGAAGGAGGGGGCGGTGCTCTTCGCGATCGACCAGGCTCCCTACAAGGCGGAGCTGGATCGGGCGCAGGCGCAGGTGCAGTCGGCGTCGGCGCAGTCGGAGAACGCGGCGACGGAGTTCACGCGGATCGAGCGGCTTCGCGCCGGGGGCGGCAGCTCGGAGAAGGAGTTCCAGGACGCGAAGTACGCGAAGATGAAGGCCGCCGCCGACCTCGAGGCCGCCAAGGCCGCCGCCGAGAACGCCCGCCTGAACTACGAGTGGTGCCAGGTGAAGGCGCCGATCGACGGTCGGATCAGCCGCAAGTTCGTGACGCCGGGCAACCTGATCACGGGCGGCACGGCGTCGGGGACGCTGCTGACGGTGATCGAGCGGGTGAACCCGGTCTACTGCTACGTGGACGCCGACGAGGCGTCGGTGCAGAAGTATGCGCGTCTCTCGCGTGAGAAGAAGCGGGTGAGCGCCCGCGACGCGCGGATCCCGGCCTTTTTGCAGTTGCTGGGCGAGACCGGTTTCGGCCACGAGGGCGTGGTCGATTTCGTGGACAACCGGTTCGACCCCTCGACCGGCACGCTGCGCGCCCGCGGGGTGTTCGCGAATCCGGACGGGTGGTTGCTGCCGGGCATGTTCGCGCGCGTGCGCGTGCCGGGGAGCGGGCGTTACCGGGCGATCCTGGTTCCCGACGCGGCGATCGACACCAACCAGAACCTGAAGTTCGTGCGTGTCGTCGGGGCGGACGACGTGGTGGAGAACCGCCGCGTGACCATCGGCTCGCTGTTCGGCCAGTTCCGCGTGATCGAGTCGGGCCTGTCGGGGAACGAGCGGGTGGTGATCAACGGGCTCCAGCGTGCGATTCCGGGGACGAAGGTGGCGCCGGCGGAGAAGCCCTTCGACGCGGCGAGCGTTCAGACCACCGCCCCGCCCGGCTCGCCGTCCACGCAGGCGCTTCCCGCGACGCGCAATCTTCCTGCGACGACGGGCCCGGCGTCGCCCGCGGACAGCGCGAACGCGGCGGCGGCATTTCTGAATGAGCTGAGCAACTCGGCGACGCGGCCGGCGGCGACCCGCGCCACAACGCGACCGGCCGCTGAAGGGAGCCGCCAGCCGTGAAGTTCGCCCACTTTTTCATCGACCGCCCGGTCTTCGCCGCCGTCATCTCGATCGTCTTCGTGATCGTGGGGACGATCGCGGCGTTCACGCTGCCGATCTCGCAGTACCCGGAGATCGCCCCGCCGTCGGTGGTCGTGACCGCCAGCTATCCCGGCGCCAACGCCCAGACCGTCGCCGACACCGTCGCTACGCCGATCGAAGAGCAGATCAACGGCGTGGAGAACATGCTCTACATGTCGAGCCAGAGCACGAACGACGGCAACCTGCGGCTGACGATCACGTTCAAGCTGGGCACGAACCTGGACATCGCGCAGGTGCAGGTGCAGAACCGGATCGCGATCGCCCAGGCGCAGTTGCCCGAGGAGGTGCGGCGGCTGGGGTTGACGGTCAAGAAGACCTCGACCGAGATCACGCTGGTCGTGCAGCTCTACTCGCCGGACAACCGCTACGACCCGCTGTACATCAGCAATTACGCGACGCTGCAGGTTCGCGACGAGCTCGCGCGGCTGCCGGGCGTGGGGGACGTGTTCCTGTTCGGCGCCCGCGACTACGCGATGCGGCTGTGGCTCGACCCGCAGCGCCTGGCGACGCGCGAGATCACCGCCGGGGACGTCGTGCGCGCCATCCAGGAGCAGAACGTGCAGGTGGCGGCGGGCGTGGTGGGCGGTCAGCCCCTGCCGCCGGGCACGACGCAGTTCCAGCTCACGGTCAACGCGCAGGGGCGACTGACCGATCCCGAGCAGTTCGCCGACATCATCGTCAAGACCGGCGCCGACGGCCGCATCACCCGCGTCCGCGACCTGGCGCGCGTCGAGCTGGGCGCGGCGGACTATAACGTGACGGCGTACCTGAACGGCCAGCCGGCGGTCGCGATCCCGGTCTTCCAGCTCCCCGGCACCAACTCGGTGCAGACGCGCGACGCGGTGGTCGCCAAGATGAAGGAGCTGCGCGCCGCCAAGGGCACGTGGCCCGAGGGCCTGGAGTTCGCGATCCCTTACGACACGACGATCTTCGTCCGCGAGTCGCTGCGGGACGTGGTCAAGACGCTGTTCGAGGCGGTGCTGCTGGTCGTCCTGGTCGTGCTGGTCTTCCTGCAGAGCTGGCGGGCGACGCTGATCCCGATGCTGGCGGTGCCGGTCTCGCTGATCGGCACGTGCGCGGTGATGCGGGCGGTGGGATTCTCGTTCAACAACCTGTCGCTGTTCGGGCTGGTGCTGGCGATCGGCATCGTGGTGGACGATGCGATCGTGGTGGTGGAGAACGTCGAGCGGTGGATCGAGCAGGGCCTGCCCCCGCGCGAGGCGGCGTACCGCGCGATGGACGAGGTGACCGGCGCGGTGATCGCCATCGCGTTCGGCCTGACGGCGGTCTTCGTGCCCGTCGCGTTCATCAGCGGGATCACCGGGCAGTTCTACCGGCAGTTCGCACTGACGATCTCGATCGCGACGATCCTGTCGGCGCTGAACTCGCTGACGCTCAGCCCGGCGATGGCCGCGCTGCTGCTTCGCTCGCGCGAGGGTCGGCAGGACTGGTTCGCGCGGTTCCTGGACCTGACGCTGGGGTGGTTCTTCCGCGGGTTCAACCGTACGCTGGGATTCGCGACCGGCGGTTACGTCGCGGCGCTGCGCCGGGTGGTCCGGTTCGGCGCGATCGCGCTGCTGGTCTACGTGGGGCTTCTCTACCTGACATACCTCGGCTTCCGCCACACGCCGACGGGCTTCATCCCGACGCAGGACACCGGGTACGTGATCGCGACGCTTCAGATGCCGGATGCGGCGGCGTTCGACCGCACCGAGGCGACGATCCGCCGCATGGCCGGCATCGCCAACGCCACCGACGGCGTGCGCGACACCTTCGCGATCGCCGGCTACAACGGCCTGACCGGCGTCAACTCGTCCAACGCCGCCACGATGTTCGTGGTCTTGAACCCGTTCGAGGAGCGGGTGGGTCATCCGCAGCTCAAGGCGCAGGCGATCATCGGCAAGCTGATGGCGCAGTATGCGCAGATCCAGGAAGGCTTCGCGCTGGTCTTCCCTCCGCCGCCGGTGCGCGGCGTGGGCACGGCGGGGGGCTTCAAGATCCAGATCGAGGATCGAACCGGCCGCGCCAGCCCGCAGGAGCTTCAGGTCGCCATCGACGACGTGATCGCCCAGGCGCGCAAGCGCCCGGACATCTTCGGGCCGCAGCTCTTCTCGTCGTTCCGCGCCAACGTCCCGCAGCTTTACGTCAACGTCGATCGCGCCAAGGTCAAGAGCGAGAACGTGGCGGTGACCGACGTCTTCCAGGCGCTGCAGGTCTACCTGGGCGGGTTCTACGTCAACGACTTCAACTACCTGGGGCGCACGTTCAAGGTGATGGCGCAGGCCGACTCGACCTTCCGCGCCCACGCCGCCGACGTCGCGCAACTCAAGACCCGCAACGCCGACGGCGCGATGGTGCCGCTGGGCAGCGTCGCGCAGGTGAAGGACGTGGTCGGGCCGGACCGAATCAACCGGTACAACCTCTACGCCTCGGCGGAGATCAACGGCGGCGCGGTCCCCGGCGTCAGCTCGGGCACGGCGCTGGACGTCATGGAGCAGATCGCCGACACGACCCTGCAGC
This sequence comes from Tepidisphaeraceae bacterium, assembly GCA_036558265.1. GTDB lineage: Bacteria > Planctomycetota > Phycisphaerae > Tepidisphaerales > Tepidisphaeraceae > RYN-433. The sequence continues at coordinate 3,349 of DATBFY010000600.1, read as the reverse complement.
GCGGGTTTACCTACGAGTGGACGGAACTGGCCTACCAGGAGCGGGCGGCAGGCAACACCGCGCTGTTCATCTTCCCGATGTGCGTGCTGTTCGTGTGGCTGGTGCACTCGGCCGAGTATGAGAGCTTCGCGCTCTCGACGGCGATCATCCTGATCGTGCCGATGTGCCTCTTGTTCGCGATCGGCGGGGTGATGCTCCGCGGGATGGAGAACAACATCTTCACGCAGATCGGGTTCGTCGTGCTGGCTGGATTGTCGGCCAAAAACGCGGTGCTGATCGTCGAGTTCGCCAAGCAACAGCAGGACGACCACGCTCACAACGCGTTCGACGCGGCGATCGAGGCCGCGCGGCTGCGCCTGCGGCCGATCCTGATGACCAGCTTCGCGTTCATCCTGGGGGTGCTGCCGCTGGTGATCGCCGAGGGCGCCGGCGCCGAGATGCGGCAGGCGCTGGGGACGGCGGTGTTCTTCGGCATGCTGGGGGTGACGTTCTTCGGGATCTTCCTGACGCCGGTGTTCTTCGTCGCGATCCGGTGGCTGACGCACAAGGGGGCCGCGCCGCCCCCGCGACCGACGCCGCTCGAGCGCGGCGTATACGGCGCCGAGGCGGCGCCCGCGGGCGCGGGGATCGCGGGGTCTAACGGCGGCGCGGAGCAGGGGCATTGAAAGGGACACTAATAGACTAAGGACTTGTTTCACGGCGACCCCGGGGATTTTCACGGGTGGACGCCCGGGGCTATATTTGTCGCCGCGACGTGGCGATGGGTGTGTTCGGACCGGGGTACTGATGGGAACTCGGATGTACTGGCGGATGCTCAAGCGGATCATGACGGTGATGGCGATGGCCCTCCTTACCGCGTCAGCAGGTGCCGATCCCGGTCCGGCCCTGGCATCCGTTCCGATCGAGCGAGTAAAGGTCGATGACGCGTTCTGGTCGCCGAAGCGCGACGTGTGGCGGCGGGTGACGATCGCCGACTGCTTCGACAAGTTCGAGCGCGATGGCGCGTTCGCCAACTTCGACAAGGTCCGCGACGGCCACGGCGGCAAGCATGGCGGCCCGCCGTGGTACGACGGCCTGGTCTATGAGATGATCACCGGGTCGGCCGACTTCCTGCGCGAGCACCCGGACGAACAGCTCGTGAGGCGGATCGACGCTTACGTCGCGCGGATCGCCGCGGCGGCGGACAAGGATCCGGACGGCTATCTCAACACCCACACGCAGCTCGTCGAGCCCGACCACCGCTGGGGCATGAACGGCGGGGACGACCGCCGGCAGCACGACCTGTACAACGCCGGCTGCCTGGTCGAGGCGGGCGTGCATTACTACCGTGCGACGGGGAAGACCGAGTTGTTGCGCGTCGCCGCACGCCTTGCCAATCACATGTGTGCCCTGATGGGCCCGCCGCCGCGGAAGAACGTCGTCCCGGGACACGCGCTGGGTGAGGCGGCGCTGGTGGATCTGTACCGATTGTTCCGCGAGCAGCCGGAACTCAAGAAACGGCTGCCGTTCGCGATCGACGAGGCGCGGTACCTGGAGCTGGCGCGGTTCTGGGTGGACAATCGGGGCAACCACGCCGGCAGGCGGGACCTCGGGGCGTACGACCAGGACGACAAGCCGGTCATCGAACAAGACACCATCGAGGGGCACGCCGTCCGCGCCACGCTGCTGGCGACCGGCCTGACCGAGCTGGCATCGGTCAGCGGCCGCGACGACTACCGCCGCGCCGCCCACCGCCTCTGGTCGAACATGACCGCGCGGCGGATGTATGTGACCGGCGGCGTGGGGGCGTTCGCCCACGACGAGCGGTTCGGCGGCGACTGGGTCCTGCCCAACGACGGCTACGCCGAAACTTGCGCGTCGGTCGGCGCGGCGTTTTTCGACCAGCGGATGAACCTCGACGCCGGCGAGGCGCGGTATGCCGATGAGCTGGAGCGCGAGTTGTACAACGGCGCGCTGGCCGGCGTGTCACTCGCGGGGAACCGCTACTTCTACGAGAACCCGCTCGATGCCGGGAAGAACCGCGTCCGCTGGCCGTGGCACGCATGCCCGTGTTGTCCGCCGATGTTCCTCAAGCTCATGGGCGCGATGCCCGGCTACATCTACGCCACAAGCCCAGAGGGCCTGTACGTCAACCTCTATGCCGGTTCGGTTGCGCGGACTCAGGTAGGCGAACGTGAGGTGGCGGTGCGGCAGACCACGCGATACCCGTGGACCGGTGACGTCCGGCTGGCGATCGAGGGCGACGGGACGGAGGAGTTCGACGTCAACCTCCGCGTGCCGTCGTGGTGCCAGTGCGCGGCGGGTGCGGACGAGCTGTACACGCCGCAAGGCCGGCCAGCGAACGGGGCGTTCGTCGTGCGAATCAACGGCCAAATCGCGTCGCCGACGATGGTTGACGGCTACGCCAGGCTGCATCGCAAGTGGCAACGGGCGGACGTGATCGAAATCACGATGCAGATGCCCGCCCGCCGCGTCGTCGCCCATCCGAGCGTAGCGGCAGCAGCCGGCCGTATCGCGCTGCAGCGCGGGCCCGTCGTGTACTGCATCGAATCGATCGACAACGACGAACGGGTGACGAACGTTTCCCTTCCCGACGACGCGGAGCTGCGAACGGAGTTCCGCCCCGACCTGCTCGGCGGCGTTATCGTGATCCACGCCCGGGCGCTGGCGTCGCTGGCCGGCGAGTCGGCGCCGCGGCCTCTGGAGATGACCGCCATCCCGTTCTACGCCAACGCCAACCGCACCCCCGCGTCGCGGCGCGTGTGGATCCCGCGCTCCGCCGCGGACGTCGTGCCGGGCGTGCTCGCCGACCTCGCCACTCCCACCGCATCGCACACGAACCCGTCCGACACCGTGACCGCCATGAACGACGGCCTCCTGCCAACGGACTCGGCCGATGAATCGATCCCCCGCTTCACGTGGTGGGATCACCGCGGCTCGGCCGAGTGGGCCCAGTACACGTTCGACCGCCCGACGCGCCTGTCGGGGTGCTCCGTCTACTGGTGGGACGAGCGGCGCATCAATCGCCATTGCCGCGTGCCGGCCTCGTGGCGAGTGGTCTACAAGACGCCGGCGGGCGAGTGGGCGCCGGTGCACGGCGCCTCGGCGTACGGCGCGGAGATCGACCAGTTCAACCGCGTGACGTTCGACCCGATCGAGACCACCGCCATCCGCATCGAAGCGCAACTCCAGCCGCAGTGGTCGGGCGGGATCCTGGAGTGGCGGATTGACGCGCCATCGGCGACGAAACCGTGAACCGGCGAGCGCCCGTGCCTCGTTTCAGTCGAGTTCGAATAGAAGCTCGAGTGCTTCGCCGGGAAGGACGGCTTGCCAATGCGCCAGCAGGTCC
>DATBFY010000599.1:0-7299 GCA_036558265.1 Tepidisphaeraceae bacterium | reverse complement strand
CCCGACGTCACCTACGTCAACAACGTCGGTGGCTATAACGGGACGGTGAACGGACAGTTGGTCAACACCTCGGCAAAGACCGCATTCCTGGTCAAGGGCTCGGACGCGGGCGGCGATCTGGCGCTCCTGAGCTACATCCAGAGCGTCTACGCCAGCCCGGGATTCGTGGACGACGGGCAGAACTACCTGGCATTGCGGCTCAGTGCGGACTACGCCGCCAACGAGATCCCGCTCTCCAACTCAAGCAACGGATCGAGCACGGCGGCGGCGTTCGGGACCAGCCGGTACGTGCTCGCCGGCGCCCCCAACACCAACGTCGCCTCCGGCTTCTACGCCGGCGCCAGCGGTCCGACGCTGACGATCGACGTCAGCCAGGTCCCCGAGCCTGCGACGCTCTCGCTGGCGGCGGTCGCGGGTGCTGGCATCCTGCTCCGCCGCTCGCGGCGGTAACCGCCTCCTTCAGACAAGCCCGATCACGCTGTAGTCGTACGGCTTGCGCATCTCCCGCGCGACCCATTTCTGCGCCTCGGCGTCGCCGACGAACTCCTCCTTCGACGGGTCCCACCGGAGCTTGCGCCCCAACCGCACAGCGATCCCGCCCAGGTGGCACAGCGACGCCGAACGATGCCCCACCTCCGCCGGGCAGATGGTCTCCTTGCGCGACTTCACGCATTCCAGGAAGTTGCCCATGTGGTCGTTGCTGAAGTACAGGCGGGTGTCGCTGGGGCCGAATTTGTATTTGAGCAGCTCGCGGTCGTTGGCAGTCAGCGTCCCGCGGGTGACCCAGATCCATCCGTTCTCGCCCTCGAACCGGATGCCGTGCACCTGCCCCTTGGGATCGACCGTCTGACCGTTCCACGCGCTGGCCGTCGTGCTGTGGCACGAGTGGGTCAAGCCATTCTCGTAGGTGAAGAGGATCTCGTACTCGCTGGGCACAGTATAACCGCCCGGAATCGGCTCCTTGAGGATCTTCCCCTCGACGTTGACCGGCCCCGAGCGATCGAAACCGGTCGCCCACAGGACGATGTCGTTGTGGTGCGCCCCCCAGTCGGTGATCGTCCCCGCCGAGTAGTTCCACCAGTAGCGGAAGGTCAGGTGCGTGCGCTCCTTCACGTACGGCACCTTGGGCGTCTGGCCCAGCCACATGTCATAGTCGAAACCGGCCGGCGCTTCGCTCTCCTTGAACGGCCCCTCCCGTAGCCCCGCCGGCACGAAGACCGAAACGTGCTTGAGCTTGCCGATCCGGTTGTTGCGGATCAGCTCGCATGCCAGGCGGAAGTTGACCGTGCTCCGCTGCTGCGTCCCGGTCTGGAGGATGCGGTTGGTCTCCTTCTGAACGCGCACCAGGTGCTTGCCCTCGTCGATCGTGAGCGTCAGCGGCTTCTCGCAGTAGATGTCCTTCCCCGCCCGCATGGCGGCGATGGCGACGAATGTGTGCCAGTGGTCGGGCGTCCCGCAGATGACCGCGTCCACGTCTTTCGATTCCAGCAGCTTGCGGAAGTCGTGGTAGGCCTTGGCCCCCTCCCACCGCCTTGCCGCGGTGCCCAGGTGAAGATCATCGACGTCGCAGACCGCCGCGATCTGCGCGCCCAGGCGCTGGGCGTTCTGGGCGTCCCCACTCCCTTGCCCACCGCAGCCGATCAGGCCGATCCGCAGCCCCTCCCCCGGCTTGGGTGGCTTGGCCTTGGCAGCCTCCTGGGCCTGGACGTCCTCGAGGTACCAGAGCGGGATCGACCCCGCCGCCGCCGTAACCCCCGCAATCGTCTTGAAGAAATCCCGACGTGATTGGCTGTTCATGGTCGGCGATTCTGTCCCCGGCGGGTCACAATTACAACCGATTTGAGCCCGGCGCGCCACCCGCGCATTTTGCGGCCGGTTGGCATGACAAATAGCCGCAACGCCGATACAATCCTCCCCTTCGCGCCCCCGCGGACGGTCCGCGGAGGCCTTCCTGTCCCGGAACGCCGGCCCAGCGTGGAAGTCGGCGCTTTCATTCAAACGGACCACGCGAAACGAAACCCTTAGTTATGGTCGATTACAACCTGATCAATTCGCTCGGCGACATCGACAGCGACGTCGATGCCGCCGTCGCCACCGCCCTGGGCAGCCCCAATCCCGGCCTCGACGAGCTCGTCAAGGGCGAGGAAGCCCAGGACCTGACCCCCGGCAACATCATCAAGGGCAAGGTCTCCTCCAAGGCCGGCGATGACTTCATCGTCGAGCTGGGCCTCAAATCCGAAGGCATCCTCGAGCACTCCGAGTTCGACGAACCCGACAAGGTCCAGGTCGGCGACGAGGTCCGCGTCTTCCTCGAAGAGGTCGAGGGCGATACGGGGATGGTCCGCATCAGCAAGCGCAAGGCTGACCGGATCATCAACTGGGAAGCCATCATGAAGTCCAAGAAGGAGGGCGACCCCGTCTCCGGCAAGGTCACCAAGAAGATCAAGGGTGGCCTGCTCGTCGACATCGGCGTGCCGGTCTTCCTCCCCGCCAGCCAGGTGGACATCCGCCGCCCCGGCGAGATCTCCGACTGGATCGGCCGCGCGATCGACGCGGTCATCCTCAAGATCGACGAGGAGCGCCGCAACATCGTGATCTCCCGCCGCAAGCTCATCGAGCAGCAGCGCGAGGAGATGAAGAAGAAGACCATGGAGTCCCTGGAGATCGGCAAGATCGTCAAGGGCACCGTCAAGAACATCGCCGACTTCGGCGCCTTCATCGACCTGGGCGGCATTGACGGCCTCCTCCACATCACCGACATGTCCTGGGGCCGCATCAACCACCCCTCCGAGCTCCTCAAGATCGACCAGGAGGTCGAGGTCAAGGTCCTGACCATCGACAAGGACAAGGAGAAGATCGCCCTGGGCCTCAAGCAGAAGGACGCCAGCCCCTGGGAAAACATCGAGGCCAAGTACCCCGTCGGCTCCACGCATGAGGCCGAGGTCGTCAACATCATGTCCTACGGCGCCTTCTGCAAACTGGAAGAAGGCGTCGAGGGCCTGGTTCACATCTCCGAGATGTCCTGGACCAAGCGCATCAACCACCCCAGCGAGATCGTCGCCGCCGGGCAGAAGGTCAACGTCAAGGTCCTCGAGATCAACAAGGACAAGCAGGAGATCAGCCTCGGCATGAAGCAGGTCGAGGAGAACCCTTGGGAGCGCGTCGCCGAGAAGTACCCCCCCGGCAGCGTCGTCACCGGCAAGGTCCGCAACATCGCCAACTACGGCGCCTTCGTCGAGATCGAGGAAGGCATCGACGGACTGTTGCACGTCTCCGACCTCTCTTGGACCAAAAAGATCGGCCACCCCTCCGAAGTCCTCAAAAAGGGCGAAGAGGTGCAGGCCGTCGTCCTCTCGGTGGATCAGGAGAAGCAACGCATCGCCCTGGGCCTCAAGCAGATGCAGGAAGACCCCTGGCAGAGCGTCATCCCCGCCAACTACCGACCCGGCATGGTCGTCAAGGGCCACGTCACCAAGATCGCCAACTTCGGCGTCTTCGTCGAGCTCGAGCAGGGCCTCGAAGGCCTCCTGCACATCAGTGAGATCGCCGACCAGAAAGTCGAGAAGCCCGAGGACATCGTCAAGGTCGGCCAGGAGGTGGACGTCAAGATCCTCCGCGTCGACAGCGACGAGCGAAAGATCGGCCTGTCGCTCAAGCGCGCCCAGTGGGCGATGGAAGAGCAGCAGCGAGAAGCCGTCCGCGCCGAACGCTCGAAGGCCAAGGGCCTCAAGGGCGGCCTCGAAGGCGGCGAGGAGACCACCGGCCTGGGCGACCTCAAGCTCGACCGCTAAGCGATTCGTCCGACGTTCGAAAACGTAAGCACACCGCCCCCGGAAGGGGGCGGTTTTCGTTTGCCCACGTGCCGCGCACCGTCATCCTGAGCGGAGCGAAGGATCTTGCCTCGAATGAAAGTGCCGGTCCATTCCCGCAAGATCCTTCGGTCGTCCGAAACTCCCTCAGGATGACGGGACCGACATTTCTCGCGAAACGACCCATCCACATTATTGGCATCGCAAGAATCGCAACCGACCATCATCCCGCGCGCGCCGGCCCGCACACCTGTGCCGCCGCTGTCGAACCTGCCGCCCCGGCAAGCTGGGTCCCCGCCAGCCGCGCGCGCCACGTCCGAATCCTGCGATCATCACCCCGACCGCCGCTATTATTTGACCCTCCCTCGTTTTGCCGCGCGGTCGCTCCCCAAGTCACTCCCCCCTCCCGTCGATAACTCCAGTGGCGACAGCACGCCAGGACGGGAAACGAAAAATGCCATCAGCCGCCGTGCAAAATGGGTTGCAGATCTACCTGCGACAGATCAACGAGTCTCCCCTGTTGACCGCCGACCAGGAGAAGGACCTGGCCCGCCGCATCATCAATGACAACGACCCCGAGGCCCGCGAGCGAATGGTCCGCTCCAACCTCCGCCTGATCGTCAACATCGCCAAGCACTACGTCAACCGCGGCCTCCACCTCACCGACCTCATCGAGGAAGGCAATATCGGACTCCTCAAGGCCGTCGAGGGCTTCGACCCCGAGAATGGCTGCCGATTCTCCACCTACGCCAGCTGGTGGATCAAGCAATCCATCAAGCGGGCCCTGATCAACAGCGTTCAGCCGATCCACATCCCCGCCTACATGGTCGAGATGATGGCAAAGCTCAAGCAGGCCAACCGCGAGCTCGAAGATCAGCTAGGCCGCATGCCCACCGTGGACGAGCTGGCGATCCACATGAAGATCACGCCCAAGAAGCTCAAGATCATTCGCAAGGCCGTCAAGGCATACAGCGCCCCCACCCAGTCGGGCGGCACGACCAGCGAGGGTTCGGAGCTGACCATTGAGGAGATGGTCTCCGACGGCAACACCCCCACCCCCGACAAGGCCGTCATGGACAACGACGAGCTCCGACAGCTCGTCGAGCTCCTGGGCAACATCGATGAGCGCGAGGCCAGGATCCTCAAGCTCCGCTACGGCCTGGACGGCGAGGACCCGATGACCCTCAAGGAGATCGGCCAGCGCATCGGCCTGACCCGAGAGCGCGTCCGCCAGATCGAGCACGAAACCCTCCGCAAGCTCCGCGACGCCATGGTCGCGGATCTGGTGAAGTAGGCGCAAGGCAGAAGCAAGAAGTCAGAAGCGAGAATCGAGAAAGTCCCCAACTCCCTCTCCCGGTATTCCGGGAGAGGGCGGGGGTGAGGGTTCTTCCTTCCTTCAATGGACCCATTCCCGCTTCTCGCTTCCCGCTTCTTCCTCCCTTACACTCCCGCTCATGACCGAACCCGTCCAACGGCTCAAGCGCCTGATCCGCGAGATCCCCGACTTCCCCAAACCCGGCATCCTCTTCCGCGACATCACCCCCCTGCTCGCCGACGCGTCCGGCATCGCGCTGGCCGTCGAGCTGCTCGCCAACCCCTTCCGCGGCAAGAACATCGACCTGGTCGTCGGCGCCGAAAGCCGCGGCTTCATCTTCGGCACCGCCGTCGCCTGCTGCCTGTCGGCCGGCTTCGTCCTCGTGCGCAAGCCCGGCAAGCTCCCCCACAAGAAGATCTCGATGACCTATGACCTCGAGTACGGCACCGACACCCTCGAGATGCACGAGGACTCCATCATCAAAGGCCAGCGCGTCCTGATCGTGGACGACCTGCTTGCCACCGGCGGCACCATGAAGGCCTGCGCCGACCTGGTACAGAAGATCGGCGGCCACGTCGCCGGCCTCGCCGTCCTCATCGAGCTCGCCGGCCTCCGCGGCCGCGACCGCCTCAAGGGCTACGACATCCACTCCGTCGTCCAATACGAGTAATCATGAACCCAAGAATTCTGATCATCGCCTGTTTGGCGCTGGTCGTGCTGGGTTGTCAGCACGCCCAATCACCGACCGCCAGCGCTGCCACGACCACGAGGCCAACGCTCGCCGCCGCCACGCAATCCGCCGATCCGCGCGAGCTCACCGTCATGACCTTCAACCTCCGCTACGCCAGCATCAAGCCCCCCAACGCCTGGTGGCAGCGCCGCTCGGTCATGCGCGACTGTATCCGCTCGGTCAACCCCGACGTCTTCGGCACGCAGGAAGGCCTCTACCCCCAGCTCAAGGACATCGAGGCCGACCAGGACGGCCAGTACGCCTGGATCGGCCTGGGCCGCGACGGCGGCTCCAAGGGCGAGTTCATGGCCGTCTTCTACCGCAAGAGCCGCCTCGACCCGATCGCCTATGACCACTTCTGGCTCTCCGACACCCCCAACGTCATCGCCTCCACCACCTGGGGCAACAGCAACCGCCGAATGGTCACCTGGGTCCGTTTCAAGGACCGCCAGACCGGCCGCGAGTTCTACTACTGGAACACCCACCTCGATCACCAGATCCAGGCCGCCCGTGAAAAGTCCGCCCAGTTGATCCGCCAGCGCCTCGAAGCTCTGAACACCACCCTCCCGATCATCCTCGGCGGCGACTTCAACGCCATGGCCAAGTCCAACAAGGCCTACGACATCCTCACCGAAGGCGGCTTCGTCAAGGATACCTGGACCGGCGACGAGGCCGGCACCTTCCACGACTTCACCGGAACCGCCAACCCCAGGCTCGGCCGCATCGACTGGATCTTCACCCGCGGCGACGTCACCCCCGAGTCCACCCAGATCATCCGCTTCCAGGAAAACAACCAATACCCCAGCGACCACTTCCCCGTCGCCGCAAAACTGCGCCTGTAGGTTCCGCTCCGCGGAACATCCCTCAGGGGGCACGCGTCGCAGGAACCATGTTCCTGTGTGAGTGAACAAGCGAGGAGATCGATGATCGACTTCAAGATGGTAATTACTTCTCTAGCGTCGTTTTTGCTCCTTGGATGCACGCATCGTCTGGTGCCGCAAGGCGTTCCGCTGTACTCGATCAAGGTGACCAATGGGACCGACCAGGAGTTCGAGGACGTTGACGTGGTTTTCGGCTATCCAAATGGGTATGTGCCGAACAAACTTCCCAGCGTGGGGGTCCTCGCGCCGGGTTCATCTGCAACCGACCACTTCCTTCCCGTTCCGATTCCCGAGCGTGTACGGGTCACATGGAAAGTCGTCGGCCGTGCGGATGCTCACCAGGCTGTAGTCGCCGTGCGCGACACCGTGGGCGCCCAGTACCGCGGAGTCATTCAGTTTACCATTCGACCGGGCGACAGAGTGGAGCTAAGCCGATACCCGCATCCCGGAGAAGAGAGACAGCAGAGGTGAACCGAACTGGAATGCGAGGATGTGCATCATGGCGTCCTGGCCGACTTCCGCCGTGGTACACTCTTGGACGAGAACGCGGACGGCGTGTATGAC